>NZ_BDBA01000008.1 GCF_001612745.1 Nocardia amamiensis NBRC 102102 | reverse complement strand
CGTGCCGCTGGAGGAGATCGATCCGGTGTTCACCGGCACCGAGAATCTCGGGTCGCTGTTCTTCCGGTGCGGCAGCGAAGTGCTGGCCGATCTGCACTCGACCCTCGCCGACGAGCCGGTCGGCATGATGCTCGCCGACGCCGACGGCGTGGTGCTCAGCCGGCTCAGCGGTGACCGCGCACTGCTCGATGCGCTCGACGACGTACATCTGGCACCAGGCTTCGGCTACGCCGAACGCGACGTGGGCACCAACGGGCTGGGGCTGGCCCTCGCCGACCGGGTGCCGACATTGGTGCGCGCCGACCAGCACTACGCGCTGAGCTTGTGCACATTCACCTGCGCCGCAGTCCCAGTGCTCGACCCGACATCCGGCCGCCTCGAAGGCAGTGTCAACCTCACCACCTGGTCACAGTCGTCGAGCAATCTACTGCTGGCACTGGCTCGCTCGGCCGCGAGCAACACCGCCGCGCTCATGCTTGCCCGCTCGAGCGGCCGGTCACCGCGCCGCACGCCACGCGGCCAGGTCTTCCGCGTCGAGGTCCCTCGTCTCGAGCCCGGATCGGGCACCGTCGCTGCCCTGTCGCGGCCGTGGAACGAGGCGGTCGCCGCCGCCGAACAAGCGATGACATCCGGACGGATCGTCGCCGCGGTGGGCGAATCCGGTTCCGGTCGCGCGACCGCCCTCGCCCAGGCCGCCCGGCGCGCCTACCCCCGCGACCGCATCCTCTGCGCCGGGACGCCGGCACCGGCCGATGTCGATACGTGGCTGGGACTCTGGACGCCCGAACTCGACAAGGCGCACACCGCGGTGATCGTGCGCGACGTCGACGCGCTGCCGATCTGGGCCGCCGAACAGCTGCGCGACCTCCTCGACCGCCACAGCGGCACCGCGCGGTTCGCGGTCACCGCCGAACACTTCGCGGACATCCCCGCATCGCTGGCCGCACGCATCGATACCATCGTCCCGGTGCCCGCACTGCGTGATCGGCCCGACGACGTCGGGGTCCTGGCCGCGCACCTGACGCGCCGAGTACGCGGTCGCGACCTCACCGTGAGCGCCGCGGCCCAGTGGGCGTTGCGCGGCTACGACTGGCCCGGCAACGTCGACGAACTGTCCCAGCTGGTGTCACACCTAGCGAACCGATGCGATGCGATCGACCTCGCCGACCTGCCGCCGCGACTACTGGCCGGCCGCACCCGCCACCTTTCCCGTATCGAGGCGTTCGAGCGCGGTGAGATCATGCGCGTGCTCTCGACCACCAGCATGACGATGGCCCGGGCTGCAGCCGAACTCGGCATGAGCCGCGCCACCCTCTACCGCAAGATTGCGCAGTACGACCTGCACGTGCCGCGGGAACGGTCGAACTGAGGTATGAACCCCTTCTTCCTTCGAGTTGACGACTTCGACGAGGCATCGGACTCACCGGCGACTCCGCACCCGACTCGGGCTGCGACGCAGCGTGCGAGCCGGGATCTCCTCGGCGGCCGGCTCCTCGGAGCCGCGTGCGGGTGCGGGCGCACGATTCTTGTGGACTAGCGCTGCCGTGCGCGATAGGCGGCAACGGCATTGCGGTTGCCGCAGGCCGTGCTGCAGTAGCGGCGGGATCGGTTGCGGGACAGATCCAGGACCAGTCCTTCGCAGTTCTCGTCGGCGCAGACCGACAACCTGCTCAGGTCGTCGGCGCGAATCACATCGATCATGGCCATGGCGGTTTCGACAGCGATGCGGACCGGCAGCGGTGCCTGCGGCGGAACTGCATGGACGTGGTAGTCGACAGCACCGTGGCGGACGAGCTGCGGTACGGCACGGTGCTCTGCGAGGGTCTTGTTCACCAGCGTGACCGCGGTGTCGCGGTCGCTGGTGAGCATCGACCGGAGCGGCAGGCGCAACGCCCGGACGGCGGCCAGTTCGGCGGCGTCGCCGATATGCACGCCCGTGTAGACGTGCCGGACGAAGAACTCGTCCAGCTGGGCGATCTCGGTCAGCGTGTCGGGCTCTTCCGCGGAGTTGACCAGATCTACGGCCGCCAGCAGCGCCGCTTCAGTGTCATGAGCGAAAACCACATTGACATATTACCGCAGCGTCCTTACCGTCATTAGCCATGGCGACTTTGACTCATGACACCGCAGCGGGTGGTCGGATCCGCTCCGGGCTGATGCTCGCAGCGGTGTCGGCCACCTCGTTCGGCCTGTCCGGACCGCTCGCGCGGGGACTGATGAACGCGGGCTGGAGCCCGGCGGCCGTCGTGGTGGTTCGTGTGCTGCTGGCCTCGCTCGTGCTGCTGCCCACGGCGGTAGCCAAGCTGCAGGGCGATTGGAAGCTGTTGCGGGACAACATGTCATTGATCGGCACTTACGGGCTCCTCGCTGTCGCTGGAACTCAGCTCGCCTACTTCAACGCTGTCGCGCATATGGAGATCGGTGCCGCGCTACTCATCGAGTACACGGCGCCGGTAGCGGTCGTCAGCTGGTTGTGGCTACGGCATCGGCAACGGCCGGGCGTCACCACCGTCGTCGGCGCCCTCCTCGGGATCACCGGACTGCTCCTCGTGCTCGACATCGGCTCGGGATTCAGCGCCGACCGGATCGGCATCCTGTGGGCGCTCGGCGCAATGATCGGCGCCGCAGCGTATTTCATCCTGTCCGCCCAGGGTGGCCCCCTGCCCGCCATCGTGCTGGCAGCGGGTGGACTATCGGTCGGTGGACTCGCACTGCTTGCCGCAGGTGCCGCTGGCATCGTCGGACTGCGGGTCACCACGAACCCGGTCGAGTTCGCCGACTTCACCACATCGTGGTGGCTTCCCGTCCTTGCGCTCGGCGCGATCACGGCTGCGACCGCCTATGTCACCGGCATCGCCGCCACCCGGCTCCTCGGCTCCCGGCTCGCCTCCTTCGCCGCCCTCACCGAAGTCCTCGCGGCGCTGCTCTTCGCCTGGGCACTGCTTGACGAAGCGCCGCGATCCGTCCAATTGATCGGCGGGGCACTGATTCTCATCGGCGTCGTCATCGTCCGACTCGGCGAACCCGCCTCCTCATCCGAGTGCGCCCTACCAGCCGAGGCGTGCGATGCACAGAAGCAGTAGCGGCACCGCCGATGGTCGGGAAACCTCCCGTTCGATATCGGGTGTCAGCCGCCGATCGCGGCCAATGCCTGTTCGGCCATCTTCTCCATGCCCAGCGCGTTCGGATGGATCGGCACGAAGTTCAACCCCCACACGGCTGGCTCGACCCAGCGGATGCCGATGGGTTTGCAAACATCGTGGCCGATGGAGCTCTGCATGCCGACGAAGGTGGTATCCGTCTCGTCAGCGGCGCGCTTGACGACGCCGTTCAGGGTGTCCTGGATGTTGTTGATGTAGGGGACGTCGCCCTTGGCGATCGGCATCGTCAGGAAGCAGTTGCTGTTGTCCTTGGGCATGACCTGGGGGTACGCCAGAATGGCAACCTTCGCGGACGGCGCCTTGGCATGGATGTCCGCAAGCGCCTTCTTCACCGCGGGATAGGTCTTGTTCAGGATGTCGTTGGTGAACCGGTCGCCGTAAATGGTCTCGCAGGGGTTGCCCTGGCCGGCAGTTCCGGTCCCTGCGCTGATGCAGGCGGAGATCACCTTGATCAGGGTGTCGTTGTTGTTGCCGCCGATGGTCAGGGTGACGAGCTTGGTGTCTTTGGTGACGGCGTCGAGCTGCGGGGTCAGGCTGGGGTACTGCTTCTCGTAGAAGTCATGGGTATCGGCGTTTCCGCAGGTGACGTCGGTGAACGACGCGACACCGAGGGCGTCGGCGATGAGGTTCGGGTAGTTGCGGGTGGTTCGCGCGCACGCCGGAGTGACGGCGGGATCGAGTGGAACGATGCCCGATCCCGCGCTATAGCTGTCGCCCATGGCGACGTAGGGGCTCAGGCCCGGCGCGGCCTGGGCCGGGGCGGCCGCAACGAGGCCAAGGCTCGTCGTGATTGCCGTGGCGAACGCAGCAGCGATCCTCATGCGAACGTCCTTGACCATACAAAACTCCTGCAACAGAACTCACAGTTACCGACCGGTAACGATTTGGCGCAAGAACTGTGACACGGCGCACACGGTTTCGCAACTGGCATCGTTTGCTCAGTGACGAGGATCGACTCCCACCGGACATATCAGGCTGCGGATCGCGTGGCGGCTCGGGCCGAGGAGATCCTGACTCTTGACGTCCAGGATCTCGACACCGCGAACCGGTGTGCGACCGTGGTCCGCAAGGGCGGCGCCCGCGATGTCGTCTATTGGCAGACCGGCACCGCGCGGCTGCTGCCGCGCTGGATCGCCGGCCGCAAGCGCGGTCCGTTGTTTCTTACCGACTACGTCGTCGATCTCGAAGGCGGGCGAAGTAGGTGTGCTCGATGCCGTAGTGCAGCTCGCGAGTGCGCACGTGCTCGACCTGTCCGGGGTCGAGCACGATGCTGATCTCTTCCAGGGTGGTCAACGCTGTCATGCTGGGCCACCGGAACCTCTGGCGTTTCGAGGTGGTCGATTCATGCAGGCGTGCGTTGTATCAATTCTCGGATGAAGGCGGTAACGTCGGCCGGTTTTTCCTCTGCCATGAAGTGGCCGGCATCGATCGGCTGGTAAGTGGCGGCCGGGGCCCATTGCCGCCACAGGGCAGAGGCATCGAAACCCAGCCGCGACCCCCAGTCCTGCGATATTACAGCCACAGGCATCGCCAACTGAGCGCCTGCCTTTCGGTCGGCTCGGTCCATCTCGAGGTCGACACCGGCCGTGGCCCGGTAGTCGGCGACGATGGACGGCACAGCGCGCGTGGAACTGTCGATGTAGTGCCGGCGCACGTGTGGTGGGAATGTGGTTCCGCTGGGATCCCAGGCGTCGAGGAACGAGCTGAAGAAGTCTTCGGCGACTGCTTCGATCATCCGCTCGGGCAAGCCCTTTGGCTGTGCCATCAGGTATAGGTGCCAGGCGACCGCCGCATCGGCGCCGTGCAGCACGTCCCAAGTGTCCATGGTCGGCAGGACATCCAGGATCCCCAAGTGGGTGATCTTCTCCGGGTGGTCGAGCGCGGCCCGGACCCCGACGAGTGCTCCTCGGTCATGACCGATCAGGCTGAACTGGTCGTATCCGATTTCGCGCACGATGTTGACGATGTCGTGCGCCATGGTCCGCTTCGAGTAGGTATCCGGAGTCGCTTCTTCGGGTTTGTCGCTCGCGCCGTAGCCACGCAGGTCGGGCACGATAACCGTGTATCGCTCAGCGAGTTCACCGGCGACGTGCCGCCACATGAGGTGAGTTTGCGGGAAGCCGTGCAACAGGACGACGGGGTGACCGTCACCGCCGACGGCGACGTTCAGACGGACGTTGCCTGCCCCGGAAAGCTGTCGGTAGTCGAAG
The DNA here is from genome assembly GCF_001612745.1 of Nocardia amamiensis NBRC 102102. Lineage (GTDB taxonomy): Bacteria > Actinomycetota > Actinomycetes > Mycobacteriales > Mycobacteriaceae > Nocardia > Nocardia amamiensis. Next base: position 87,709 of record NZ_BDBA01000008.1, on the reverse strand, counting down.
CCGTCGATCGTTGTAACCGTCATGGGCGCACCCTTCGTGGGTTCGTGGACAAATGTGCAGTCAGGAGAAAATGGCCGGGAGCGGAGGTTCGGGGCTCGCGCTTGCTCGAAGAGCGGGAATCAGGATGGCGTCGACCAGGTGCGCCAGGTACTCAGGCCCGGCGGACAGTCCGTTCAGCCGGCGCAGAAGCAGCACCGACCCGGTGATTTCCTCGTAGGGGAATGGTCGCGCGCCGAGCGGTAGCTCTCCCCGGCCGATGGCCGCGGAGATCACCGACGCAGGCAATTTGGCCCCGGTCGGCCCGGTCGCTTCTTCGATATGGCGGCACAAATCGGGGTCTTGCAGGCCCGCGTGGAGCAGCATCAGGCTCATCGTCGGGTCGGCCGAGCGCATGGTGGTGTCGAGCCGTTCGCACAAGGCGATCAAGTCACCTCGCAGGGAGCCGGTATCCACCGCGCCAGCGGGGTTGCCGGATGCGGGGCCTGCCTTGACCGCAGCGACCACCATGTCGCGCTTCGTCTCCCAGCGCCGGTACAACGTCGCCTTCGACGCCCGAGCGCCGCGCGCGACCGCCTCGAAGGTCAACGCGTCATAGCCCACCTCGCCCAGCAGCTCCAACACGCACGCGAGAATCTCGCCCTCACGTGCTCGATCACGAGGCCGTCCGGTACGCACTCCGGTAGTCGGATCCGCGGGACGCCCATTACGAAACGACACGTTTCGTACCGTATCAATGCATCGGCACGACGTCCACTGGTCATGCCGCCACACCGGAACCGAGACCTCAGCCTCATCTGAGCAGGCGGCTACTCGTCGCAGGGTGTGTCGGGGTCGCGCAGCGGGCGCGGGCGGCCACCCAGGTCCGGGATCGCGGTGCCACGCCTGGAGAAGCACGGCCTCGACGTGGAGTGGGACGGCAACATCCGCACGCGGATCCTGCTGCGTAACGCGCAGTGGTATGCGCCTCTCGACGCCTGATCACTGCCCCGGCAGCCGGATCAGCCGGCGTGCCACGGCTGAAGGAAAGCGACGTTACAAGCCGCCGAAACCGCGCCCGCGCCACCACTGTGCCCGCGACAACGATGGATAAACCTGCCGCACGCGCTGCACGACTACCTCATGGGATCCTTTTCCGGAGTGGAACTTTGAGGTCTGACGTGCGCTCGGGTCGTCGGAACCCTGGCCGTCAGGAGATCTTGCGGCGGTATGTGGATATGGCGACCAGGTAGGCGACAACGAGGATGCCGACACACCAGCCCAGGGCGATCCAGACGTCGGTGCCGACCGGCTGCTGCGCGAACAGGGCGCGGAGCGTGTCGACGATCGAGGTCACTGGCTGGTGCTCGGCGAAGGCGCGCACCGGGCCGGGCATGCTGTCGGTGGGCACGAATGCCGAACTGATGAACGGCAGGAAGATCAGCGGATAGGAGAATCCGCCCGCGCCGTCCACGGTCTTGGCGGTAAGTCCGGGGATGACGGCGAGCCAGGTCAGCGCCAGAGTGAACAGGAGCAGGATGCCTGCGACCGCCAACCACGCGAAAACATCAGCGCTGGAACGGAATCCCATCAGCACGGCGACGAGGACGACGATCACGAGCGAGGTCACGTTGGCGACCAGCGAGGTCAGCACGTGCGCCCACAGGATGGACGAGCGTGTGATCGGCATAGATTGGAATCGCTCGACGATGCCGTTCTTCATGTCCAGGAAGAGCCGGTACGCGGTGTAGGAGATGCCCGAAGCGATCGTGATGAGCAGGATGCCTGGCAGTAGGTAGGTCACATAGGAATCCGTCCCGGTGTCGATCGCGCCGCCGAATACGTAGACGAACAGCAGCATCATGGCGATCGGGGTGATCGCGGTCGTGATGATGGTGTCCGGGCTGCGCATGATGTGGCGCAGGGATCGTCCCAGCAGGTAGCCGGTGTCGCCGAAGAATCGGGTGGTCATCATTGGTCCTTATGAGTTTGTGCCGCGGTGTCGCCGGCGCTTCCGTCGGCACCGACTAGGGCGAGGAAAACGTCTTCGAGGGTGGGTTGCTTCTCCACGTATTCGACCTCGGCGGGCGGGAGCAGTTGTTTGAGTTCGGCGAGCGTTCCGTCGACGATGATGCGGCCTTTGTGCAGGATCGCGATCCGGTCGGCCAGCTGTTCGGCTTCGTCGAGATACTGCGTGGTGAGCAGTACGGTCGTGCCGTGCTCGGCAAGCGCTTTGACGGTCTGCCATACCTCGATCCGCGCCTGCGGATCGAGCCCGGTGGTCGGCTCGTCGAGGAAGATGACCGGCGGGTTCCCGATGAGGCTCATGGCGATATCGAGGCGGCGGCGCATACCACCCGAATACGTCGACACTTTCCGCGTTGCCGCATCGGTCAGCGAGAAGCGCTCGAGTAGATCATCAGCGACCTTGCCGGGGTTCTTCAGCCGGCGCAGATGTGCGATCAGCACGAGATTCTCACGCCCACTGAGGATTTCGTCCACGGCGGCGAACTGTCCAGTGAGACTGAACGACTCACGTACCTGTGCCGGTTGCGCAGCCACATCGAAGCCCTGCACGCTTGCCGTCCCCGCGTCGGCCCGCAACAGCGTGGACAGGATGCGCACAACCGTGGTCTTGCCCGCGCCGTTCGAGCCGAGCAAGGCGAAGATGCTGCCTCGCGCCACCTCGAGGTCCACGCCGCGCAGCACCTGCAGATCCTTGTAGGACTTTTCCATGCCTCGCACCCGGATCGCGGGCGCTTGCTGGGTCGTCATCGAATTACCTCCTTATTTCTGTGTTCTCGACTGGGCGGGCGATGGCGCGCCGGTTCGTCACACAGCAACTGTCGATGTCTGGTCTGACACCGCGCTGACACCGGGCTGACACGAGGCCACGCCCGGGTCACAGCGGGCAAATGCACTGCACGAGTCGCCGTGTCGATCGCGCGAGTGATCAGACCGGCACGAACATCGTCCGCGGCACGGCGGAGGCGATGCGCGAGGGCAGGGCAGTCGAAAACTGTTGTTCCGAACGTATCTGCAACACAGGTGCAGTGCGGGTCAGTCGTAGCGAAGACTGATCGTGAATGGTGAGTTGCGGGTGACCGAGGCGTTCACGCCGTGGCCGCGCCGCGAGGTGCGGCGGGTTCTATCGTCTCCGGTCGGGACAATTGTGCGTATCAGATCGGCACTCGGCCCGCGCAGGCTACAGAGTTCGATCCCTACGGCTTACCGAGGGACTCCTGGTAAATGTCGGCATAGGTCGACGTGTCCTTTATCAATTCATCGCAGAAAGCTGCGACGTCCTTGCCGATGAGTTCGATGACCCCTGTACCAGTCGCCGCACCCTGTTCGAAGAAATCGAGTATTTCCGAGAGCAGGCGGCCGTCGGACAAGTCGACCGGACCGACCTTGAAGAAGTACTTTTGCATCTCCTTGTAGACGATTTGATAGTCGGACGGGAGCGCCTTGACTCGCGCCAGGTGCGCCCGCCATGCCCGCTTGCCCTCGATGATGTCGCGGATGCTCATCTCAATCCCCTAACCGAGCCAGTTTCTTTGCAACGTTGCTGTTCAGCTGCTCGCGCCACCGGTCGCGATAGCTCTTGGCCCCCTCTTCACCGGCGATCGCCGCGCAGAAGCCTTTGATGTCTCTGCCCAGCGCTTCGTCGACGGTGTGGCCATCCGCGGCCATTACCTCGAGCAACCCCAGGACGCCGTCGAGAATCGGCATCACATTTCGACCGGAGAAGTTGCCGTACAGGAATAGATGGGTGTTGATCTCTTCCCACGCCGCTCCGTACTCCGCGGGGAGGGCCTTGGCTCGCGCGCCGAAGGCTTGGTATTCCCGGGTGAGATCGCTACCGGTGACTGTCTCCCAGAATTTCATTGTCGGCTTTCCTTGAGTTCATTGATGCGTGCTGAAATGTATTCCCATTTCTTCCAGAATGTCGCAAGCTCATTGCGTCCCGCTTCGTTGAGCGAGTAGAACTTTCGCGCCGGCCCGGAATCGGAGGGGCGTTTCACGACCTCGACGAGGCCGTTCTTTTCCAGCCGCACCAGGATGGTGTACACCGTCCCTTCGATGACGTCGGCGAAACCGAGTTCGTTGAGCCGGCGCGTGATGGCGTAGCCATATGTCTGTTCGGTGTCGATGATCTCGAGGACGCAGCCTTCCAGCGTGCCCTTGAGCATCTCCGTCAAGTTGTCCGTGGCGAGCTCCTTCGATCGTGTCCAGTACTCGGTGCTACTGACTACCACTAGACTGTAACACACAGTAGTGGGCATTCGCTTGTCTCCGAAGCAGTTGACGCCGCATGCCTTGGAAATCCGCCGCTCTCGGGTTGACTGCGAGCACGACCGCCCCGGTGGCGGGTTCGGGGGTGATCGTGATCTTTTCGTCGAGCAGATGCCAACCCGCGGCGGCCCACACGTATTCGAGGCATTCCTGCGGGGTGACGGCCGCCTCTGGATCAACGATGCCGCGTCCGACCCAGAGTGTGAGTGGCAGCGCTAACGTCTCGTGTCGTCGCCTCTCGAGATAGGCCCGCCTTTACGATGCCGTTGAGACCCAAATCCGTTGGGCCGTGCTGGCAAGACCTGGAGAATGATATGCAGCTTTCGGATACCGCGGACGTGCTGGACGAACAGCGGAATCTCATCGACCGTGCGGCGTGGAAGGACCAAGGAAGCACGCCGCGGTGCGCAAGAAGATCACAATCCAGTTCGACAGCGAACTGGACCCGACGCTCTACGCCGACATCGCATCTACCGTGTGGATGCAACTGCGCGCGATGTCCGGGACGAGGCAGTTCGAGTTCATGGTCCACCACGACGGCCCGGAGTCGCTCGGCCGCCAGCTGAACGAGCACTGGGATCAGTTCGCCCGCGACGCCCAATGGGAGCACGACTGAGACCGGGCACCTGGACAGTCTATCGAGCGGCGACACCACCATCCGAGAGTCATCCAGGATCAGGTACAGCTTCTCACCCAGCCAGCGGCCACGCAGGTTTTTCTCGGTGGCTGCGTGGGTATCAACCGCACAGGGCCAGTTGGGTGAGAGCCCGAAGTGCGTCGTCGATGGGATGGGGCTGTGGCTTCCCCGAGGAGTCGAGTTGGTTCCATCGCTGCAGGTTTACCGCGATGGACATTTGCCGTTTGCCGTCAGCGCTGGTCATGGACATCGCGCCGCCGCCCCAGACCGAACCCTCATGGCCCCAGTAGGTGCCGTGTCCAGGCACTGTCAGCTTCTGCAGGCCGAGACCGTAGTCGAGTGTCTTTCCCTCGAAGGAGATGACCGGAACGGTACGTTGCATCTGCGCCAGCGACGCTCGACTGATGATTTCGCCGGCCAGCAGCAGGCCGCCAGCAGACCGTCGACTGCGTACCGGAACCGGACCAGCATCGCCGCCCGCTTGGGTGTCAGGCCGATCTGGGACTCGAACCGCGCCCACAGCCGCTTATGACTCCATCCGAGGGATTCGGCGAGCTCCCCGACCTTCACCTGGCCACCGGAGGTGAGTATGCGATTCCAGCTGGCCAGCACCTCCGGGTCGGGTGTCCGCATCGGCCTTTCGCATTGCACCAGAAACGATTTCGTCACTGCGAAACGTTCGTCCCAGGTCCGGGCGGACGCGAGTTGCTCACGCAGTCGCCGAGCCCGCCCTCCCCAGAGATCCTCCAGGGCGACCAGACCCCGGCCCAAATCTGTTGGGGAAACACCCAACAGCGAATATGCCTGGATCGGCGACAGGCGAACCTCGACACACTCTGCCCGCTCGCCACGAACACGCATGGCCTCGACGGGAAGCCCGACAACGAAGCCGCCGAGGGTTCGCCGTCCGACAGCATCATCGACGATCAGCCCGCGATCCCCGAATTCGATCAGCACGGTGATCGCCGCTGTCCCGGCGACCCGAAGATCCAATCCGGCGCCACCCGCATCGCGGTAACCGATGATCGCGGCACCCAGCCGCACGTCATCGGCCGGACCTGCGAAATCCCACCCCACATCGGACTCGCGGCCGAAGTCCACAGTTCCCACCCGTCCAGGCTACGGAAAGGTGAGGACACCGCCATCGCTCACGCAGGTCGGCGTACCCGATGTCGTGGTGTTCGGTCTCACTCGCCGACGCGGTCCATTCCGCTCACTACTGGACGGTCGGTGACGGCCCTTCTTGTGGGATCGGCCACGATGCTGGCTACTCGACGCCGCGACTGGTGAAGTCGAAGGATCCGCCGTCGATGCCCCAGGAGATGACCCGTTCGGGGTGGATTCGGATGACCGCGCGTTCCTGGGGTTGGAACGGTGGCTCCTCGTCATCGAGCGCCTCGGCCGTGCCGCGTACCTCGATGCCGCGAATCACATATGGCTCCAATGAAACCTGTTCGTCGATGACGAACGACACCCGGCTGCCCGCCTCGACATTGCGGTACTTTCGACTGGCACGCATCCGCATGCCCCCGATGTCGATCGTGCCGTCGGCGTTCACCCGATAGCTGGTCGGGTTGTTCTGCACAACGCCGTCGGGCGACACCGTCGCCAGCCGACCGATCCCGGCCTCCGCCAGGAACTGCTGTTCATTGATGGTGAAGGTCATGTCAGTTACTCCTCAGTGAATTCGATATCAGTGCTCTGAGATCAGAACAGGATCAGCGCGGCGCACAGTCCGGCAATGGCAATGAACTGCAGGGTGACCCGGTACTTCAGAATGCTGTCCCACTTGTCCTGCAGCGCACGGGCATTGGCCGGAATGATGCCGCTCTGCGCAGCGGCGGTCTGCTGGGAATTGATCGGCTTGGCGATGCGGACGTAGAAGGCGAGCCAGGTAAGCAGCGCCGCCACCGTGGTCCCCGCCGCGACAGCGGCGCCGATCCGCCCGGCCCACAACGCGATCAGCAGCGTGAGCACCGCGGTGACCACACCGCCTGCACCGACAACCGGCATACGTTTATCGCCGTAGTAGTGACCCCATCCCGCGCTCATGGTCACGGTCGCATCATCGAGCTTGCGATATACGGACCGGGTGATCACGGCCCCGCAGACATCGGTGCCATAGACGATGGCATTGGCGAGAACGGCGACGGCGGCAATGATCTGGCCGGTGACGATGAGCATTTTCGGCTTCCCTTCCTGAATTCTAGCAGCGCTAGAAACTAGAGCAACGGTATCATTCGTCCGCTAGCTTGTCTAGCGTTGCTAGATTCCAGATCGCCACCGCGGGATCGCGCTCGGATCAGCAAGCTGCACATGCCCGTTCCAGCCCGAGCGGAGACTGTCTCCCGGCAAGCCGGTCACCGAACGCTGGCAGATCTTCGGTCTGAAGTACGCCGCAGTCTTGCCAAGCCCCCAGCATCCGGCGGGCCAGGAACAACGACGCGCCGACTCGTCAAATCAGCCCGGCGACCGGCCAGCAGCAGGCCGAACACGTACTGCCCGCTGGCCATCGCCGTACCGGGAGCGGTCCGCGCGGCGGGGATGCGCACACCTCGCTTACCGGCGCGTGATCGAGCCGTGAAGGCTCGCGAAGGTACCGGCACGATCAACCGCCGGGCAGGCGGTGATGGTGCCGCGCCGCCACGCAAATACCGGGCGAAACCCGGGTTCCGGGCTCTCAGGTGTTGAGGTCGCGGCGAGAGTAGCCGAGAAGGCCGACTGTTGTCAGGGCGGCGGCGATCAGAGTGAGGACGGAGCTGGCGGTCCAGTTCGGTGGGGTGTCGGGGACCGCGGCCAGGTGAGCGAACGGCGAGAAGATGGTCAGCCAGGCGGGTGCCTGGATGCTCGAAACAATGACGTCGAGCAGGAACCCGCCGACAACCGGTAGCGCGCCGAGCGCGGCGACGGTCGAGGGGAACCACCCCAATGCGAACGCGGCGGCGCCGAGTGCCAGCCACGCGACGGGTGCGGCGTTGAGCGCGCCGGCCAGTGCGGCCGTCAGGGTCAGTGGTGCGCGGGTGATCGCGGCACCGGCCCACATCGCGACGGCCGCGGTGAGGAGCAGGAGCACGACACCCCAGGCGGTCACGGCGATGTCGGTGCCGGCGAGGCGGGCACGTGAGAGCGGAAGGGCGTAGATCGCGGTCCAGCGCCGGGCCCTCTCGTCGCTTGCCATTACGGTGAGTCGGGTCGCGGCGTAGAGGCCCGTTGGTATGGCGAGCAGGCTGAACAGTGCTGCGGCGAATCCGGTGGCCGTATCGAGGCCGCCGAAGCCGGCGGTCGCGGCGAGCTCGGCGAAGCGGGGGTTCTCGTCGAGGAATTGCAGGATCGATGCGAGCAAGGCGCCGACGAGGAAGTAGTAGGCGGCGATCCCCACTGCCCAGCCGACGGTCGGCCGCAGGGCGCGACGCAGGCAGAACCCGGCCACCGACCCGAGCAGCCGGGTTCTGGGCGGGCGGCTCGTCGGCATGGCCAGCGGGGCTCCGCCGAGGTCGCGATGCCGGGCGGCTGTGCATGCGGCTCCAGCGAGCAGGACAGCGAGGGCAACCAGCACGGCAAGCGGCCAGCCTCGGTTGTCGGCGTACGGCGCGGCGCGGGCGGTAAGGCCGAACGGAGTGCACCAGGCGACCCAGGCGAGTTGGGGCACACCGTCGGCGAGCATGCGCAGCAGTAGGCAAACTCCGAGGAATCCGCCGGTCAACCCGGCCGCAGCGGCTCGCGAGGGCAGCAGCTGGGCAGCGAACAGTCCGGCGCCGGCGAACATCAGCATGGTGCCGAGGACACCCACAGCATGTACGACCGCCCCGACAATATCGGTGCCGCTGGCGACCAGGGCTGCCGCTACAGCGATGCCGTTGACCACGGCGGCGACCGCGAGCGTGATCCAACAGCGCAGGACCAGATCCACCGTGCGCAGCCGTCCTCCGAGCAACAGGTCCCAGCGCCCCGCATCCTCCTCGCCACGAGTGATGCGGGTGGCGGTCAGCAGGGCCCACACAGCAGCGAGAACCTGGACGGGGGTCCCTGTGCGCCACACGGTGAATCCGCCCGGATCATCCAGCGCCAGCGGCATCCCGAACAGGATCCGGATGGCCGGGTTCTCGGCAAGTGCGCGCAGTGCCGCCGCATCGACTGCTCCCGCGAAAGTCGTCTGATACTGGCTGGCGACGAGGGCCGACATTCCCGCGATCGCCGAGGCGACGATCAGCATCCCTCGCCAGACCTGCCCGACGGCAAGCCGGGTGAACGCCCGCCCGGGCGCCGCGGCCGACGCTGCTGTGGCCTGCTCGAACTCGACGATCATGCGGCATCGCCGTAGTAGTCGAGAAAGATCTCCTCGAGCGTCGGCTCCCGGAACGAGAGCGCCGTGACCTCGGCCTCGGCGAGCGCGCGCAACGTCGGCCCAGGCGGGCCGGACAGGGTGAAGCGCAGCCGACGTTCGGCCAGGGGTTCCACCGCCAGCACCCCCTCCACATCAGCCAGCGACGGCGCATCACCCTGATACGACACCTCGACGACCGTTCGCCGCAGCCGACGCAGATCCGCGAGCGTCGCGATCTCGACGAGCCGGCCGGCACGCAGGATCCCGACCCGATCGCACACAGCTTCGACCTCGCCGAGCTGGTGGGAACTCAGAAACACCGTCTGACCACGCGCGCGTGCCTCGGCGATGCAGTGGCGGAATTCCCGTTCCATCAGAGGATCCAGGCCGCTGGTCGGTTCGTCGAGGACCAACAGCGGCGCGCGGGTGGCGAATGCGGCGACAAGCGCTACTTTCTGCCGGTTGCCGGTCGAGTAGGTCCGGCCCGGCTTGTCGAGTTCGAGGGCGAACCGGTCGACCAACTCCGCGCGGTAGGCCGAGTCGACGCCAGGACCGACACGGGCAAGCAACTCGAGGATCTCCGCACCCGTCAACGTCGGCCACAAGGCCACATCGGCCGGAACATAGGCCAAGTGCCGATGTGCCGCACGGACGTCGCTGGCAAGGTCGCCGAATACACGCGCACGGCCGGCGGTCGGGCGGATGAGACCGAGCAGAAGCCGGATCGTGGTCGATTTGCCCGCACCGTTGGGTCCGAGAAACCCGAATACCTCCCCGCGAGCGACCTCGAGGCTGACGTCATCGACAGCGGTAGTCCGACCGAACCGCTTCGTCAGTGTGTCAATGGAGATGGCCGTGCGAGTATCGGCGGCGTCCACAGGCAACGTGGGAGCATCGGACATGACGGTTCTTCCCCTCGTCGGAAAGCTGATTGCCGACCAGACTTCCCGGCGCACCTGGCAAGAACGCTACTCCTGAAGGCCGGTCCGGCCTGGCTTTTCGATCACACCCCAAGCGCGTGTCCGCGCCGCCGACTCCGCGCGCCTGCCCATGCGATGGGATTACCCAGGTCAACCGTCGACTTATCTGATGGCAGCGGTTTCGTGGTCGGGGTCAGCTGCCAACTCCGACCGCGGCTCGATCCGCATCGACGCCAGCTACGCCAGGTATCAGCAGCTGCTGGTTTGGGCGCAGCAGTGGCCAGAACGCAGCTGGGCGGTGGAGAACGCCGAGGGACTGTGGCAGTGCGGGGGTGGCCGTAGCGCAGGGACGGCGGTGTGCGCGGGACGGATGGCCGAAACCGTCGCCTCCCCCAGCATTGCTTCGAGTCACCTGATCGTGAAATTCAGGTCGGCAGGGTGAACCGTTCCGGGTCCGGGACAGGGCTGGGCGAGATCAACTGAGGCGGTGCTCGGCGAGCAAAGCGGCGTTGCTGAGGATTTCGTCTATAGGTCCATCCGCAACGATGCGACCACTGTCGAGGATCACCGCGCGATCGCAGATGCGCTGGGCGTAGGGCAGGTCGTGGGTGACCAGGACGAGGGTGGTCGGCAGGCTGAGCAGGATGTCGGCGAGTTCGCGCCGAGCCACCGGGTCGAGATTGGCGGCCGGTTCGTCGAGGACGAGGACCTCGGGACGGCATGCGAGTACCGTGGCGAGCGCGGCGCGGCGGCGTTCGCCCAGCGACAGACGTGCTGGGGAGCGATCGGCCCGATCCGACATGCCGACCGCGGCGAGGGCGAAGCCCACATTTTGGCTGAGGCGCTCGCCGCGCATCCCGAAATTGGTCGGCCCGAACGCGACATCCTGTGCGACCGTCGGCATGAACAGTTGATCGTCGGGGTCTTGAAACACCACGCCGACGCGCTGGCGGATTGCGCGAATGGTGGTGCGGTCCAGGCGAGTGCCGCCGATGTAGACCTCGCCGGAGTTGGCGGTGAGCACGCCGTTGAGGTGCAGCATCAGCGTGGATTTGCCCGCGCCGTTGGGGCCGAGAACCGCTACCCGCTCGCCGGGGGCGATGTCGAGATTCAGCCTATCGAGCGCAGCGGTCCCATCGGGATACGCGAAAGTCAGGTCGACCATACGCACAGCGGCCGCCGTTGACTCGTTCACCGGGCCGCCCAAGCGCCGGCACAGACACAGATCGCGGCCAGCGCTGGAACGCAGGCGGCAAGCCAATGCCTGCGGGTGGCCGGTGGCGTGCCGACATCGGAAATGGTGCCGGTGAATCCGCGCGAGAGCATGGCCAAGTGGACTCGTTCGCCTCGTTCGTAGGATCGCAGGAACAGACTGCCGACACCTCGTGCTGTCGCGCCGATCTGACGTATCGTGCGCGGGTCGTCTCCACGCGAGATGCGAGCCAATCGCATGCGTGCCGCCTCGTCGGCGATCACGTCCACATACCGCAGCATCAGCACGACGATCGTGACGATCATGCCGGGCACGTGGAGTCTGCTGAGCCCGCCCGGCAATTCCCGGACACTCGTCGTCGCCGCCACCGTCAGTGAAATACCCATCCCCAGCGTCCCTTTCGCGGTGATTCCCCACGCGGCGTACAGGCCCGTCGTCGACAGTGACAGCCCGATCAGTGCCGTTCTGGGTTCTCCCGCCGCGAACGGCAGCAGAACCGCCAGCACGACGAAAGGCAATTCGATGAGCAGGCGCGGCGCGATCCACCGCAGTGGAATCCGTGCTACGTGCCAGACCACGACCAATCCGACCGCATAGACAGCGAAGGGCCAGAACAATTCCCGTGGTGTCGCGACCACGGCGAAGACCATGACCACGGCGCAGACGATCTTCACTTCGGCCGGAGTCCGATGCACCCGCGAATTGCCGGGTAAGTGCAGCCGATGGCTGACAGTGGACACCTAGCTGGGCTCCGGTTCGGACGACACGCCAGTGCCCTCCGAAACCCGTTCGGCCCGTAGATGATCCGATCGACCGGCCCTGATGATGCGCACCACCGCGAACAGCGCGGCGAAGGCGGCCGCGACTCCGAGAACGCCCGCGACGCCGGTCAAACCGTCGTCGCCGTCGATCGTGTAGTCGGCCAGCGGCGAGTGCGCCAACGCGTGATCCGCTGCGTTCTGCGCGATGCATTCACCGTGCAACTCTTCGGTGCCGTCGACCTCGACCATGGTGCAGCCACGCTGCGTCGTGGCATCCAGGCCGTCCGGCTGCGAACTCGCCACATAGGACAGCAGTCCCGCTACCAGCATCGCGACCGCGGCGAAACCGAAAAGGAATCCGTTCGTCGACAGTGCGGCACCTGGCGTCGGTGCGCTGGCTGCGGTCCGATCGGTGGCCCGCAGCAGATACACGAGGTCGGGGCGGGCGTTGACAACGGCAACGACGGTGATCGCGGTGATGATGCCTTCCCCGATCCCGATCAGCGTATGAGTGACCAGCATGTACCAGGTCACCGCGCCGACAGTGGAGCCCGCGGCGCCGCCGATGGCGTACTCCACGACGAAACCCATGGCAGCACAGATAGTTCCGGCCAATGCGGCGACGGACGCGACAACACCGACGCCGCCGCGCCTCCGGGCGATGGGCAGCAACCAGCGCGCGACAAGATAGCCGACCGCTACCCCGATCAACGCCATATTCGTGATATTGGTGCCCAGCGCCGTCAAACCGCCGTCGGCGAACAGCAGTGCCTGAACAATCAGTACGATCGCCACGCATATCGCACCTACATATGGCCCGACCAGGATCGCGGCGAGCGCCCCACCGAGCAGATGCCCGCTCACACCCGGCAGAATCGGGAAATTCACCATCTGCACCGCGAAGATGAACGCGGCCACCAGACCCGCCATCGGAGCGGCGCGCTCATCCAGTTCGGCACGCGCACGCCATGCCGCGAACCCTAGCCCCGCGATGGCGATGACCGCGAATATCACCGAAGTGGGTGCGTCGACAAGGCCGTCGCTCATATGCATGGCCGAAGTGGTGTCCCTCACCTCCCGATACGATACGCGCAATATATGTTCAAGTAGACCGATATGTGACTATCGGCGATGAACTGGCCCCGGCGAGAAGAGAACGGCAGAGTAGAACAGTGGCCCCCAGCCTCCCGCTCGACCCCGACCACGCCCGGTCCTCGGCGCCTGGCCTGGATGTCGCCGGTATCGAACACTGGGCCCACCGATTCGACCTGCTCTCCGACGCCAACCGGCTGCGGCTGCTGGTATGCCTGCACCACACCCCCGGCCAGAACGTGACCGAGCTCGCCGCCGCTGTCGGAATGACGGCAACCGCCGCGTCGCACGCCCTGCGCCAATTGCGTCACCAGGGCTGGGTGACCGCATCCAAGAGCGGCCGAATCGTGCGCTACCGCCTCGCCGACGAAACGATCCATCAACTCCTGCACTGGATCGGCGCCACCCACGCCCCCGAACCGAGCACACTCTAGGGGGCAGCGGCCGCGTACAGGGACCGCAGCCGCCGCTCTCGGGGAACTATGGTGTCGGAATGGACGACAATCTGCACGTGGTGTGCGAAGTCTGTCGGACAGCGTTGTCGGCTCGGATCGACGGCGAGCGCGAGACCGCGCCCCCGGCGCGGGTGGACGAGCACCTGGCGCAGTGTCCGGAGTGCTGTTCGTGGTATGCCGCGGCGGTGGAGGTGTCGAAGCTGGTGCGCGGCAGTCGATCGCATGCGCCGGACCTCACCGACGCGATTTTCGCCGCCGCCGAGCTGCAACGCCCGAGCCCTGCCCGCAGACGCCCAATTGGGCAAGCGCACAGGTCATCTCCGCTCGAGTGAAGATCCCGCCGCATAGTGACGAAAGGCTTCCGGCGCATGCGAACCGAAGTCAGCGCTCGAATGGCGGGCCGGACGCGGACCTGGCCGCCGATAGGTCGCGTGCGAGCGGAACTAGCCTCTTCCGCCACGCGACTACCTGATCTCAGAGCCGCTGAGGGCCGACGTGGTTGGAAGGACAGGGGTGCAGAAACATCTAACGGGGGTAGCACGGGACCGGCTGACGACAGCTACGGTGACCGGCGTGCTGACGGCGGCCATGGCCTTCTCCATGCTGCAGTTGTTCGTTCTCGGCGCCTTGGGCCCGCACATCGTGCCGGATCTCGGGATGTCCGCTGCCGCACTGGGGTTGACGACAACCGTGGGTTTCGGTACAGCGGCGCTTCTGTCGCCGTTGACCGGTCACGCGGTGGATCGGCTGGGGCCACGACGATGTCTGATTGCGCTTTCGCTGATCGTCACCGTCGCCCTCGGGTTGATCGCTGCGGCGCCCGGCTATGCGGCCCTGCTCGCGGCCGTGGCTCTGGGCGGCATTCCGCAGGCGTTGGCCAATCCCGCGACGAACAAAGCGATTCTGGCGGTCATCTCGCAGACTGACCGCGCAGGGGTCACCGGTGCCAAGCAGTCCGGTGTTCAGCTCGGTGCCATTGCCGCCGGATTGCCGCTGACCGCGCTTGCGGCCGCGGCAGGCTGGCGTACGGCGGTGTGGGCAGCAGCGGGCATGGCGCTGCTGGTTGCGCTGTGGGTCCGGCGGACCCTGCCCGCCGACCCGTCGCGACCGCACCAGAGCGCGTCCAGCTCGGGCGTTGGTGACAGCCGGCAACGGGGTGCCGACGGAGTCGTCTGCTGGCTGGCGGCGTATTCGCTGTTCCTCGGAGCCGCTATGGCGTCGATCAACACCTACCTGGCGCTATTCGGAGAACGACGGCTCGGCCTCAGCGCCGCGGCGGCGGGGACACTTGTGGCTGTGCTCGGCGTAGCAGGCATCGCGGGCCGCATCGGCTGGGCCCGAGCTGCGGGAAACCCGCGCGTGGCTGTCGTCCTGCCCGCGGGGTTGGCGCTCGGGTCGGGACTCGCGGCTCTGCTGCTGGCTGCCTCCGCACTGATGACCGAGGTGGTGTGGGTCGCGGTGATCGCGGTAGGCATCTTCGGCATGGCTGGCAACGCCGTGTCCATGGTGCTGCTGATCCAGCGCTCGGATCCCGGACGAGCTGGACGCAACTCGGCGTTGGTCTCGGCGGGGTTCTTCGCCGGATTCGCCGTAGGACCACCAGTCTTCGGTACCGTGGTGCCCTCGATCGGATACAGCGGCAGTTGGCTGATCGTAGCAGCGGAATTCGGTGTCGCGGCGACAGTCGCGGCACTGTGGGCAGTGCGCGATCAAGCTGACCGCGTCAGGGCGCGAGTATGACCGCGATGCACCGCACCCGCTGTGTCGATGGTGGGGAAGATTCCGGAGCACTGATCGTGGCAGCGATGTACTGTCGGCGTCTGCGTTCGCGGCGATTCCGTGGGGGTGCCGCGTGACGGATTGGGCGCGAGACGCACTCGATGCCATCCTGGATCGCGTATCCAGCACATGCGCTGCTGTCGGCACTCGATTTCCGCTGTACGCCGATAGCACGTCGGGCGAATGGACGACTACCTTCCGGGGGTCCTGGACCGGCGGCTTCTGGGCGGGCCTGCTGTGGCTGCGCGCGTTGAGCAGCGGTGCGCCCGCACACCGCAGCTTGGCTATGGAAACGACAGCACGCCTGGCCGATTGGGTAGCATCGGACACTTCTACCCGTGGTTTGATTCTCTGGTACGGAACGGCCTTGGCCGCCGCGCGGGGTGAGGACACCACCGCCTTGTCGCTTCGCGAGAGGGCCGCACGCCAGTGCCACGCCGACTTCGATCACGACCTCGGAATGCTCCCATGGGGTTCAGCGTTCGGTGGCCCGCGCCTGGTTGCTCGCGTGGACGGAGTACCGGGCATCGTACCGCTCCTGGCCACGGACAAGAACGCCCACAGCAGCGACATCGCCAGCGAACACCTCCGCACCCACCTGACACGTTGGCGTACAACACCAGTCGGTATCCCGGCATGGGCATGGTCGGATGGCACATGGGTCCCCTGCGCGCAACCGCGGCCAGGGTGGAGCAGAGGCCGGGCCTGGCTGCTGCTCGCGCTGGCCGACGCCTGCTGGTATCTGTCCCCGGAGTTCCTCGGCGACGCAGGCGCACTGGTGGACACCGGTCAACCGCTGGTGCCTCTCGCCGAAGATCACCCCGCCGCGCCGCCGGACACCTCGGCCGCCGCGATCGAAGCAGTAGCACTGCTCAAACTCGCCGCGGTCCAGCCGCTTACGCCACCGGCTTCGGTGTTGCGGGCCAGAGCCACCGAGATCATGCGACGGCTGGCGACGGAATATCTGAGCGGTCCCGGCTTCCCTGGACCGCGGGGCAGGCTGGGCGGCGGATGCTACGACTTCGATCGCGGGCTGGCCACCACCCATGAGCTGATCTGGGGCGATTTCTTCTTCGCATCGGCCTTGGCCATACAGACCGGATTGATCGCTCCTTTCGAGATCTGAAGCGCCCTCAGCGCAGTACCGATCCGGCCACGGAAGCGATGTGCAGTTCGTCCGGACCATCCAGCAAGCGCGCCATCCGCCCCATCCGCAGCAGGCCCGGCAGCGCGGTATCCGGCCCCAGCCCAGCAGCCCCATACACCTGTACCGCGGAATCGGCCACCTGTTGCAGCGTCCGCGCCGCGGCCACCTTCGCCAGACCGGATTCCACCCGAGCGTCATGACCGGCGTCCAGGAGTGCAGCCGCCTTGTGCACCAGTGGCCGGGTGCTCCGGATGGCCAGCAGCGACTCGAAAATATGCTGCTGCACCAGCTGCCGCTCCGCCAGCGCTCCCGATGACTGACTGCGGGTGCGAGCTCGCTCGCACATCAGGTCGTATGCTCGCTGCGCCTGGCCGAGCCAGCGCAGGCAACGCAATGTCCGGCCCAGCTGCAGTCGCTGCCGCGCGATCGGCAACGCACGTCCCCGCTCGCCGATCAGATGGTCTTTCGGCAGCCGGACCTCGTCCATAGCGATCTCCCACTGCCCACCCGCCCCGAGAATCGGCAGCTCACGCACGAGCCGGAAGCCGGGAGCATCGGTCGGCACCAGCAGCAACGACAACCCCTCTCGGTCCGAAGTCTGCCCGTCGGTGCGCGCAAGCACAGTGATCACATCGGCGTCCTGAGCTCCGCTGACGAACCATTTGCGACCGGACAGGATCCACGAACCATCCGGAGCCGTCGTCGCTCGCGATGCCGTCAAAGTCGGGTCGGTACCTGGTGTGTCTGGTTCGGTCATCGCAAACGCGGCGTGCAACTCCCCGGAAGCCAGCCGCTCGAGGTACGTCTCGCGAACGCGGTCACCGGCATGACCCTGCAACATCCGCACATCCAACAGCGACGCCGAACCGAGCACCGCAGGCCCATAGTCACTGGCGCCTTCGACCTCGGCCAGGCACACGTACTCGGCGAACGGGAGCCCTTGACCGCCCAGCTCGATCGGCAGCGGCAACGCCCACAGCCCTGCGGCTTTGGCCGCCTCGGCCAAAGCCGAACGCACTGCCGAAGCGGCCGCACCACCTGCCTCGAGCAGGGTCTCCTCTGGCATCACTCGTTGTGCCACAAAGGATTCCACGTGCTCGCGTAGTGACGTGCCGTCGGCCTCGGCGGCGGACGCACGGGTGTGAGATGCGAACGAGTCCATGGCTTCTCCTCGTCTGCCGGGAACTCGATGTCCCCGCGCTGCGACTGCTGTTATCCGCGGGAGTGGTCGGCGGCGATCGTCACCGAGTTCCCGCGGCGGTCACTCTGTTCCAGAAGGAGAGCCATGACACTCGGCGCTACGCGGACCTCCGGCAACCAACTGACGGCGAAACCATTGCACGGGCTGCACCTCGGGACCGGTGGTCCGCCGGGGCCGGTCTCGATAGCGACGCAGCACCTACGGTTGCTCGGCGCTGAACCTTCCGCGCACGACCACGACGCGTTGACCCTGGCCGACGTCGACGGCACGACGATCGAGACCCACCTGTCCTGGGGCAAGGAGGGCAGCACGGTATGCGATGAGGCGACCATGCAGGCCGCCGCAGGACTGATGCTCGTGCACGGACGCCGCGACGGATCACCTCGCGGACTGGCCGTGGACTACGTCTCGGCCGCCGCCGGTGTGCTTGCCGTCCAGGGCTTGCTGGCAGCGCTCATCGGCCGCGCGAGGGGCACGTCGGTGACCTCGGCGGAGGTCTTGCTCGACCGCGTAGCGCTGCTCACCGTGTCGCAGTACCTTGCCGCAGCGTGCGCCGAGGACGACGAAGCCAGCCCGCTGGCGCCCGGTGGGCCACCATTCACCACCGCCGACGGTGTCCGATTCGAACTCGAAGCACTGGACGTGGCGGTCTGGGCGGAATTCTGGCAGGCCATCCAAGCACCGATGCAAGCGGCGCGAAAAGGCTGGCGGCCCTTCCAGTTCCGGTACGCCACCGCGTGCGCTCCGATCCCTGAGGACTTGCATCGCACGACGAGAAGCCGCACGTGGGCGCAGGTGCAGGCGGCCGCGGCCGAATCCGGCGCCGACGTCTGCCGGTTGCATACCCTCGCCGAACGCGCCGGAGAACTGCACGACGGCGGCGAATCGACATTGCCGTGGGAGCTGTCCCTGAACCCGGGAGCCCCTGCGGCAGTACCGGCACGCGGCCGATGTAGCACCGAGCGTCCCTTGGCAGGCTTCACCGTGTTGGAGGCAGGGCGTCGGGTCCAGGCTCCGCTGGCCGCGCACCTCTTAGGGCTGCTCGGCGCAAACGTCGTGCGAATCGAACCGCCAGGCGGTGACCCACTCCGTGGCATGCCACCCACCTGTTCGGATATCTCCGCGCGCTGGCTGGCCCTCAACCGGGGCAAGGACGCGGTCGAAATCGACATCAAGTCGCCCTCCGACCAACAGAGATTGCTCGAGCTGGCAGCCGACGCCGACGTCTTCCTCCACAACTGGGCACCCGGAAAAGCGGAGCAACTCGGACTCGACGCCGACACGCTATCGGCCGCCAACCCCGGCTTGATCTACGCCTACACCAGCGGCTGGGCAGGACGGCTCCCCGGCGCCCCCATGGGCACCGATTTCATGGTGCAAGCCCGCACCGCCGTAGGAGAGGCAGCCCGCCCGGCCGACGAATCACCGATGCCGTCGCTGATGACCCTGCTGGACGTGCTCGGCGGCATGCTGGGCACCGAAGCGATTCTGGCGGGACTGCTCACACGCGAACGCACCGGCCGCGGCGTCCGCGTCGAATCCTCACTCCTCGCTGCCGCGCAGCTGCTCACCGCACCGGCTCTGAACCGTGCTCGAGACGGTCGTCCCGCACGTCACCCCGCTGGTTTCCGTCGTCCATTGCCGACCGCTGACGGGCTACTCGCACCCGCCGACGAGCACGCCGCCGCGGCAACCGACACCGCCACACAGGTGCGTGCACTGTCCACCGACGACGCCTGCGCGATGCTTCAAGACCGAGGCATCATCACCACCCCGGTGACCACCGACCTCACCACCCTGCCCACCGATTCCCGCTTCGCAGGTGCCATGACACGCGACGAACACGGTGCCATCGCGGTGTCGTCGCCATGGGGGTTCCGATGAGCGTCGCGCTACACGATCTGGTCCCCCACAAGCTACGCAGATCCTGGGCGGCTGACGGCAGCTACCCCGACCTGGACCTGTACTCGCTGTTCCGCGCGCGCCGCTGCCAGGACCCGCACCGGACGGCGCTGGCGGACAACGAAGGCGAGGTGAGCTACGCGCAATTGGACACCCTGGCGCGGCAGCTCGCCGCCGGTCTGGCTGCCCGAGGCGTATGTGCCGGCGATGTCGTCGGTGTTCAGCTGCCCAACTGCCGCGCCGCTGTGATCACCGACCTCGCTCTGGCCGCGCTGGGTGCCGTCGCCCTGCCGTTTCCCGCCGGTCGAGGCATGCGCGAGGCCGAGTCGCTGCTGCGGCGAGCAGAAGCCGTAGGGGTACTGGCGGCCACGCAGTTCCGTGGGACCACCCATGCCGCAGATCTCGCGCAACTGCTCGGCCAGTTGCCGATGTTGCGTTTCGTCGTCGCCGTCGGTCCCGGCGCGGCACCAGGTAGCTGTGTGCCGTTTGCGGAACTGTTCACTGGCGACAACCACGACCTGGTCCCGGCTCGTCCCGATCCGGACGCAGCCGCTCGAATCCTGGTGTCCTCCGGGTCGGAGTCGGAACCGAAAATGGTCGCCTACTCCCACAACGCGCTCGCCGGCGGCCGCGGCAACTTCATGGCATCACTGTTGACCGACGGCCGACCGCCCCGCAGTCTGTTCCTCGTACCGCTCGCCACGGCATTCGGCAGCAACGGCACGGCCGTCACGCTCGCCCGCCATGGCGGCGCGCTGATTCTGCTCGACCACTTCTCGCCGGTGGCGGCGCTGGCATCCATCGACCGTCATCGTCCCACCCACGTGCTCGGCGTCCCCACCATGATCCGGATGATGCTCGAACACGGCGCAGCCGACACCGACACCTCCTCGCTGACGGCACTGATCCTGGGTGGCTCGCAACTCGACGCCACCACGGCCGAGGAGGCACAACGCGCATTCGGATGCGCGGTGGTGAACCTCTATGGGTCGGCCGACGGCGTCAACTGTCATACAAATATTGATGAAATCGACTCCGAGAGAATAGCTCTGGGAGTTCCGGTTGGGCGGCCCGATCCGCGCGTCGCGCAGATCCGCATCGACCGGGTCGACACCGGCCGGACCGCGGCTCCGGGAGAAACCGGAGAAATAGTCGCCCGGGGACCGATGACACCACTGTGCTACGTCGCGGACCCGCAGTTGGACGCGCGCTACCGCACCAGCGACGGCTGGGTACGCACCGGTGACCTCGGCGTACTCGACCACGCAGGCCGCCTGCACGTGGTCGGACGGCTCAAGGAGATCGTCATCCGCGGTGGCGCGAACATCAGCCCCGCGGAGGTCGAACGCGTGCTGGCGACCCATCCCGATGTTCGCGACGTGGCGTGCATCGGTGTCCCCCACGACGTGCTCGGTGAACAACTCGCCGCCTGCGTCGTGCCACGGCCGGGCAGTTTGCTCGACCTGGAAGAGGTGTGTGCTCATCTGGCGGCCAACGGCATGGAGCGCGGCAAACACCCCGAATCGCTCCTGCTGCTCGATGCCCTGCCGTTGACCCCGGCGGGCAAACCCGATCGAGCGGCTCTGCAAACGCGGTTGACAACCGCCCAGCACTGAAAATAATGCGGGGCAGCCGTTTCCACGGCTGCCCCGCCTTCCCATTCGCGCTGTCAGGATCCGGACAGCGCCTTCTTCAACGTGGACGCCGCCTCCCGATAGACAGACAGAAGATCCTGCCCCTGACCGGGGTAGTTCACGATCGACACCTGTTCGACGCCCGAGTCCGGCAGCACGGCGCCGGTGGACATGTGCGCGTTGTCGAGCACGAACTGCGGCTTCTTCACCGTCATTTCCGCCAGCTGACCGGGTGTGACGGCTTCAGGACCATAGGTGCCCACAATCTGCGCACCGGCCAGGTCGGCCGCCCACGTCGAGAACACCTGTGCGATGACCGTCGGCTGTTTGCCGCCCGCCCATGCCGACCGGACGTCACTGCTGAGCTTGTCGTACTCGACGTTGAACGTCGCGATCCATGCCTGCGCCGCCTCGGTGGTGCCGAAGCGCTGGCCGAGCGACTGCACCTGGGCTTTCACCTTCTCCGCGGAGTTGTCCAGCCCGACCTCGATCAATTCGGCCTTCGATCCCGCGGCTTCTTTGATTTTGGCCGCGAACGGTTCGAACGGCGCGTAGAGCACGAAGTCCGCTTCCGCCACCGCGGTCAGATCCGAAGGCTTGGGATCGTAGTCGGGGGCATGGTGAACCGATGGCGGCACAATGACTTTCACATCTTCCGCGCCTGCGGCTTCAGCGAACGCCGCCTCCCAGGTGGTGGTGGCCACGACCACCGGGTGGGCATGTCCATGGTGGTCGTGCTGTTCGCTCTCGGAGTTGGAACAGCCGCCGAGCAGCACGGTCGCTGCGGCGACCACGCTTGTCGTCAAGGTCATGCCGGCGGTCAATGGTCGGAAGCGTGCCATGAGATTGTTCTCCGTTCAGGGATCAGATGAGCCGCGAAAGCAACTGCGCCCGCGGTGAGGACCAGCACAGGCCCAGGGGGAAGATCGAAGGCCAGTGCCAGGAGAAATCCGATGAGATTCACGGCAACGCCGATACCGATAGCCCAGAAGATGATCGAAGTCAGCGAGTGGCCCAACCGGCGGGCAGCCAGCGCGGGCAGCAGCGTGAGCGCATCCACGAGAAGCGCACCGGTCAGCCGAATCGCTCCTGCCACCGCCACCGCGATCAGCACCAGCAGAATCAGCGTGAGCCGCCGCACCGCCACACCGGAAACCAACGCCAGCTCGCGATCATGCAACAACAGCGCGAGATCGCGTCTGCGCCACCAGAACAGCGCAGGCACCGCCACCGCGAGCACGGCCAGCACAACGACGTCCTGAACGCGGACCGCCAGAATCGAACCCCACAGCAGCGAAAAAGCCACCGACGCGTTCACTCCCGCCACCGCCAGCACGAGCAGCGCCGCCGCAACAGCCAGACTCATCAGCAGACCCATCGCGCCGGACAACGTTTCCGGCGTACGTGCCAGTGGGCTGATCGCGGCTCCGGCCACCGCGCACGCGAGCAGACCACACAACGCCGGATCCAATCCGGTCAGCAACCCGACCGCGGCACCGAGCAGCGCCACGTGCATCATCGCGAACCGGACCGGAATGATATCCAGCCCCACGATCGCGACACCGATCACCGGCAACCCAATTGAGCCCACCAGCAGCGCCGCGCCAGCGCGCCGAACCGACTCCATCCCCAGCAACTCGATCAATTGCGCCGGCCCGTTCACGACAGCTCCCGCAAGCGGCCGGCTGCCATCTCCAGCACGCGGTCGCAACGTCGCGCCAGCGCCCGGTCATGCGTAACCACGATGAGGGTGACCGGCAACTCCGCCAGCACCTCGGCAGCTTCCTCCTGGCCTGCGAAATCGAGCGCGGCCGTGGGCTCGTCGGCCAGAACGACGCCCGCACCGGCCGCAACGCACCCGACCGCACGGGCCAGATGCATACGCTGCAATTGCCCGCCCGAGAGCGTGTCGAGAGGTCGACCGAGTAACTCCCCGACGCCCAGCCGTGCGGCCATTGCCTGCGCGTGCTGGGCGTCTCCGCTACTGGCCAGCAGCTCACCGGCGAGCAGAGGGAAACGGCCCGCCGCGGGCCGCTGCGGAACCCACCCGCACACTCGCCGCCGCCACGAATAGTCCGCCGATGTGCGGCCACTGCGGCCCCCGATGGAGATCTCGCCCCGCACGGCCTCGTGCAGGCCGATCACCGCCCGCAGCAGCGTCGTCTTGCCCGAACCGTTCGTGCCGGTCACAGCGACCCGTTGGCCTGCGCGCACGTCGAGGTCGACGTCGCTGACCACGTCGACGCGCCCGTGTCGGCACGACACCCTCGTCAATCGCAGGTCCAGTCCCGCCATCACCCCACCTCCTTACCGGCCGCCATCCGCGCGCCGACCGGTGCGCCGGGCAACTGTCGGACCGCGATGCCCATCGGTTCCCCAGCATGATCGCCGTCTCCGACGGGCACGTCGATTCCGCGCACCACCGAGACAAGAGTTTCGCGAGCACGGGCCACCCGCGAACGGATCGTGCCGACCGGACAACCCACTGTCTGCGCAGCCTCGGCATAGGACATGCCCAGTACCTGGGTCAAGACGAACGCCTCACGCCGTTCCTGGGGCAGGCTACACAGTAGGTCGTTCAGCGCGACCTCCTCGGAGAAATCCGGTGCGCGCCGATCCGGGCGCTGGTCGAGAATTTGTGACCATTCCGGCACTCGAGTGGTCCTCGGACGTGCGGCGACGCTGCGGAACCGGTCCACAACCACACGACGAGCGATCGACAGCAACCAGGTACGTGCTGTCGAGCTTCCGGCGAACCGCGGCAGGCTCCGCATTGCTCGCAAAAACGTCTCCTGGGTCAGGTCGTCAGCGGACTGAACGTCGGTCAGGTGCGCGACGAATCGCCATACATCGCGCTGCGTCGACTGAATGAACTGCTCCAACGCTTCTCGGTTTCCGGCACCAGCCGACAACGCCAGCGCCGTCAAATGTTCGTCGGACATGCGCGGCCTCCACATCGACGAATCTGGCACACGCAAAAGCGCTCAGCATTTCGAAGCGACCGAGGAGAAGGCCCGTCGCCGCGGCAGGAAGCCCACAGCAGAGAAGAAGACAACATTCACACAATTTCTGTTCGCGACACCACAACTCGGGTGCGGAGAGACTGGCAGTCGGGGCGCGCGCAGTACACGCACCGGCGCAGATAACCGACTGCCGCTGGACGGGAAGGCCCGCCGATCTCATCGGCTTTGTGGCATACCATGACGGCTTGCTCACGAGCATCGGTGAGAAGAGCGGTCACGTTCGCCCCGGAATCAAGGGTCACTGCATTGCGCCGACATGATCGGCGAGGCAGGCGTCGACACCGCAGCAGCACAAGGCATAGCTGCCTCCGGTGGGCGAACTCTCAGAAGTAACCCGAAGCGGCCGGAGGACCCCGCCGCGCCATCACATGACGCAGCACGCCTTCACGGAGCATCTCTATCCGATGGTCGACTTCCGCCAGGATTCGCGGGTTGTCGTCGACCGACGGATGGACCAGAACCAGGAACAGAGGCGCCAAGATCCGTGTGTACACTGCGGCCAGCAGCCCGAAACAAACCACTTCCCCGCGCCACAACCACACGCCGCACACCAGCGCGGCCGCAGCGTGCGCGGCGAACATCAGCCCCGGATCACCTTGCAGGAGAACCGGTTCAGTCGCAGCACCGTGCGCGGTCGACATCGCCGCCATGCCGAACCACACGTGCAGGACCGCCTGCATCACCGCCAGCCCACCACCGATGGCGAAGAAACCACGCTGACGATCGGCCAGAGCCCACGCTATCGAACTCGTTGCGGCAAACGCCACGATCAATGACGACATCGACACACCGTGGCCCGCCGACGCCGCATGCCCCAGCGCCGACAAAAACACCGCGATACCCGCGAACACAATGGCACGGCCCGCCCGCGCATTCTGGGGCACGGGCACGGTGTTCATAGCACCGTCCATCATGACATCCACATGCCGACAATGTCCCGCAGGGGTTTTCGGCCACCCTGGTGTCATCACGGCACGCCGGGCATCCCGGCCGATCGTGCTGCGTAGCCTGCGTGATCAGGACCTGCGACGAGCCACCCCGATACCGAGTGCTGCGAGCAAGCCCAGACCGCCCAGCGCAATGCCGATGCCGCCGAGCCAGCGAGCGGTCGTATCGCTCGACGAGCCCGGACCGGACGCCGCCGGCTGGATGTCGCCATGGTTCTCGATGCCGCCGGATTGCTTGGCAGCCAATGTCAGCGAAGGAGCAGGGCGTTCTGGCTCGGGACCATCACCGTCGGCCTTCTGGTCCCAGCGCACGACTTGTCCGTCAGCGTAGGTCTGGACCGCCGGAACCGTCATCGTCTCGGTGTCGGGCAAGCCATTCGCGAGCACGGAGAACTGCCCGAACTGGCTCGGCCCGATGCCGCCGCCCGCATCAGCCGTCCACGTGATGTCCGTGGCATTGCGTTCCGAGTCTTTCCGGACCACCGCTTTCCATCCCGGCACCGCCTCGGTGTCCACCGCGGTGACACCAGGAATCTGCACCGCGAATTCAACCGTAGGGCTCCCGGTCGCCGATTCATTCGGTACCCGGAAGACAAGGACACCCGAACCGCCACGCGACGCCTCCGGCCCGGAAACCGTGATGTGGGCGAAGGCCGGAGCGACCGCCGCGGTCGCCACAAAGGCCGCGGCAACACTCGCTGATGCGGTGCGGACGAACCAAGTACTGTTCATCGTCGAGACCTCTCCTTCACGGTGAGAAAACGAACGCAACAGATGCTCGGCTACGACAATATGCCACAACCGATCCGCAACCTTGCATATCCGGTGAGCCCGGTCGCGCCGAATGCGACATAAGAAGAGGTAACGCGCCTGACCCATCGCCCTGGTTTCACACGGCGAGGCAATTCGAAATCCCGGGCCGCACGCGCCGCGCCGAGTTGATACCGGCGCCGACTCATTACCGCAACCCTCTGACCGGCGCGGTTGCGAGCATTGCGCCGTATTCGCGGGCGTCGTGGAGGGCCCGGCATCCCGACCACGACTTCCGAAGCTATGTGCTCAGTGGGTGTCGTTCCAGAACTGGATACCGGCTGCGATCAGCGCGGGGATACCGACGATGACGGTGCCGGCGACTGCGCCCATACCGGCCAACGCGGCGCCGGTGATAAGGCAGCCCCCGATCGCGGCCGGAACCGCGAGCAGGCCGATTGACACCACTCCCCCGGTCGCTCCGCCGACGATGCCCCCGGCGACGCAGCCGATGCCGCCACCGATCGCACTGCCCAGCAAGCTGCCGACGGTCGCGGCCGCCATCATCGACATGCTGAAGTTGCCGAGTGCCGCGTTGTAATTCGGATGTGACAGTGCGTCGATCTCTTGGGCGGTTGCTGGGCTGACGGGGCGCGCGTCGGCGGGATCGGTGCTCGGGGTCAGCGTTACGGTGTCACCATCGAGCTGCGCTGCGATCGGCATCGCACTGCCGCCGCGGGCATAGGTCAGCGGAAGGGTCGCGACCGACGCTCCGCTCCGGTCGATGAACTGCAGATGGCCATCGGTGACAGCCAGCGCCCCGGCGTCCATGGTGAGGACAACCGAACGGTCGACCACATTGGCCTGGAAATGGACATCCGGAGTCTCCTGTATGGGATCCGCGGCCGCCGTTCCCGCCGAGATACACAAAGCCGAGATGGCCATGGCGGCCACCGCAGCGCCTTTACGGAACATCATTGTTGTCTGCACTCCCGATGTTGTTGTGGGCAGCGTGGATTCGCAGCCGACAACAGGTCGGGGAAGCTGCCGAATCAGTTCCCGGAATTGATGTGACACATGGCACATCAGTTCACGCTCAGGTTCCAGCCTGCGGATCGGTACCCGGTCCCGAACGCTCGTGTTGTCCTCGCCTGCCCGGCACGCCTACGCGGGTTTCAACTCGGCTGTCTCGGCTGTTCTCGAATCGGCTCGGAGCAGGTTCAGTAGCGGAGCCGTCAGAGCGGTAGTGGCGAGTGCCATGACGACCAGCAGCGAATACAGGTCGGTGCCGATGATTCCGGTGGACAATCCGACGTCCAGCAGGATCAGTTCGGTCAGGCCTCGCGTGTTCAGCAACGCCGCCAAGACCTGCGCCGCATGTTTTTCGATGCCGACCAGGCGGGCGGCCAGGTAGGTGCCGCCGAGCTTCCCCGCTACCGCGACCGCGATCACGACCACCAGTTCGACGATGCCGGCGCGGTCGGTGCTGGACAGATCGACACGGAGACCGGCGATCACGAAGAAGCAAGGCATGAACAGGGCACCGAGGGGCTGTACGGCGGCGACAACGTTCTCCCTGCCCTTGCGCGGGAAGACGACGCCGAACAGGAAAGCGCCGAAGATCAGATGCAGACCGGACCATTCGCTGGCGGCGGCCCACAGCAGGGCGCCGCACATCGCGACGAGGGTTACGGATCGGCCACCGGTGCCGTCGACCACGCGACCGAGGATCGGTCGCACGATCCACCATGTCCCGGCAGCCAGCGGAACCAGCAGTAGCAGCCGCCAGGTCTGTCCGGCGCCGGTCCGGGTGGAGGCGACGACTCCCGCCAGCACCGCCCATGCCAGGACGTCACCGACCGCCGCGCAGCCGAGCGCGAGCTGGCCGACCGGCGTGCCGAACATGTTCCGGTCGTGCAGGATTCGCGCCAGCACCGGAAATGCCGTCACCGCCAGCGAACAGCCGACAAACAGCACGAAGCCGATTCGGCTGCCGGTCTGATGCCGGGCCAGAACCGTCAGGGCGACAACGGATCCCAAGACGAAGGGCACGATGTAGGCCGACAGCGACACCACGGGCACCGCGCTCCGATTTCGGGCGAGTCGCCCGAGGTCGGTTTCCATACCCGCGACGAACATGAACAGCGCGATCCCGATATTGGCGAGCGCGGCGAGCGCGGGCCTGGTCTCCATCGGGAAGACGAGGGTCGATAGCTGGGTTCCCAGAACGGTAGGTCCGGCGAGGATTCCGGCGGCGATCTCACCGATCACGGGCGGCTGCCCCACTCGTTCGGCCAGCCAACCCAGGACGCGTGCGGCGACCAAGACCAGGGCGAGATCCACGAGCAGCATTGTGATGACATGGCTGGGCACGGACCCGCCTCCTACTTTCCCGACAGCGCGGATTCAATGGGCAACGGAACTCCGTTTCAACTGCCTAGCTCGTTGTGAAGTCGACCTGTAGATCGGCTCGCGAAGCCATCACGCACAGTCGGCCGTAACCGATGCGCGTACGACACTCCGGGCCCGGTGGTGATGTCACGCGCCGGGCGTCAGCACAGCCACGTCCGGTGCGATGCGGGTGCAGCTGAGGTTCGCCCGCGCTGCCTCGTCGCGGAGGTCGCGCATGCTGTAGGCGGCCCAAGGCATCGGCGTATGAATCTCGCGTTGCAGTGTTCCGGCGCGCAGCACCCGGTAGGTCAATATCCAACGGACCGGAGTTTCGCGTGTTCCGCGGCTCCATGTTTCGTACTCGTGGTCGCCGACGCGGACGCAGCCGATGCGCAGGGGGTCTGCTGTCGGCGGTGCGGTTTCGTCCATGAGCTCGATCACTGCGGGTGCACCTGGTGCCAGACGTTGTCCGAGTACGTTCAGCAGGCGGACGCGGTCGCTTTCGGTGAGGTGACCGAGCATGCCGTAGGCGACGGCGCCGCCTAGACGATGCGGAAAAACAACGGCGTCAACGGGTTCGGGGACGATAGTGACGCGGTCGTTCAAATTGCGCATTGCAGTTCGCGTGGCGAGGGCGATGCGCATCTGTGGTGAGGGTTCGATCGCAAGGATGGCTGCGTTGGGTACCGCGTTCGCGATGGCTTCGGTCGATAGTCCGGTTCCTGCGCCTATGTCGAGGATCGGGCCGAGATCGGGTCTGGCTTGTCGCAACGCCGCTGTGAGAACGGGCCCTTTGCGTGCCCACAGCGGCGTGGCCAGCAGGTCGTAGAACTCCGCGATCTCGGTGTAGGGGTCGTGCTCACCGGCGGCTTCGCCACCAGCGTTTGCCGGGTTACGGTGCGGCACCGCGTTCATCGGGTGTACTCCACCAGTGAAACCGGAGTCGCCCCCGGTAGCGTCCGGCAATCCGAGCGCCGCAGTCCTGCCGCACCGGCGAGGGCGTCGAGCTGGCCGAGGGTGCGTTCACGGCCGCCGAACAGGACCAGCAGCCGCAGGTCCATCGCGGTGGCGATCTCCGGCCGCTCACCGGTGTGCAGATTCTCCACTATCACGACGCGGCCGTGTGGACCGGCGGCGTCGGCGCAGCGCCGCAGGATGCGCTGGGCGTCGGTGTCGGGCCAGTCGTGCAGCACCCAGGTGAGCAGGTAGACGTCCGCGCCGGCGGGCAGTGGCTCGAAGAAGTCGCCGGCGATCGCGGTGCAGCGGTGCGAGATGCCTGCCTCGTCGAAGGCACGGCGCGCGGCCTCGGCGGCATCGGGCAGGTCGATGAGCGTGCCGTTCAGCGCCGGTTGGGCTTTGGCGAGCCCGCAGAGCAGTGCTCCGGCGCCGCCGCCGACGTCCACCACGCTGCGCACGCGATGCCATGGGTAGCCGTTGATCACCGTGGGCACGGCGAAGCGAGTGTGTTTGCCCATCAATGCGTTGTAGGAGTCGTCGGTGTCCTCCCACAGGGAGCGGCCGTGCACGATCGGGTAGCCGGGTGTGCCGGTGCGCACAACCTCCAGCAGCGCGGAGAATGCGCGGTCCATGCGGCCGCCGGCACCGTCGAGGTCGAACCAGTCGCGCATGGCCAGCGGGTGGTCCGATCGCAGCGGCGCCGCCGTGTCGGTCAAGTCGAACCGGCCGGGGGCGGTTTCGGTGAACAGGCCGCGGCAGGCCAGGTACCGCAGCAGCCGGTGCAGGGCATCGGTGTCGGCGCTGGTCCGGTGGGCCAGATCGTCGACGGCGTGTATTCCGTCAGCGATCAGGTCGGCGATGCGCAGTGTCGCGACCACACGGATCGCCATCGGGGTGACCAGATCGGATTGGGACATCAGGGACACGGCGTCCTCCGTATCGGTAGCGTGGCGGGGCCCCGGCTCATCAGGTCGCCTGTCGGCTGGTAGGTAAAGTCGTGCGGCAGATGAAGATCCGGCGCAGACTCGGCGAGGACACGCAGGTAGATCCGCGCCTGCAGGCGGGTGAGCGCCGCGCCGAGGCAGGCATGCGGACCTGCGCCGAAGCTGAGGTGGCCGGCTGCGCCGGGGCGGTCCAATTGGAATTGCTCAGGCGTGGGCCAGCGAGCCGAATCCCGGTTGGCGCCGGCGGTCACGATGAAGATCCGCTCCCCCGCCGCGACAGCGACACCGCCCACGGTGCACGGCCGGGTCGCGGTACGCATACTCCACAGTGCGGGCGGTTCGTGACGCAGCGACTCCTCGACGGCCGCATCGATGTGTTCCGGCGCGAGCGGCCAGCTGTCCGTCACCAGCAGCCGGTGCAGCAGATTGCCGAGAAGGTGCGTCACGTTTCGGACGCCCGCGACGACGAGGAAGTGCACGAGCATTCGCCGCTGCGGAATAGACAGATCGGGGAAGCGGCGCAGGTTCACCCCGTCGATCACCGCGCAGAATTCCGGCCAGCCGGGCGCCGCTTCGTACCCGACGAGCGTGCCGAACTGCGACACCCAGCGTTGTACGAGATCACCTGGCAATTCGAGGAATTCGGCGAGAGCGAGGGCAGGCAGCGGCGCGGTGAAGTCGCGCACCAGATCGCGCACATGTGCGGCGTGTGTCCTGGCGTGGGTGGTCAACGCTGGTTCCAGATCCGCTAGTGCCCGGGGGGTGAACTGCGCCTGCACGATCTGCCGCAGCTGGGTGTGCTCGGGCGGGTCGAGCTGGGACAGCGCGAGCGTCTTGCACGCCGTGTCGACGGCGGTGTTGTTGGCGCGACTGGAGAAGGTGGCCGAGTCACGCAGCACGGCGCGGGCGTCGGCGTCGGAGACGACGACGTGGAAACCGGGAAGTGGCTGCGTCACCGGTGGCATGCCCGTCAGCAGCGGATACGGGTCCCGAATGTGCTGCGGGTCGAGGGGATTGAACGTCATAGCAGATCCTCGGCGCGAATCGGGGCCGCTGGATCGCGTGGCACCGATTCCGGGTAACCGAGCCGACGGGTGAGGTCGGACCACAGACGCGACAGAGTGAGGTGATACTGACCGGCCGCGAGCGGATCGGTGGCGTCGGCGATCGACTGCCGCATCGCCAGCAGCGAATGCCGCACACCGTCGGGCCACACCTCGTCGAAGACCTCGCGGACGCTCGGGCCCGCTGCCGGTCCCAGGGCGGACACCGTCGGTGTGTCGTCCACGCCGACGAGCGAGAAGGTGCCGTTGTCCTTCGGCACGTGGATGGACGGGCACCACAGCACCGGTCCGTGTGTCGCGGTCAGCACCAGTGTGCCTGCTTCCGTCCCGAGCGACACCTGATGCCGAAGGTGGGTGGGATGATCCGGGTCGTCCGGGACGACCTGGTTGTGCACGCGCAGGGTGACCGGCACCCCGGACATCACCGCGTGCAGAGACCGGTCACCGAATGGAGACCGCGCCAGTCCGGTCAGCTGCGGCGACGGCTCGAGCGGTTCGCCGAGCGCCCATGGGCTCAGCCCGCCCAGGGCTTGCCCGACGATGTCGAGCAGGTCATAGGAGACTTGGACCGCGCAGCTCGCGTCCACGAACAGCGGTGGTTGCTGTGCCAGCAATCGACGCGCGGCGGTGAGGAACCGGCGCACCGGTGCCAGGTGCACGTAGAAGGTGTTGACCGCGAACATTGTTCGTTCCCGTGCGGCGACGCGCAGACACTCGGCGAGTTCGTCGGCGCGGACGGGGTGTTCGAGTAGGACCGGAATGCGGCGGGACAGGAACGCTTGAGCGAGCTCGGCGCCCGGGCCTCCGCCGACACCGCTCGGCACGGCGACACACACCAGGTCCACGTCGGGCACGTTCTCGGCGTCGGTGTACAGCGGCACACCGTATTGCCGCGCGCAGGCCCGGGAGCGTTCGCTGCCCCGGGCGAGAATCCCGGCGAGTTCGAAAGGTGGACGTTCCAGTGCGCGCAGGTACACCCGGCCGAAACCGGTTCCGCACACGATGACTTTCACAGCGTTCCTTCGTCAGAGAGCAGCGCGGGGACCACTCGTATCGGGTCGAGCACGTCGTCGGCCGAATGGGTCCCGGTCGGAATTTCGCCGTGCAGCACGGCGAGTGCGGTGGCGACCGCGATCCTGGCGGTCAGGTCGGGCGCCGTGCGTACCTGTGCCGAGCGCACCGTGCCGTGGTGGCCGGTCAGCTCGGCGTCGAAGGTCAGGTACTCACTGCGTCCCGCGGCGTCGGCGGCCGACGCCGCGGTGAGTTGGTCTGCGGTCGGTGTGCCGTGACGGAGCAGGCGGCGCACACAGTCTCCGTCGAACCGTGTGGTCCACGCCGAGGCGGTCAGCCCGAGTGCTTGATCGACCCGTGCCGCCTGATCTCGCCACCCGTGCGGGGTGTGCAGGAACTCGGCAGCCGAGGCAGGCGTGAACCGGTACAGTCCACCAGCTTCCACTACCAGCCGCGCAGGCGCTTCATTCAACTGCGCGGCCAGGTACCGCGGTAGCAGGCCGATACATCCCGGCATCGCACCGGCGTCGAATACCGCAATCCGCCCGGGCCGGTCGGCGTCGGTGGGATGCTTGCTGAGGTGACGATTCCCGGATTCGGCGGAGTCACGGCCGCTGCCGCTGGCTGGCCGCGTGGGTATGTCGTCCGGTCGGGCGGACGGGTCGACGTAATCCGCGCCTGCGGCCACGATGTTCTCGCATAGGGGCAAGCCGGTGCAGTTGATCACGACGGTGCACCCGTCGCACCACTGCTGCAGGTTTCCGACGTCTGCGCGGGTACCGGGGCGCACGTCGTGCTCAGCGAGAAAGCCGAGAACAGCGCGGCCCACGGCGCCGGTGGATCCGAGTACACCGATCACAGCGTGCCGGTGAGGTCGTGGGCGAGGCAGGTGAAGTGGTTGCCGGGGATGTCGACGATGTCGAGGCGACCCAGGCATACCCTGGCCCAGTAGTCGGTGGGATCGCCGGACATGCCCGCGAGCAGCTGCAGGCCCTCGTTCGGCCGCAAGAAGGTGATGTCGCCGGCGTACGGCTGGGCGACATGCTTGCTCGCCGCGTGGAAGCTGTGGCTGAACACCGCGAACTGATCGCGGTTCGTGGTGATTCGCGCCACGCGCTCGTCGCCGGTCAGCTGCGCGAGCGGCCCGAAATCCAGTGCGCCGGAAGGGATCCGGCCTGGGGTATCGGCCAGCACGCGCTCCAGATTCCGGCCCAGTTCCTCGGTGTCGCCGGGATACCCCAGCGTCGCGGGGTCGGTGCCGAGGGCATGTGCGAAGGTGCCTTCGATCACCATCGGCTCGTCGACCTCGAATTCCAGTGGGTAGCTGCTGATCACGGTGAGCCCGGCGACAGTGCCGCCGCGCTCGGTGACCGTACGCGCCA
Organism: Nocardia amamiensis NBRC 102102; assembly: GCF_001612745.1. GTDB lineage: Bacteria > Actinomycetota > Actinomycetes > Mycobacteriales > Mycobacteriaceae > Nocardia > Nocardia amamiensis. The sequence continues at coordinate 53,903 of NZ_BDBA01000008.1, read as the reverse complement.
GCTCCGTCGCCAGCAGGCCGCCCAGGCAGTAGCCGACCACATGGACGGTGCGATGCCCGGCGGCCAGCAGAGCGTCGGCGTAGTCGGCGGCCAAGCGCTCGATCAACACCTCCGTCGGAATCGCGGTGAAGGACCTTGCGTTCGGTACCGCCAGGCCGACCACCCGCCGCGTCGCCGACAGGCGAGCGGCGAGCCGCTGATAGGGCGCCATCGTGCCCAGTCCCTCGTGCACCAGGACGAGCACCGGGTTCGAGTCGCTGGGCGGGCCGCCGAGATCGACCAGCGGGGACGGGCCCTCACCCGGCCCGTCTTCCTCCGTGGCGCGCAGGTAGTCGGCCAGCTGCGCGAGGGTCGGCTGGTGCAGCAGTTGCCGCAGCACGCTGTCGAAATACCGGGTGCGCACGACCTCGACCTCCTGCTGCAGTCGCCCGGCGATCTGGCTCAGCAGCACCGAATCCGCGCCGAGTGCGAAGAAGCTGGCCGTACGCGGCACGTCGTCGCGGCGCAGCACGTCCCCGATGATCGTCGCGAGCCGACGTTCGAGCTCGTCACGAGGGCTGTCATCCTCGGCAGACGGTTCGGGTGCCATGGTCAGGGCTGCGGCCATCTCCGCCAAGGTGCGGCGGTCGATCTTTCCGTTGCCGGTCAACGGCAGCGCGGGCACGGTCTCGATCAGCTGCGGAATCATGTACTCGGGCAGGACTTCGCGCAGATGGTCGGTGATCGAAGGCCCGGCAACGAGGACGTGCTGACCGAGCGGCTCGAGGGGATGGCCGGGTTCGGGCAGGCAGGTCACCTCGCCGAACGGCGCCAGTTCGGTCAGCCACTCGTCGCGGGTGAGGAACGTGCATCCGGTCTCGGCCCGCTGATCCTCGGGTGCGGTCATCATGAACGCTTGTGACGCCATCACTTCGTAGTGCTCACGGGTAGGTTCGGTGACCACCAATGTGCCTCCGGGAGCAAGCAGCTCACGCAGCCACGCGAGTGTGCGGCCGGTGTGGCGGGCGTTGTTGAGCACGCCGGCGCACAGGATGAGATCGAACGATCCCGCGGCGAACCCTTGCTCCTGGGGGTCGCGGTCGATGTCGTAGGTGGCGAACGACAATGCAGGGAACCGGGATCGCCCGTAGTCGAGCAGGAACGGCGACACATCGGTGTAGGTGTAGGCGCCGGCGGTGCCATTGCCGATATTCGGGCAGGCGGCGAGCACTTCGGCTGTCGTCGCGCCCACACCGGCTCCGACTTCGAGTACGCGGCGCGGGTGGCGGTGCCGAACCGCTTCGGCCACCACCTTGTTCAGGTAGGCGACCATGATGTTGGACCGGTAGGCCGCCTCGGCGATCTGTGTCCCGCCGCCGGGGAACATCAGCGCGACCGGGTCTTCGGTGCCGCGCAGCAGCGCGGCCATGTTCTCGGCACTGTGCTGCAGATAGCCGATCAAACGCTCGTCGCACAGTGCCGGGACGGCGAGGTGACGCACCTGCTCCCAGGCCGCGGCGAGTTCGACATCGGGTGCGGCGGTGTTCTCCAGTACCCGCTGCCACCGCCGGTACAGCCCCCGGTGCCGTGGCGCGACGTCGGTTTCGCCGACGGTCTCGATCGCGATGCGGGCAGCGGCGAGCACCGCAGCATCGAGGGACCGTGCGAAGTCGGCGACCCGGCCGGTGTCGACCGATACGGTCTCACCGGCGTGCCGCAGTCGTGATTCGACGAAGGCCACCAGGTGCCGGGCGGTGCCCGAACCGTGCACCACCGCAGCGGCGGCCGCGACGTCCGGGTGCCCGGCGAGCGCGGCCTCCACCTCGGCCGGTTCGATGCGGTGACCGCGGATCTTCACCTGGTCGTCGGCCCGGCCGAGGAAGTCGATGTCACCGTCGGGCAGGTACCGGCCCAGGTCTCCGGTGTGGTACCAGCCGTCCCGGAATTTCGCTGCGGTCAAGGTGGCGTCGCCGCGGTAGCCGCGCGCCACTCCGCTACCACCGATCAATAGTTCGCCGGGCACCCAGTCCGGGCAGTCCTGGCCGAGGGCGTCGACGACGCGGAACTGCTGATTGGCCAGCGGCTTCCCATAGCGGATGCGGGTGGCGTCCGGAAAGACATCGCCGATTTCGTGGAAGATCGACCAGATCGAGGCCTCCGTGGCGCCCCCCAGGCTGATCAGCCGCACCTGCGGCAGCCGGGTCCGTAGCTGCTGCGGCAGCGTGACCGGGATCCAGTCCCCGGACAGCAGGGCCAGCCGCACCGAATCGAGCGTGCCACCGGGATGATCGGCCAGCATCTGCGCCTGGGCCGGAACCGAATCCCAGATCGTGATGCCGTGAGCGGCAACGAGTTCCGCCCAGTGTGATGGGTCCCGCTGCCGATCGGGGTCTGGCAGCACCAGGCAGCCACCGGCGCCGAGCACCCCGAAGATGTCGTATACCGACAAGTCGAAGCCGAGTTGCGCCAACCCGAGGACGCGGTCATCGCAGGTGACATCGAACCGGGAGTTGATGTCCTCGATGGTGTTGCGGGCAGCGGCGTGGGTGATCATCACACCCTTCGGGGTGCCGGTGGAACCGGACGTGTAGATCACGTAGGCGAGATCGGTGGATTGGGCTGCCGACAGCGGCACCTGTGCGGACGCCGCGGCGGGCGCGGGGACTTCGGTGAGGACGTGGTCGACACCGGCGAGCATCGCGTCGCGCCGTGCCGGGGGCTGGGTGGTGTCGATGGGGACGTAGGCGCATCCGGCCATCAGCACGCCGAGCACCGCAGCAATCTGGTCGATGCCCTTGTCCATCGTGATCGCCACCAGCGCACCGGGTGCGGTCGTTGCGGCATCTCCAGCGAGTGCGTGAGCCACAGCGGACGCCCGCGACAGCAGTTCGGCGTGCGTCACCGTGTGGCCGCCCGCGATCACGGCGGGACGTTCACCGTGCCGCTGCGCCGCTTCGAGCCACGGCTGGTGCAGCAATCCGGACGGCAGCGGCTGACGAGTGTCGTTGGCGGTCTGACGGGTTCGCTGTTGGGCGGCGGGCAGTGGGTACGGCGGCCGGGCGTCGGCCGGTCCGGTGAGCAGGGCGAGGAACATCTCGAAGGCCGCCTCGGCCAGCCCGGCGGGAAGGACGCCCTCGCGCACGTCCCAGCTGACCAGCATGGTGTCGGCCTGTTCGACCGCTTGGCAGTCGATCCACACCTGCGGGGTCTGGCTGATCCCGTAACGGACGTCGGCGGCCGAGCCGTCGAGCACACCGGTGAACACCACCGGCATCAGCCCGGCTGCCCGGTCGCCCGTCTCGGCCGATGCCGCCGTCCTGGTGTCACGGCGGCCGAGTTCGCGCAGCAGTTCCACGCCGGAGTACAGGCGGTGGTCCAGGTCCGACAGCAGTTGCGCACCCAGTCGGCGGGCCCGGTCCACCAGCGGTTCCGGCACGGTGAGATCGACCTCGAGCAGGTTCACCGAGGTGAAGTCACCCGCGAGCGCACACACTTGCTCGTGCAGAGCCAGCCGGTTCTGCAGCGGCATGTTGATCGCGAAGTGTTTCGTGCGGCTGAATCGGCCGATGGTTTCGGCGTAGGCGGCCAAGACCAGCGCCGATGTCGTGATGCCGTGGGCCGATGCGGTCTCTCGCAGGGACGGAATCCGCTGCTGCAGACGGTGGAAGCGTGGCGCGGCCGCCGATCCGGTGACCGGCAGGTCCGGCGCCGCGGGGAGTGTGTCGGCGCGCCGCAGCCAATAGTCGCGGTCCTCGGCGTATTTGGGTGTGTCGCGGATGGCGCGTTCGGCGATCACATAGTCGCGGAAGGAAATATCGATCTCGGGCAGCGTTTCACCGCGCAGAACTGCCAGTAACTCCCCGACCAGCAGCTGCACGCTGGCGAAGTCGGCGATGAGCAGATCGACCGACACGTGCAGCAGCCACCCCGGGGTCAGCCACAGCGAATGCAGCGGCCACCGGTTCGGCTCGTAGCGGGCATGGCTCAGTTCGGCGCGCACCTGCTCGGCCGACTCGCCGCGCCGCAGCCGGAACGGCGGCACCTCCGGCAGCACCCGCTGGGTGTTGGTGGCGGGATCGACCACCGCGCGCAGCATGTCGTGACGCTCGATGAGCGTCGTCCACGCCCGTTCGACCGCATCCGGGTCGACGTCGCCGAGCCACACCTCCAGGTAGCCGTGGCAGGACACGCCCCCGAAATCGAAGGCGTCGCTCTGGCCGACCAGGTACGCCGATTGCACATCGGTCAGCGGGAACGGCTCGTATCTCTCGTGCGGCCGCGATACCAGCGAGTGCTCCGCCGACAGCAGGGCGATGACCTCTTCGCGCACGCGGCGCAGAGTGTTCTTGTGCGAATCGGTGAGTACACCGGCGGGCGCGCGGAAACGCAGTGCCGCGTCCTCGGTCCACAGTTCGACACCGAGTTCCCGCAGTGTTCGGATGATCTCGGCCGGTGCTATGTCGGCCTGGCTGGTCTCGGTTGAACTGGTCACAGCTCCCCTTCCTCGAACTGCCGGCCGTCGATGATTTCGGCGAGGTCGGCAATGGTTGGTGCGGCGAATACTTCGCGCAACGTGACGTGCAGACGGTGTTCTCGGCGCAGACGCTCGGTCAGGCGGGTGACCACGAGACTGTCGCAGCCGAGGACGAAGAAGTTGTCGTCGCGGCCCACCGTGACCTCCAGCAATTCGCCCAGCAACCCGGCCAGCAGCTGCTCGGTGGGGCCGGTCGGCGGCGCCACGACGACCTGGTCGGCGTACGCGGCGCGTTCGGCCAAGGCGCGCCGGTCGACTTTCCCGTTGGCGGTCAGCGGGAGCGCGTCGAGGCACACCAGCGACGCGGGCACCGCGTAGGACGGAAGATGAGTCCGCAGATGGCTGCGCAGCGCGTCGACGTCGAACCGGTCGGTGTCGACACCGCGTTCCGCCCGCGGCACCACGAAGGCTGCGAGTCGGCGCTCGGCGCGTTCCCCGACCGCGATCGCGATACCGTCGGCCACATCGGGAAAGGCGGTCAGCGCCGACTCGATCTCGCCCAGTTCCACCCGGTGGCCACGGACTTTGACCTGATGGTCGGTGCGTCCGAGGAATTCCAGGGTGCCGTCGGGCCAGAACCGGCCCTGGTCGCCGGTGCGATACCAGCGCTCACCGTCGGCGGTCACGAATTTCGCGTCGGTCAGGGCGGGGTCGCCGCGATAGCCGCGGGCCAGGCCGGCGCCGCCGATCCACAATTCGCCGGGCACCCAGTCCGGACAGTCGCGGCCGCGGTCGTCGACGACCCGGTAGCGTTGTCCGCGCAGCGCGTGGCCGTAGGGAATCGACGTCCAGTGCGCCAGAACCTGCTCCACCGCACAGGCATTCGACCAGATCGCGGCCTCGGTGGCGCCGCCGAGGGCGACGAATCGGCAGCCGGGCGCAGCGGTGCGCAACCGGTGCGGCAGATCCAGGCCCACCCAGTCACCGGACAGTAGTGCAAGGCGAAGCGGCAGCGCCGCAACGGACTCGGTGTCGGCACCGCAGGCAGTGAGCAGCATGTCGAGCAGGGTCGGCACTGTGTTCCACACGGTGACGCCGTGGTCGGTCACCAGCCGTGCCCAGGCGGCGGCATCGCGACGTTCGTCCTCGTCGATCACTACGACCGTGCCGCCGACGGAGAGCAGACCGAACAGGTCGTACACCGACAGGTCGAAGTCCAGCGCGGATACCGCGAGTGCGCTGTCGGTGGCGTCGACGCCGTAGCGGTCGTTGATGTCGGTGATGGTGTTGTAGGCCGCGGCGTGGGTGATCTCCACGCCTTTCGGATCGCCGGTCGAGCCCGAGGTGTAGATGACGTAGGCGAGGGCATCCGGTGTCGTCGGCACCGGCTCCGCCAGTGGCGTGGCGTCACGGAACGGCTCGATGTCGTCGATGACCAGCCGGGCTCCGGCTGCGGTGAGAACGCGCTCGCGGCGGGCGGCGGGTTGGTCGATGCCGATCGGCAGGTACGCCGATCCGGCGGCGAGGACACCGAGTACCGCGGCGATCTGCTCGGGGCCCTTCGGCAAGCTGACCGCGATCAGCTCACCACGTGGCAGTCCGGCGGCGATACGCAGCGCCTGCTGCGCCAAGGCGCCGTAGGTGATAGCGCGGCCGTCGTGGATGAGCGCTACGGATTCCGGCGGCTGGGTGAAGAAATCGGTGTGCAGCAGACCGTGCTGCGCTGTGCCCGGCCCGATGCCGCGTCCCGGGGCTGTCCGAGCGGTCGGTGGCTTATCGTCGGCGACCGTCTCGAGCAAGCTTTCGAAGGCGGCGAACAGCGCGTCGGTGACGCCTTCGCAGAACAGGTCGTCGACGGTGTCCAGCGCGTAGTTCAGCCCACCACCATCGGATTCGTGGACCTGCAGATCCATCCATACCTGCGGGGTCTGCGAGATCGCCCAGATCTTCTCGCCGAACGATGTCGGATCCAGCGATGGCCCCTCCCCCGCGACGCCGAGCGCGCTGGTGAACACGATCGGGAACCCGACCTGCTCCCCGTGGTATTTGGCCAGCTCGCGCAGAATCCACATCGGCGAGGCGTCGCGGTGGTCCAGATCAGACCACATCCGCTGGTGCAGCCCGCGGGCGGACTCGGTGAGCGAGTTCTCGCTGCGGTATTCGGTGAACAGGAGCGAGGTGAAGTCGCCCAGCACCCGGTCGATGTGCGGATGCACGTCGGCCCGGTCGAACAGGGTGACGTTGATGGTGACCTCCCCTCGCCCGGACCACGCCGTCAGGACCTCGCCATAGCAGGCCAGCAGCAATGCGGTCGGAGTGACACCGCAGCCACGGGCGATGGCGCGCAGTTCGTCCCAGCGCGCGGCTGTGAGCTGCCCGGCGCGGCGGACGAAACGCGGCGTTTCGGCGGTGGCCGGGTCGATCCGCAGTGGTGGTCGTGGGGCGGGCGGCAGCTGCGGTATCCGATCGAGCCAATAGCGCTGGGCCGGTTCGGGGTTCACCGGACTGATTTGGGTCAGATAGTCCCGGAACGACACATCGATCGATGGCAGTGCGGCGTCCGGATCGCGGTAGAGCAGATCCAGTTCGGAGAACAGGATCATCATGCTCAGCCCGTCGAGCACGATGTTGTCGAGGCTGATGCCCACCCGGTCGCCAGCGCCGAGCCGGACGTCGAACAGCGGCCATATGCCTGGGTCGAGCACCTGGTGCGACATCTGTTCGCGTACGTCGCCGTCGACTCGGCGTATCCGCCATGGCGGCAGTTCGTCGACGCGCAGGATGCGCTGGTTACCGTCGGTGTCGAATACGGCGCGCAGCATCTCGTGGCGGGCGATCAGCGTACGCCACGCCTGTTCGAACCGGTCGACATCCAGGCCGGGGCAATGGAATTCGCTGTAATAGTGGGTGCCCACACCGCCGAGCGCGGCACCACCGCCGCGCCCGATCCAGTACGCGCGTTGGATGTCGGTGGCCGGGAACGGTTCGTGCCGGGCACCGGGATCTGGTGTGATGGTCTGTCCGGTCATCGGTTCGCTGTCGACGAGCACCGCTGTGAAGGCCGCCAGGGTGCGGTGCGCGTACAGGTCGGCGAGCTTGCGGCCGGGAAAGCGGCTCACCATTCGTGTCGCGAGCAGGGAGTCTCCGCCGAGGCGGAAGAAGTCGTGTTCACGGCCGATCTCGTCGACGCCGAGGATCTCCGACCATACGGCGGCGACACGTTGCTCCGCGGGCGTCGACGGCGCACTCACGGCGGCCGCCTCCCCTGGGACGTCCAGTAGTTCGGTGAGTGCCGCGCGATCGACTTTCCCGTTGCGCGACAACGGGAACTGTGGGAGCACTCGGATGCAGTCGGGGCGCATGGCCTCGGGCAGCCGGTCGACCACGAATCGCGCCAGGTCGTCGACGTCGACCGGCGTGCCCGTTGCGCGTGCCGCGACAGTGAACAGAGTGTCGTGGCCGGCGACGTGTTCGATCTCGAATCCGGCTCCGGCCAGCAGGCGCTGCCAGCGTGCGGGGCTCAGCATCGAATCGCCGTGTGGGAATCCGTTTTCGAGTACCGCGGCGGTGAGCAACCCCAGTGGCGGGAGTTCCGGCTGCTCCACCAGGAGGAATCGGCCGCTGGGGCGGAGCAGGAAGGCCGCCGTGGCCAGACCCGCCGAGGGATCGGGATAGGTGTGCAAGGTCGCGAAGGCCAGCACGATATCGCACTGCCCGTGCCACGATTCCGGTATGGCGCTGCCATGGCGGATTTCGCGGTATCGGACCGCGCCGACCGGCAGCGACGGGTCGTCACGCACCGCCTCGAGCAGCCGGTCACCGGCGTTGCCGCCGAGTTCGACCACCTCGACGGGACGGCCGAGTTCGGCACAGGTGCTCCGGATCACCTCGAGTACAACGGCGAGCGCCGCCGCGGTCTCCGGCAGCGACCACAACAACGCGCGGGGCGCGAGAACAGGGTGGTCGAGCAGGGTGAGCCGATCACGGTCGCCGCGCAGCACGCTGAGCAACGGCTCGGTGTCGAGCGGTGATTGTCCAGTGGTATCGCGAGAGCCGTTGTCTTGCAACCAGGTCCGCCACCGTTCGAGCAGCGGCTGGAACTGGTCGAGGGCCGGTGTACCGGATTCCAGCGCGTCGAGCAGCCGCTCCACCGTGGCACGCGTCACCGGAATCTGCTCGTCCGCCGACCGGACGGCAGGCTGTCGGGTCGCCGGTCGGGCCGCGTCGATCGCTGGTGTCACGGCCGCGACCAGCCGTCCCCCGGCCATCACCGTAGCCGCCTTGCCCACCGTGGGATGCGCTGTCAGCGCCGCGTCGATCTCACCGAGCTCGATTCGGTACCCGCGCAGCTTGACTTGATGGTCGGCGCGGCCGAGGAACTCCAGGGTGCCGTCGGGCCGGTATCGGACCAGGTCGCCGGTGCGGTACCAGCCGTCGACGAACCGCGCCCGGGTTCGTTCCGGATCGCCGAGGTAGCCATGTCCCACCCCGGCGCCGCCGATCCACAGTTCGCCGGGCACCCAATCCGGGCGATCGCGTCCCAGCGTGTCGACGACCCGGCACCGCACACCGCGCAGCGGAACACCGTAGGGGACCGACGTCCAGTCCGCGGGCACGTCTTCCACGATCTGGATGGTCGAGTGAATGGCGGTCTCGGTGGTGCCGCCCAAAGCGGCGAATACGCATCCCGGTGCGACGGCACCCAAGCGGCCGGGAAGATCCACACCGACCCGGTCACCGCCGAGTAGCACCAGTCGCAGCGGTAGCGACGGGCTGCTCGTCACCAGCATGTCCAGCACGGCCGGAACACAGTTGAGCACTGTCACGCCGTGGCGGGTGATCAGATCCGCCCAGGCAGTCGGGTCGTGCCGCTCGTTCTCACCCACCAGTACGACCGCGCCGCCGGTGGTCAGCGGCGCGAAGATGTCGAAGACCGACAGGTCGAAGTCCAGCGCCGATACCGCCAGGGTCCGGTCGTTCGGCGAGAGCACGAATCGGTCGGTGAGGTCGTCGATGGTGTTGAGTGCCGCCGCATGCGGAATCTGCACGCCCTTCGGCTCCCCGGTGGAGCCCGACGTGTAGATCACGTAGGCCAGGTCCCCGGCCTCGGGCAGTGGACCGGCGTTGGCGAGGATACGGTCGCGGCGATGCGGCGGCTGATCGATGCCCACCGGCAGGTACGCCGATCCGGCCGCAAGAATGCCCAGCACCCGGACGATCTGCTCCGGTCCTTTCGGCAGATGTACCGGAATCAGCTGTCCCGCCGGAAGTGTCGCGGCAAGTTCCCGCGCCTGCCGCGCAAGTTCACCGTAGGTCAGACACCCGTCACGGCCCCATAACACCGCAGGCGCGTCGCATCGGACGTCGGCGAGTGCGAAGAACCGCTCGTGCAGCGTCGCCGGGCCGGTGCGATGCCCTGCACGGCGCACCCCGGCTGCCGCGTGCGCGCCCGGCCGCACATGTGGTGCCGGAACCGCATGGTGCTCGTCGGTGGCATTCGCGGCGGCGCGGATCGCGCGCTGCTCGGCGGGCAGCAGATCGGGTACCGGCCGGTCCCATGCCGTCTCGCCGTTCGCAAGGCTGTCGAGCAGCCCGGTGTAGGCGTCGAACATGGTGTCGAGCACCCCCGGCGCGAACGCGTCGCGTCGCGCGTCCCAGTTGACCAGCAGCCCACCGTCGAACTCGGTGACCTGGGCATCCAGGGTGACCTGCGGTCCCTGCGAGATGATCCACACCGGATCGCCGAAGCATTCCCGCACCACGGGATCGAACAGCTCCCCCAGTCCGAGCGCGCTCGTGTAGACGACCGGCGCCAGTACGGGCTCGCCGTGATGCCGCCCCAGATCGCGCAGCACTTCGACCCCGGGATAGGCGGCGTGCGCGGCGTCGGCACGGAACTGTGTCTGCAGCATGGCGGCCCGCTGCGCGAAGGTGCCCGCCTCGGCCGCGTCGACCGCCAGCAGCACCGACGAGGTGAAATCGCCCACCAGCGCGCCCACATCGGGGTGCAGCGGATCGCGATCGAATAGAGGCAGGTTGAGCAGAAACCTGTCCTGGCTACTCCAGGCTGCGATCACCTCGGCGAAGACGGTGGCGATCGCGAGCGCCGGTGTCAGCCCGCGCCGCCTTGCTCGGTCTTCCAGTCCGGTTCGCGCATCGGCATTGAGCCAGTGGTGCTTTCGGACCACGCGTGACCCGGTCACACCAGCGGACTCCGGCAGTGCTGGCGCGCCGGGCAGAGTCGGCACCCGGTCACGCCAGTACCGGCGCGCGGCCGCGGCATCGGGTGAGTCCCGCCGCCGTGCGTGCTCTGCGAGGTAGCGGGCATAGCTGTAACGCAGTTCCGGTATCCGGGCCTGCGGATCCCGATACAGCGCAGCCAGATCCGCGAACAGAATCCGCAGGCTCTGCGCGTCTGCGGCCAGCATGTCGAGGTTCACGTGTACGCGCGTGCCGTCCGGGGTCAGCGACAGCTGAACATCGAACACCTCACCTCGCGACACCTCCAGCCTGCGATGGGACAGGTCCTCACGCAGCCTGGCCAATCCCGCAGGATCGCCACGGAAGTCGTTTACCCGCAATCCTTTCCACCGGCTGTCAGGCAGGATCTGCTGCCGGCCGTCGGATCCGACGGCCACACGAAGCATGTCGTGGCGTGCCAGCAGCGCCGCCACCGCCGCTTCCAATCGGGCGGGCTCGACACCGGTGCCGTCGAACTCGTTGTAGAAATGCGCTGCGACACCGCCGAGGCGCTGGCCGGGCTGGCGGCCCGCCCAGTACGCATGCTGCATCGTCGCCAGGTCGAATGGCTCACTGCCGTCCGTGTTTTCGGCGCTGATCGGCTCCCCCCCTGCGGCGATCTCACCGTTGCCCCTGGATCGTGTGCGGTCGTCGGCGACCATCACAACCCACTCCGCTAGGCGAGGCCGGTCGAGCAGGTCGACGAAGCGCACGCCGGAGCCGGCGCGGCGCCACTGTCCCGCGAGCGTCATCGCGCTGATCGAGTCCAAGCCGTGCAGCAACAGATCTTCGTGCGGATCCAGTTCGGTCGGATCGACACCGAGAATGCTTGCGACTGCGGCGATTACATCGGATGCCGCGATCGACATCGGCAGCCCTCCTGATCGAGAAGTCTTGCGATGGAGCCTACAGTAAACGATAATGATTTTCATCATCGGATGTTTGGAGGATGTTTTGAGTCGATCTCGAATCGCGCACGAGATCCCGGATCCGGGCGGACGGCAGGAGATCGGCGATGCGTGAACTCCTCCGGCCCGCGCGCGGCAGACTCCTGGCGGCAGTGCTCTGTCAGGTCCTGGCCGCGGCCGCGGGCGTTGTGCCGTTCGCGGCGGTCGCCGAGTTGGGCCACAGACTGCTCAGCGGCGGTGATCCGTGGCCGCCGGTCGTCGCGGCCGTGGTAGCTCTTGCGGCGCGGTTGGCGTTGTCATTGGTCGCGGCCTCGCTGACGCATTACGCCGACAACGACATCCAGTTGTCGGTGCGCCGCGCCATCGCCGGGCACGTGGGCCGGGTGCGGCTCGGCTGGTTCGACGATCGCGGATCTGGTGCGCTGCGGAAGTCGGTCGGCGACGACGTGACCGCGATGCACCATCTCATCGCGCATTCGTCGCTCGAGATCGTCAATGCTGTCGTGACGCCGGTGGTGTGCCTGGTCTACCTGTTCTGGGTGGACTGGCAGATGACGCTCATCACCCTGATCCCGCTCGCGATCGGAATCGAGCTGTACCGGCGCTCGATGGCCGGCTACAGCGAGGGCATGCGGGCCTACAACGACGCGCTGACGGCAATCAGCAAGAGCGCCGTCGAATTCGTGCAGGGCATCGCGGTGGTCAAGATGTTCGGCCAGACCGGCCGCGCCCATCAGCGTTATCGACGGGCCGCCGACGACTTCAGTGACTTCTTCATCGGCTGGATCCGCCGCGTCATCGGTGTCTCGGCCGCGGCCGGGCTGGCCCTGTCCCCGGTGGGCATGCTGGTGGTCATTCTGGTCGGCGGCGCTGCGCTGGTGACCACCGGACGGCTCGATGCTGTCGATCTGCTGCCGTTCGCATTGCTGGGGCTCGCGCTGTCTGCGCCGGTGCTGGCGCTGTCGCAGAGCGGCCAAGCGATGCAGGCGGGAATCCAGGCCGCCGGCGATGTCGGCGAACTGCTCGCTACGCCCACCCTGGCGTACGGAGCCGCGGCGGCGTCCGACGCGAGCACGGGCAACGGCATAGCGGGCCTGCCGGTGCGGTTCGACCAGGTCCGGTTCAGCTACGACGGCGAGACCGACGCCCTCGCCGGGATCGATCTCGAGCTACGGCCGGGTACGGTGACCGCGATCGTGGGGCCATCGGGCTCGGGGAAGAGCACGCTCGCCTCGTTGATCCCACGCTTCCACGACCCTGACGAAGGACGAATAACTATCGGGGGAACCGACGTTCGTGACCTCTCCGAGGAATCCCTCTATCGCACCGTTGGTTTCGTGTTCCAAGATGTGCGGCTGCTGCGCATGAGCCTGCGCGACAACATCGCGCTACCGCGTCCCCAGGCCGATTTCGGCGAGGTCGCCGCCGCTGCCGCTGCCGCTGCCATCGATGACCGCATCCGCGCTCTGCCCGCAGGCTACGACACCGTCGATGCTCCGCTGTCCGGCGGAGAAGCACAGCGGGTATCCATCGCACGGGCGCTGCTGGCCGACGCGCCGGTGCTCGTGCTCGACGAGGCAACCGCCGCCGTCGATCCCGAGTCGGAAGCGGAGATCCAGGAAGGACTGTCACGACTGGCCGCCGGTCGCACGGTGCTGGTTGTCGCCCACCGGCTCAGCACCATCGTGGACGCCGACCAGATCGTCATCCTCGACCGCGGCGTGATCGCCGAACGAGGCACCCACAACGAACTACTCGACCGCCGTGGCCGGTACGCGGCCATGTGGGCGGCGTGGAAGGGAGCCGACGCGTGATCCGGCTACTGGCGACCATGACCAATCTCCGCGCCGTCGCGATCTTGACGCTACTGACCGCTGTGCTGCAGGGGGTGGTGTTCGCCCTGCTCGTGCCCGTGCTGCAGGCGCTGTTCAGTTCCGATCCCGCCGATGCCTGGCCGTGGATAGCGATCCTCGCCGTGGTGGCGGCCGGGTACGGGGCGCTGTTCTTGCGTACTGCCAAGGCCGGGTATGAACTCGGTGGATCGGTGTTACGCCAATTGCACCATCGCCTCGGCGACCACGTCTCCACTCTGCCGCTGGGCTGGTTCGGTACCCAGCGAGTCGGCGAACTGGGCACCCTCGCCGGTGAAGGTGTGATGGCGGTGGCCAACACGGTGGCCAATCTGCTGCGGCCGATCGTTTCGGCTGTCGTCACACCGGCCACCGTGGTGCTGCTGATGTTCGTGTTCGACTGGCGCATCGCTGTGGCAGTCCTCGTCACGACACCGTTCATCGCCGCCGCGTTCTGGTGGACCGGCCGGTTGGTCCAGCATGCCGAGCGGGGCTCGCATGCAGCGACAGCCGCGGCGGGCAGCCGAGTGGTGGAATATGCTCAGTCGCAACGTGTTCTGCGGTCGTCCGGACAGATCACGCGCGGATTCGCCGCTCTTGACGACGCCCTGGTCGCACAACGTAATGCGGGCCGACGGCTCATCACCGCCGCTGTGCCGGGCCTGGTGTCGTTCACCTTCGTCGTGCAGGCCGCATTTACCGTAACCCTTTGGTACGGTACGTATCTCGCGGCGGGCGGTTCGCTGGACACCGCGACACTGCTGGCGCTACTCGTGCTTGCTGTCCGGTTCGTGGAGCCGTTGCTGGCCGCGGGAGAGCTCGGCGGTGCGCTGAAAGTCGCCCGCAACCACCTCCAGCGGATACACGACATCCTCGCCACACCGCCGCTGCCCGAGCCCGCGGCACCGGCGCGCCCGCACGGCGCCGAGATCGAGTTCGATCACGTCAGCTTCGGCTACCCCAGCGACACCGGCGCGCCGGCAACGCCTGTGCTCGAGGATGTCTCGTTCACCATCCCAGCCGGGAAACTCACCGCGCTCGCCGGTCACTCCGGTTCGGGAAAGACCACCGTCACCCGGCTGATCGCGCGCTTCTTCGACACCGACGCGGGAACCGTTCGGCTCGGTGGATGCGACGTGCGGGACATCTCCACCGAGGTCCTGATGTCGCAGCTGTCGCTGGTGTTCCAGGATGTATACCTGTTCGACGGCACCATCGCCGACAACATCCGCCTGGCCCGCCCGGACGCCACCGACGAGCAGGTGCTAGCCGCCGCAGCGGCTGCCCGTGTCGACGAGATCGTCGCTCGCCTGCCCCAAGGCTGGGACACCCGCGTCGGCGAGGGCGGCGCCATCCTGTCCGGCGGTGAGCGCCAGCGAGTATCAATCGCGCGAGCGATGCTCAAGGACGCTCCGATCGTGCTCGCCGACGAACCGACCTCCGCGCTCGACCCGGAGAACGAGGCAGCCATCCGCGACGGTCTCGCCACGCTTGCCGCCGACCGGACCGTTCTCGTCATCGCCCACCGTCCGGCCACTCTCGTCAACGCCGACCAGGTGCTGTTCCTCGCGGACGGGACGATCGCCGAGCACGGGCGGCATGCCGACCTCATCGCGGCAGGCGGCAGGTACGCGCGCTTCTGGCACACGCGCGAACGCGCCCGAGGCTGGCGCCTCGCCACCGACCGGCCGCAGTCCCGGCCCGCGGTGGCGGCGACCACCGATCACCCGACAGTCTGACAAGGAGCTATCCATGACATCGTCGACCGAAACTCGGTATGACGTCGCCATCCTCGGCGCCGGAATAGCCGGCAGCACACTCGCCACGATCCTGGCCCGGCACGACGTGCGGGTGTTGCTGATCGATGCTGGCGTGCACCCGCGCTTCGCGGTGGGCGAATCCACGATTCCCTTCGCGACCTCCACGATGCAGATCATGGCCGAGCGCTACGACGTGCCCGAACTCGCGCCATTGTCGAACTTCAAGGACACCACCGACCAGGTGGCTACGACGTGCGGGCAGAAGCAGAACTTCGGGTTCGTCTATCACACCGAAGGCGAACCCTCCGATCCGGCGCAGGCCAATCAGCTTGTGCTGCCGATCTGGTTTCGCGCCGAATCACACTGGTTCCGGCAGGACATCGACACGTACGTGTTCAACCTCGCCGTCCGATACGGGGCAACTCCTCGGCTGAACACCCGCATCAGCGAGATCGACATCGATCCCGGTCGCGGTGCCCGACTGCGGACCGCGACCGGCGAGCACTTCGATGCCGAATATCTCGTCGACGCCACCGGCTTCCGTTCCGCCCTCGCCGACCGATTCGGGCTCCGCGAGCAACCGACCCGTGCGGACACACACTCGCGTTCGCTGTTCACGCACATGGTCGGTGTCACGCCCTACGACGACGCGGCACCCGTTGACTACGGTCAGCCGTGCCGATGGCACAACGGCACACTGCATCACATCTTCGACGGTGGCTGGCTGTGGGTCATCCCGTTCGACAACCACGAACGGTCGACGAATCCGGTGTGCAGTGTCGGCCTCACCCTGACCGGATCCGCAGTGTTCGACGACCGTGACGCGCCGGAACAGGAGTTCGAGGACTTCCTGCGCCGATTCCCTGCCGTGGCCGGGCAATTCAAATCCGCCAAGGCAGTCCGTCCCTGGATCAGTACCGGACGGTTGCAATACTCCGCGACGAGCACCGTCGGTGACCGATTCACGCTGACAGCGCAGTCCGCAGGAGCCATCGACGCCTTGTTCTCCCGCGGACTGGGCAACTCCTTCGAGATCGTCAACGCACTCGCCTACCGGATCATCGAGGCGACACGCGACGACGACTGGTCCACGAGTCGATTCGCGTTCGTCGACGTGCTCCAGCAGCGGCTCTTCGACGCGCACGATGCTCTCGCCTATTGCTCCTACGTCGCATTCCGCGACTACTCATTGTGGAACGCAATGTTCAGGGTGTGGGACACATTCAGTTTCTATACCGCCGCCACGCTGGAACATACTCTCGCCAAATACCTGATCAGCCGGGACGACAAGGTGTTCCGTGACAGGGAAGCCGGTGATTCCGAGCTTGCCAAGGCGTTGCGAGAACTTCTCGCCCACGCCCGGACCACCTGTCACGCCGTCGAGCGCGGAGAGCTCGACCCCGCAGCAGCCGCCGATGCGCTCATCGGCTACCTCGACCGGGAGCGATTCTGGCCCGACTACATGCCACACGGGAAACCCGACATCAAATTCTTCGACATGAATCGTGATCTGGCGATGCGAGTCGGGCAGTGGTCACGCACCGATGCACCGCAGCGGATCAGGGAGTCGTTCGCGTGACGCGGTCGGTAGCGCCGCCCGGTGCTTGTCCGTATCCCGGACTTGGCCGCACCCGGCATCGTCCCACCGCGTTCCAGGCAAGGCCGGTACCGCGGGCAGTGCGGGTGGCCCGCGCGGCCGGTGCCGTGGCCGTGGGTGCCGCGATGCTGGCCGCCGTCACGACGGAAAGCCCTCGGGCACAGGCACAATCGACACCCTGTCATGACGTCGCCATCACCGTTGCGGAGACGGCGGAGCGAGTCGCGGGCACCCTGTGCTCGCCGCCGGGTGCTCGCGCGGTGCAACTTCTGCTCCACGGCTTCACCGCCAACCGCGGCTACTGGGATTTCCCGTACCACTGGCCCGACTACTCCTACACCCATGCCGCACATACCGCGAGATACGCGACACTGCGCATCGACCTGCCCGGCACCGGCCGCTCCTCGCGTCCGCCCAGCAGCGCGGTGACCTACGCCGGGCTGGCGGCAGCGGTCCATCAGATGGTGGCCGCCTTGCGGCACGGTGACCTCGGCGCCGCACCATTCAACACTGTGGCCGTCGTCGGCCACAGTAGCGGTGCACTGGCCGGGCTGCTCGAGGCCGGCCGGTACCACGATGTCGACGCTCTGGTCCTCACCGCTTTCACCCACCGCTACAACGTCGACGATTTCGCCACCGGTCTGCTTCCGAACCTCGTCCCCGCCGCGCTGGACCCTGAATTCTCCAGTGCAGGAGCCGACGTCGGGTATGTGACCACCGCGGCGGGCTCGCGCGGGATCCTCTACAACACCGCCGACACCGATCCGGCCGTGATCGCCGCCGACGAGACGTTGAAAGACGTCGCGCCGCTGCCCTTACAGGCGACGGTGTCACCGGGCGAGATCGCCGATGCCGCGCGCACGGTCGAGAGTCCGGTGCTCGCGGTCGACGGCGGCGACGACCGCTTCACCTGTGGATTTCTCGCCTACGATTGTTCATCCTCGGCAGCCCTGACCGCGTCGGTGCGCGAGATATTCGGACCGCACACACCTGTGACCGCGCACGTGGTGCCGCATGCCGGGCACAACCTCGCGCTCGAACGCACCGCTCCCGCCACGACGGCGGCGATCCTGTCGTTCCTCAACGATCAGCTCGGCCCCGGCGGTGTGCGATGACCGATATCGCCGAAGCACCGGGGACGTGCTACGAGCACACTGTGCTCCATGGCCGGTTCGATCCCGTCGCGATGGTCGCTGCGTTAGCCGACTCGCGGCTGCTCACCAGCTACGTGGTCTACGAGCGTGATCGCACGTGGTACTTGGCGGGCGACCCGGTCGGAGAGGTGACTGTCGGAGCGGGCTGGCTGCGTTCGACTCTCGGCGGATACATCGAGGAAACGTGGACCGGCACACCCTGGCCCCGGGTGCGAGCGGCGCTGCAGCGAACCCCGGTCACGGGATGGCGGGCCTACGGGTGGGCGTGCTTCGAACTCGCCCACCCGGCCACCGCGGATTCGAGCGAGGTGCTCGCGCACCTGATGGTTCCCGGCATCGAGCTGGAAATCACCGAAGACGCGGTGACCGTCCGCAGCTGTCGATCCCCGCTGGGCACAGATCTCCTTGCCGCCCTAACCAATTCGACGTCCGGCAGCACGGCACCGGTGCGAGTCGACCGACTCGACGCCACCTACCTGCACCGCGTCGAAGAAGCCATCGGCCGGATCCACGCCGGTGAACTGCAGAAGGTGATCCTGTCGCGGCGCGTGGAAGTCCCCTTCGAGGTGGACATGCCCGCCACCTATGTCGCAGGGCGGCGGGCCAACACTCCAGCCCGGTCGTTCCTGCTCGACCTCGGCGGCTGGCAGGCCGCCGGATTCAGTCCCGAGACCGTGCTGGAGGCCGACCCCGCCGGGCTGGTGGCCACCCAGCCGCTGGCCGGAACCCGTGCCCGCACCGGACATTCCGACACCGATCAATCGCTCCGCGCGGAATTGATCGCCGACCCGAAGGAAGTCTTCGAGCACGCCGCCTCGGTGAAACTGGCCTTCGACGAACTGGCCGCGATCGGTCGGCCCGGCACGACACGGATCAGCGAGTTCCTCGAGGTGAAAGACCGCGGCAGCGTGCAGCACCTCGGCTCCCGGGTCGCAACGCTGTTGGGCCACGCGTACACGTCATGGGACGCACTCACGGCCGTTTTTCCCGCAATCACTGCCTCCGGCATCCCGAAAAGCGCGGCATGCCAGGTGATCGGCGAACTCGAGGACGGCCCCCGCGGCCTTTACGCCGGTGCCGTGCTCATGGCCGAGCACACCGGCGCGCTCGACGCCGCGCTGATTCTGCGCGGGGTCTATCAGCGCAACGGGCAGGCCTGGCTGCGTGCCGGCGCAGGCGTGGTCGCAGCATCGACACCCGCCCGTGAGCACGAGGAAACCCGCGAGAAGCTCACCAGCATCGCCCCCTACGTGGTGCCCCGTCGGCACAATGACGGCATCCGAGACAACAGAAAGGACGCAACCCGGCCATGAGCGAGCAAGCCGTGACCGAGCCGCGCTCTGTCGGTACTGGCACTGACGCTGATCCGCACGCGCGACACCCGCACAGCCGAAGCAGGCAGCACCCATGACAGCGACACCCGCCACTCGAAACGACCGCGACGGCTTCGTGCCGATCCCAGCCGAGTTCGCCGATGCCTACCGCGCCGCCGGGTACTGGACGAGCCGTACGCTGGGCGAACTGTTGCGGGACGCGGCGCGCCAATGGCCACAGCGCCCCGCGCTGCACACCGAGGCAGGCCCCCGCACCTACGCCGAGCTGGACACCGACGCGGACCGGATGGCGTACGGCTTTGCGGCGCTGGGCATCGCGCCCGGCGACCGGGTGATCGTGCAACTGCCCAACGTGCCCGAATTCGCCTCGGTGCTGTTCGGCCTGCTCCGGGCCGGCGCCATCCCGGTGCTGACCCTGCCCGCGCACCGCCGCGCCGAGATCGAGCATCTCGCTGAGCTCTCGGGCGCCGTGGCGTACATCGTCGCCGACCAGGCGGCCGACTTCGACTACCGGGAACTGGCGGCCGAGGTCACCGAGCGGGTCCCGACGTTGCGCCATGTCCTGGTGCTCGGGTCTGCCGGACCGTTCACCGAGCTGAATTCGATTCCGCGCGAAAGCGGTTCGCTGCCGGAGGTGGATCCGGCCGATATCGCCGTAATGCTGGTGTCCGGCGGTACCACCGGGCTGCCCAAGCTGATCGCGCGCACCCACAACGACTACGAACACAACGCCCGCGCATCGGCCGAGATCTGCCATTTCGGTCCCGACGACGTCTACCTGGCGAGTTTGCCCGCAGCGCACAACTTCCCGCTGGCCTGCCCCGGCATTCTCGGCACCATCGCCACCGGCGGCTCGATCGCGTTCAGCATCGATCCGAGTCCGGAAAGCGCCTTCGCCGCGATCGAGCGGTACCGGGTGACGGTGACCGCCGTGGTGCCGCCGCTGGCGCAACTGTGGTGTGCCGCAACGGAATGGGAGTCGGCTGACCTTTCGTCGCTGCGCCTGCTGCAGGTCGGCGGCGCCAAGCTGGCGGAGGTCAACGCCCGCGACGTGGAGCCTGCACTCGGGACCCGGCTGCAGCAGGTGTTCGGCATGGCCGAGGGACTGCTCAACTACACCCGCCTCGACGACAGCAGCGAGCTGATCTGCACCACCCAAGGCCGTCCGCTGTCGCCCGCCGACGAGATCCGCGTCGTCGACGGCGAGGGCAACGACGTGCCCCCGGGTGAAGAGGGTGAGCTGCTCACTCGCGGCCCGTACACCATTCGCGGCTATTACCGTGCGCCAGAACATAACTCCCGCGCCTTCACACCCGACGGCTACTACCGCAGCGGCGACCTGGTCCGCGTGCTTCCCAGCGGTCACCTCGTCGTCTCGGGCCGGATCAAGGACGTGATCAATCGCGGCGGCGAGAACGTCTCATGTGACGAGCTCGAGCAGCATCTGCTCGCCCACCCGGCGATCCGCCACGCGGCGGCCGTCGGCCTGCCCCACCCCGCGCTCGGCGAGAAGGTCTGCGCAGTCCTGGTGGTCGACGGCGACCTGCCCACTCTGGCCGAGATCAAGCAGTTCCTCACCGACCGCGGCCTGGCCACCTACAAACTCCCCGATGTGCTGCGTCAGGTCGACACGCTGCCGGTGACCGCGGTCGGCAAGATCGACAAGAAAGCCCTACGCACGCTGGATCCATAACCCTATCGGGACTCACAGATGCGCCAACCGGACCGACCCACGCCACAGCACACGCACCCCGCCACGGCGGTCAAGCGGCAGCGAACGACCGCACAACGGATGGCGGTCCTGGACGCGCTGCGCCACTCCGACCGATTCCTCAGCACCCAACAGCTCCACGCCTACCTACGCCGGACCTCCGATGTCCGTATCGGGCTCACCACCGTGTACCGAGCCCTCCGACTGCTGGCCGACGATCAGCTGGTCGAAACCCAGCGCTCCGAACACGGTGAGCTACTGTATCGGCGCAACAACAACACGTACGGGCATCGTCACTACTTGCTGTGCCGCATTTGCGGCCGCGCTGAAGAGCTGGCCGTCGACGACGTGGAAGACTACGTCGCCCACGTCGCGGCC
Source organism: Nocardia amamiensis NBRC 102102 (assembly GCF_001612745.1). Lineage (GTDB taxonomy): Bacteria > Actinomycetota > Actinomycetes > Mycobacteriales > Mycobacteriaceae > Nocardia > Nocardia amamiensis. Next base: position 32,518 of record NZ_BDBA01000008.1, on the reverse strand, counting down.
GAGTCCCGATACAGCGACATCAGCCACAGCATCAACCTCTATGGCGTCTGTCCACACTGTGCACCCGGCACCAGGTGAACCCTCACGCACCGAAGTCCCGACGCGACTGGCTCCCTACTACCAGGAGTCGAGGGGGGTCGTGGTCAAGAAGCGCTCCAAGTCCATACGCCACGGCGCCGCGCCCGATTTCCCCGGTTCGATGGCGGTGTATCGACCTCGGTAGAACAACAGCGGCCCACCGGAGTTCGTCTGCTCCGACAGCGCAAGGACTCGGCCCACCACGATGTGGTGATCACCGCCGTCGAGGACGCTGTCCACCGTGCACTGGATCGTGGCCAGCACGTCCTTCAGGACCGGAAGTCCCAATGCCGAAGTGCTCCACTCTATTCCCGCGAACTTGTCCGGTTCACGAGAGCCGAAGCGGTCGCACACCCGCTGCTGCTGCTCGGTGAGTACGTTCACACAGAATCGTCCGGACTGTTCGATCGCGGACAGGGCGCGCGACCCCTTGGTGGGACAGAACAGCACGAAGGGTGGATCGAGAGACAGGGCTGCGAAGGACTGACAGGCAAAACCGACTGGTACAGCCGGATTTTCGTCGCTGCCAGGCCGGAATGTGGTAATCACCGTGATACCGGTGCAGAACTGCCCCAGCACGTTCCGGAACCGGCGACTGTCGATCTTTGGATATTCGCTGGTGGTTGTCATGAGTTGCCGCCTTTCCGCTTGTCGGTGTCTGCGATCGAACTTGTTTGCGGGACGCGGAGCAACGGATCTCATGCGCGGCCCAGTGGCCAGCCGATCCGCGGTCTCAGTCGTTGTCGGCCAGTGCGGGTGCGGTTGGCAGCGCCTGTGTGTCCGCCGCGTAAGACACCGCACGGCGACCGGGAAGGATCACCGCCGCAGCGGCAGATCCCGCCGCGAGCAGAGCGGCGGCGATGGTGAGCGCGGTGGTGTATCCGTGTGCCAGATCGGAACGCGCGGTCGAATCGCCGATCACGTTTCCTGCGATCGTCACCAGCACTGCCAACCCCAGCGATCCGCCGAGCTGGCGCGAGCTGTTGAGAACGCCCGATGCCAATCCGGCTTGTTCGGCTGTCACGCCGGAGACCCCGGCGACGCCCATTGCCACCATGGCGGCGCCGATTCCGACGCTGCATACCAGCGACGGTCCCAGCACTGCAGTGAAGAAACCGCTGTCCACTGTCGCGCGACCGAACCACACCAGCCCCAGTGCGCCGAGCAGGCCACCGACAACCATCACCTGCCGCGGACCGACTCGAACCATCACACCTTGCGCGATCCGCAGGCCGACGACCACCCCCACACAGAACGGCAGGAACGCCAGCCCGGTTTCGGTGGAGCTGTAGCCGAGGACGCGCTGCAGGAACTGCGAGACGAAGTAGAAACTGGCAATCTGGGCGGACACCAGCATGAAGCCGAACACGGTCGCGCCGACCAGGGAACGTCGCCGCAGGAAGCCCAGCGGAATCAGCGGATCCGCAGCGCGGGATTCGGCCCACACGAACACCGCGAGCGCAATGGTTCCGCCCGCGAACCAGCCCAGCACCGTCGTGGAACCCCATGCATGGTGCTCGGTGGCAATCACCGCGGAGACCAGCGCCGTCATCCCGATCGTGACCGACACTGCTCCGAGCACGTCGACCGGTCCGCGCCGGACCGCCGTCGTGTCGCGCACTCCGCGGGAGACAGCGACCAGAGCGGCGGCGACGAACACCAGATTGACCCACATCACCCAGCGCCAGCCGAGATTGTCGGTCAGCAGGCCACTCATGACCACGCCGAAGGCGCCACCCGCCGCACCGGCGCCACCCCAGACAGCCATCGCTTTCGCGCGCACCGGTCCCTCAGGGAATTCCGAAGTCACCAATGCCAGCGACATCGGCGACAACACCGCTGCCGCGATGCCCTGCACTCCCCGGGCCGCGATCAACTGCCAGCCGTCCTGCGCCGCACCGCCACACGCGCTGGCCACCGCGAAGACGATCAAAGCCGCGAACAGCAGCCTTCGGCGACCGGTCAGGTCTCCCAGCCTGCCTCCCAGCAACATCAAGCCTGCGTAGGGAAGCATGAACGCGTTGATCACCCAGCTCAACGCCGTAGGGCTGAACTCCAGAGCGGTGTCGATATCCGGCAATGCGACATTGACGATCGACAGATCCAGTGAGACCAAGAACATCAGCAGGAAGACCACCGCCAGGATCGCCTTCGGATGTTCAGGTGTGCGTGCGGGCACCGCAACCTCCATAATTTACGAACGCGTTTTTTAATATAGTTAGCACACCCTTACCAGGTTGTCGAGGGCTGTGATACCCACAATGGAGCACCGTGCCTCCCACTTCTGCCCGCAAGCGCGGCCGCCCGATCCGGGTCAGCCGGGAGGCAGTCGTCGCTGCGACGACCCAACTGTTGATCACCGAGGGACTCGGGGGGTTCAGCATGCGGCGACTGGCAGGCGAACTCGGCGTCAGCACCGCAGCGATCTATCACCACTTCCCCACCAGAAACGCGCTGTTCTTCGCCGTCCTCAGCGCTCGCGCCGACGAATTGGACCGTCCGCAACTACCCGACGATCCGCGAGATCGCTTGGTCACGATCGTGGTCTATCTCATCGATACCCTCGACCAGCTGCCATGGGTGCTCGACATCCTCGTCAGGGGCGAGACCTTCGGCCGCGCGGCGATCTGGATCCTTGATGGATTCATCAGTGCCGCAAATGAACTCGGTGCCAGCGACGCGGAAGCATTGTGGATGTACAACGTAATGTGGCGATTCGCGCTCGGCGAGCTCATGACCCGCCGCGCGGCCGACGAACGCCGACAGGCCACGTCCGAGGGACAGCCGCCACCACATTGGACCGACACCGCCACACCGGAACTGCTCGCCGACTTCCCCGCCGTCGTCCGCCTACTGCCGCAATGGTCGACCGCGGCCGCCCGATACAGCACCGCCCACGCAGCACGCCACATCATCGACGGCCTGACCCTCGCCATCGTCGACCCCGACCAACATGCCGAAACCGGACCTGATCCAAGACCGTGCCGACCATGACGACATGGCAGTGCGGATCGTCCGTATAGCTCCAGTTTCTCCGACCATGCCGCGGCGTTCAACTCGGTGGTGAATGCGTTCAGTAATGACATTCGCCATCGGCCACCGCACACATCGGTATCTACCACGCCATCGGCCCGGCTGCGACAGTCGGCAGTGTCATCGATTATCGGGCGCTCACGGGGGACTTCGACAGCGCGTGGAAGGGCATCAACCTCACATGCCCACTGAATCCGGGCAGCGCTCATCTACACGAGATTGGAACGCCATGCAGATGCTCGTCCGACTCCGAAATGTCGCCACGGCTCTCGTCGCGACCGCCGTGCTGGCAACTGCCGGATGCGGCAGCGACACCGAGTCCACCTCGAAACCAGCCGAGACCAACGCGGCCGCAAAGCCCGCGATCGTGCTGGTCCACGGCTCGTTCTCGGACAGCTCGAGCTGGGACACCGTCGCGGAAAACCTGCGCGGTCAGGGCTATAAGGTGGTTCAGCCGGACAATCCGCTGCGGGGCCCCGCCGCGGACGCGGCCGCCGTCACCAAAGCTATCGAAGAGATAACCGGACCGGTCGTCCTCGTCGGGCACTCCTATGGCGGTGCGGTGATCAGCAATATCCACCGCCCGAACATCAAGGCCGAGGTATTCGTGGCGGCCTTCGCACCGGAGCGAGGGGAATCGGTGCTGGCCCTCAGCGATCCCGCTCGTTATCCGGGCAGCAGGATCGAAACAGCGCTGCGCATCCAGCCCACCGAGAACGGGGCGGAGGTGACGATGGCCCCGGAGCAGTTCGGTGCGGTTTTCGCGCAGGATGTCAGCGCCGATGTCGCGGCACGGCTCGCGGCCAGCCAGCGCCCCACCTCTGCCGCCGCGAATGCCGAGCCGAGCGGGGAACCGTCGTGGGCCAAGGTGCCGTGCTGGTACCTGATTTCGACCGACGACCTGACCTTTCCACCCGCATCGCAACGGTTCCAGGCCGACCGCATGCAGGCACGGATCAGCGAAGTGAAATCCTCGCACGCCTCGCCGGTGTCACACCCGGATGAGGTCGTCGCGACCATCACCGCCGCGGCAGCCAGCTCCTAGTATTCCTGGTAGTGGGCCCGCCTGCTCGGTATCGAGACCTACCTCCGCAGGCGGCCCCGAAGGGCCGGCACCGGTCCCGGCTTTCACCAAGATGACACGGTTCGCAGCTCGGCTGTTACAGCCAGCCCGCGTTGCGGGCGATACGGATCGCATCGATACGATTGCGACCGCCGATTTTGGTGATCGCATTCGACAGGTAGTTGCGCACGGTCGCGGACGAGAGGAACAGCGACTGCCCGATTTCGTCGGTGCTGATCCCGGTCTCGGCGGCCCGGAGCACGTCGGCCTCGCGGGTGGTGAGGGGACTGGTGCCGGTTTCGAGCGCCGCGGCGACCAGGTCCGCATCGATCACTCGCTCACCGGCGACGACCTTACGGATGCTGTCGGCGAGCGTCTGTGCCGGTGCGTCTTTGACGACGAAGCCGCGCACATGCGCCTGCAAGGCACGCAGTAGGTACCCCGGTTGACTGAGCCCGGTCAAGATGAGCACCCGGCACTGGGGAACCCGTTCGTGGACACGTTGGGCGGCGCTGAGGCCGTCGAGGCCCGGCATATCGATATCCAGCAGTGCGACATCGGGTCGCGTGCGCACGATTTCGTCGACGATACGATCGCCGCGATCGAGTTCGGCGACCACGTCCATGTCGTCCTCGCGGGAGAGCAACGCCACCAGCGCGCCGCGGATCATGTGCATGTCTTCGGCGACCAACACACGAATCATCGTGTCACCTCCGGTATTTCGATGCGCAGCCGAAATCTGCCGTCTCTGCTCTGTCGCGCGGACAAGGTACCCGACAGCGCTGCGGCACGCTCCGCGAGACCGGACAGGCCATTGCCCGCGCCGGTCTTCTTCAGAGCGCCGTCGTTGACGATTTCCAGAAAGACCATGCCGTCGGCACGGCCGGCGACAATCGAGCAGGTGCGCGCGGCACTGTGCCTCAGCACATTGGTGACGCCTTCGCGGGTTCCCCATGCGAGCGCGTCATCGACTTCGGGCGTGAGCTGTGGCAGGTCGATGTGGTGGTGGGTGTCGATGCCGACGGCGGATAGGAGTGCGGCGGCCCCCTCGGCCTCGGCCTTCAGCGAAACGGTGTGTTCGCCGAGCGTGACCCGGCGCATGGCCTGAAGGGTGTCGCGAGCGAGCGTGGCGACGCTTTGAATCTCCGACCTCGCCGCGCCGGGATCGCTCGCCAGCAACGCGGCGGCCAGGTCACCTTTCAACGACACCGCCGAGAGGCTTTGACCGAGCAGGTCGTGCAGATCTCGGGATACCCGCAGCCGCTCGCGTTCGGCCGCCTGCTCGGCCAGGTCGGTACGCGTTCGGTCGAGCTGGTCCACGGCGCGCACCAGCAGGGCCACGCCGAAGAGGCACGCGGAGAGCACGGTGAACACGACCACCACCTCGATGACATCCGCAGTGATCAGCCACGGGTCGGCACGGTCGGAGTCGACCAGATTGCCCACCGCGGTTCCGATGATCGGCACCGTCACCAGGATGAGCCGGGCCCATCCACGGAACAGCATTGCGGCCGAGGCGATGAAGAACACCTGGCTGATGCCCCACGCTACCGGAAACCAAGTCATCGGAAGGTAAACGAGTGCGGTCAGCAGCAGGAACGTCGCCGGCCAGAAGCGTGGGCGTTCGTTCGGGATCGTGCCGAACGCATGGCGAAGGTGGACCAGGACCACAGCGGCCGCGGCAACCCACAACAGAACCGCGACGCCGAACAGATCGGGGCCCGGCGCGGGCGCCCGCGACGGTGCCAAAGCGCCCGTCGCGCAGGTGGTTCCGATCAGGAGCACCCGCGCGTGCCGCACCGTCACAAGCCAGGGTCCGACGAGAGGTCGCGATGCATCGGTCATGCGCTGCTCCCTGAGCTCGGTACGAGCGACTCGATGTGGCACTCGAGCACCCAGTCGCCGTCGACCTGACAAACGGTGAGCACCACTGACCCGTCCGCCCCGTCGCGGAGCAGCCGCGCCAGCACGGAGCGCAGAGTGGCTCGGAGCGATTCGTCTGCCTGCTCCGGCGGCCCGGTGGCGGGAAGCTCGACCCGCGCTTGGATCCCCGCAGCGGTGAGAAGTGCCGACGCGGAGGCGATCTCATGATGGAACGCCGGATGCTGGAAACCGCGGATCAGTTGGCGGGCCTCGGACAGCCCGCGACGCGAAACATCGACCAGAGCTTCGAGTTCGGTGCGAGCTGATGCGCGATCTCCGCGGGCGGTGAACTCTTCCGCGCGACTCGAGGAGGCGGTGATTTCCACGAGCGCTCGTTGCACCGTCCGCGCAAGTTCACGGTCTATGCGCAGTCGTTCCCTTGCGACTGCCCGCTCGGCGAGGGCCGCCCCGGCACCGCGCAGCCTTCGCAGGGCGACAACCATCCAGACCAGCGTGTATACCGCGATGACTCGCATTCCGGTCGTCACCGACAACCACAGCGCGTCCTGCTCGGACGCGCCGAGCAGCAGCGCCGACGGCGCCGTGGCAGCGACGAGGATCAGCGAGATCGGCAACGCGAGGATCGGCCGCAGTGTCAGGACGACCACCACGGCGACGATGTGCAGGGTGTTCAACCAGGGAGCCCCGAGCACGGGCGTCGCGCCGAGCACAAGCGCGGCCAGTACCGCCAACGTCAACGACGCTTCACGTGGTATGGCGCCACGCATAGCAAAGACTATGTGCCGCAGATAGATCGGCAGGCATACGGTCAGCAGAACGGCGGTCACGCCGACATTGGCCCTCGGGTTGGCGCCAGTGCTGGTCACGGTCGCGAGCAGGGCCAATAGCGCGAGCGCCAGTGCGGCCACGACTGTACCTGCCGCGGCGACATCCACGATGTCGCGCGGCATGCGTGCAGACAGACGCCGCAATGCCCCTGGTGCGGCTCCGCCCCCCTCGAGTCGGGCCGCGCTCTGTGCCGGCGCACGCTCCAACGTGACCGTAACCACCCCCGTGAGTGTTCTCCGATCGCGGATAGTCCACGAGTGACCAATGTTTACGTTCATCCATGATATTAATCATCGAACGCTGTCGACATACACCTCTGGTGACCGTACGGACCGGATGCGATCGTCGATTCCGTGGGTCTAACGAGGGACGTATGGTTCGGCTTGCCCCCTGCACTGGGGGCTCGCGCAAACATCGATCAGCCCGTAGCTTGAAATTCGGGCCGTAGCTTGAAATTGATTTCGGGTCTCCCGCGTGCCGGTTCTCGGAGCGGAGACCCTCGGGTGGACAAATCAGGCAACACAACAGCCATTCTGGGCGCACAGTCAGCAGTGTGCGGCTCGAAGTTGCTCTTGGGAGGGAGCAGACATGTTACGAGGATATCGTTCTTCGCCCGATTGCACTGCGGTAAGCCGTAAATGGTTCCGCGTGCGGTGCCCGCAGCGATAGATCGGACTTCGATGATGACCACCATCGAGCAAGCCAGATTCACTCGGCCGCACGGCCACAACACCAAACCTGTTGCGGGACAGACGGACTCGATGTTGCTGGGCGTGGCGACCGCCAACCCGCCGACGAGGTACAGTCAGCGCGAACTGATCGACCTGCTGGCAATCGACGACCCGAAGATCCGCGGCATCTTCCTCAACGGCGGTATCGAAAGCCGTTATCTCACGTTGCCTCCCGTTGACGACGAAGGAAGTTTCAGGTCCGAGACGCAGGGCGAGTTGCTGGAGAAGCACCGGCGCCATGGCGTAGCAACGGGAGCAGCGGCAATTCGCAAGTGTCTCGAGGAAATCGGCAGGTCACCACATGATGTCGACTACCTCGTGGCGGTGACGACGACAGGATTCCTCACTCCTGGATTCAGTGCGCTGTTGATCAACGAGCTCGGGTTGTCACCATGGACCGCGCGGTTGGATGTCGTCGGAATGGGATGCAACGCCGGGCTGAACGGATTGACCGCCGCAGCCGCGTGGTCGACCACGAACCCGGGCAAGCTAGCGGTCCTCGTCTGCGCCGAATCATGTTCCGCGGCATACGTATACGACGGAACAATGCGGACGGCAGTGGTCAACAGCCTGTTCGGCGACGGCGCAGCCGCCGTGGCGGTCAGCACCGACCCAGCACACGTTCGTCGCGGACAGCCTGCGGCGTGTCCGACGCCGCGGCTGCTGGGCCTGCACAGCTACATGATCACCCACGCGGTGGATGCCATGCGCTATGACTGGGACGACGAGGCCGGAAAGTTCAGCTTCTACCTCGACAAAGAGGTCCCCTACGAGGTCGGTGCGCACGTGGAGACGGTCGTCGACCAGCTGCTCGGCGAGGCCGGGCTGCGGCGCAAGGAGATCACCCACTGGATCGTGCATTCCGGCGGCAAGAAGGTGATCGACGCGGTGAAAATAAACCTCGGTCTGACGAATCACGATCTGCGGCACACCGTGAGCGTTATGCGTGACTACGGAAATCTGTCGAGTGGATCGTTCCTGTTCTCGTATCAACGACTTCTCGCCGAGGGTCGTGTGGCGCGCGGAGAATACGGCGTCTTCATGACGATGGGCCCTGGATCGCAGATCGAAACCGCGCTGTTGCAGTTCTGAGCAGCGAATCGTGAAACCGTCCACGACGAAAGGCAACTCGTGACTGTCAATCCGCGCGAAGACGAATTGCGAATATTCTTCACCGACGTAGCGGCGAATACCGGACTGTCGCCGGATCTCACCGCGTCGGTGGTAGCAGCGTCGATGGCGGCCGAGGACGCCTCGGCGAGGCCGGGGACCTGTGTCGTCCTGCGTATCGACGGGGCGCGGACCGGTCAGCGGTTCGCCTGGCCCGGTCGGGTCACCGTCGGTGATGTGGGCAAATGGGAAGGTGTGCTGCGCCGTCTCGAGCAAGCGCCTGCGCCGATCATCGCCATCGTAGACGGCGACGCCTACGGACCCGCCGCGGAGCTGCTACTCGTTGCCGACTACCGGATCATGCGAGCGGGCACGACCTTCTCGTTCGCGTCGACGGGCGCCGGAGTCTGGCCCGCAATGGGGGTGTATCGCCTTGCCGCGCAGGTCGGTATCGGCCGGGCGCGTGAGCTGGCAGTACAGGGAAGAGCGCTGTCGGCCGAGCTGGCTCGGGCCTGCAGCGTGATCGATGCGGTGGCCGAACCCGGTGCCGAAGCCGACGCAGTTGCCACCGGCCTCGCGATTTTCGAATCCTCTGTCGGGTCCGAGATCGCGATTCGCCGGCGTCTCGTGCTGGACGCAGCGACGACCCGGTTCGAAGATGCGCTCGGCGCGCATCTGGCCGCATCCGACCGAACGCTACGACGCGAGCGAGCCGCATCATGACCACCGCCGCCGAGACCAGCTCGATCACCGGTGACCTCGACCTGGATCGGGTCGAGTTACGCACGGTCGCACGTGAACACGCCGCACTGCTACGCGCGCTCGGCCCGGTCGGAGCCCGCGACGACGTCGCCGCGGCACGTGCCGCCGCGGCGCACCGGGATCTTCGCCGACTGCGCCGGGAGTTCCTGCGCCAGCATCTGAGCACGGTGTACCGCGCGGCAACCAACGACCTCCGGCGTGGTCTACGACTGTCGGAGCTCGGTGCGGCCACGACCGAGCTGTTTCCCGGTCTGCTCCCGGATCCGGAGCAGTTGGGCGCGGACGCCGAGGTGGCGCAGCCGGAGAAGGAGGGCTGGGAGATCGATCAGGGGATCTTCTTCCACGCCGTGTTCGCGGATCCAGTGGCCGGCAACCATCTCCTCGACGAGATGCGCGCCCCGACTACCCGTGCCACCGACCTGCTGCCCGAGTTCCGGTCCACCGGTGCGATCATTCTGCCGGCCGTGCACCTGGTGCGCAGTGGTGCCACGTCGACGATCACGATCACCAACACGGCTTGCCTCAACGCCGAGGACAACCAGCATGTCGCCGACATGGAAACCGCGGTCGACCTGGTGCTGCTGGATCCCATGTCGCACGTCGGCGTCGTCCGCGGCGGAATCATGGACCATCCGCGCTACCGCGGCAGACGAGTCTTCAGTGCCGGAATCAACCTCGCGCACCTGCACCAGGGCAAGATCTCGTTCCTCGACTTCCTGCTGCGCCGGGAGACCGGCTACATCGCGAAGATTCTGCGTGGACTCGCCGAAGACGACGCCGCGTGGCCCGGCGGCCCGGCCTGCAAGCCCTGGATAGCGGCCGTCGACTCCTTCGCGATCGGTGGCGGGGCACAGCTGCTCATGGTCTTCGACCGTGTCATCGCCGGCGCCGACAGCTATATCAGTCTTCCCGCAGCACAGGAGGGCATCATCCCGGGCGCGGCGAACCTGCGTCTGGGGCGGTCGTCGAACTTCCGGTTGTCCCGGGACGTCATCCTGTGGGGCCGCAAGCTCTGGGCGACCGACCCGGACGCCCGTTTCGTCCTCGACACGGTGGTCGAGCCGACCGCCATGGATCACGAGATCGACCAGGCCGCAACAAGACTCGCGTCACCCGCAGTTGTCGCGAATAAGCATATGCTAGTCGGCGCCGAGGAGCCGCAGGATGTTTTCCGCCGCTACATGTCGGAGTTCTCGCGCCACCAGGCCATGCGCCTCTACTCCGCCGACGTGATGGCCAAGACCGGTCGATTCCAGCAGTCGGCGAGCCGATGACGACCGCCATGGACCTGTGCACGGTCGACTACCGCAAGCGCGGACGTATCGCCACCGTGCAGCTGAATCGACCGCACGTGCTCAACGCGATGAATCTCGCCATGCACGCCGAGCTGGCGCGAGTCTGGGACGACATCGAAACCGACGACAACATCTGGCTGGTCGTGCTGAGCGGGGCGGGCAACAAGGCATTCTCGGTCGGTCAGGACCTGAAGGAACTGGTCGGACGAATCGACAACGGCTCGGCCCGGTCGTCGTTCGGCAGCGCCGGAAAGCCGGGATTCCCGCGCATCACCGAGCGGTTCTCATTCGCCAAACCGATCATCGCGAAAGTGTCCGGGTACGCGCTCGGTGGCGGCTTCGAGCTCGCACTGGCCTGCGACATCGTCGTCGCTTCCACGGACGCTCAATTCGGTCTCACCGAGGCCAAATTGGGCCTCATACCGGGCGCGGGTGGCGTCTTTCGGCTGCCCCGCCAGGCGCCCTATCGGATCGCGATGGGACACCTGCTGACCGGACGCACGATGTCTGCCGCGCGTGCCTTCGAACTCGGTTTGGTCAATGACGTGGTCTCCGAGACCGACCTCGATTCGTGTGTGGAACGCTGGGCCGCCGACGTTCTCGCCTGCGCGCCGTTGTCGATTCGCGCGATCAAGGAGGCCGCCGCGGCGTCGATCTCGATGCCGCTACCCGCTGCCTTTGCTGCCGAGTACCGGTGGGAGCGCATCCGCGCCGACTCCGCCGACGCCGAGGAGGGCCCCCGAGCCTTCGTCGAAAAACGAGCCCCGAACTGGACCGGACGATAGGAGCAGAATGAATTCACCAAAGCTCGGCCGCGATGTCGTATTCGACTACCTCCGCGATGCCGGAGTCGAATACGTCTTCGGCGTCCCCGGCACGCAAGAAATCCCGTTGATCGACGCAACCACGATTCCGGAGAACGAGGTCGACTATATCCCGTGTCTGCACGAAAACATCGCCATGGGCGCCGCGATGGGGTACGCGCGCGCATCCGGGCGGCCCGGTGTCGCGCTGGTGCACATCACACCGGGTGCGGCCAATATCATCGGGAACCTTTTCAATGCGTACACGTCGAATATTCCGGTACTCGTCCTGTGCGGTCAGCAGCACAGTGACCTGTTGATCCAGGAGCCACTGCTCGGCTCCGATCTGGTACGCACCGCCGGGCAGTATGCGAAGTGGGCGCACGAAGTCCGGGACGCCGACGAGATACCCATCGTGATGCAGCGCGCCTTCAAAGAACTGCTCTCCCCTCCGTTCCGCCCCGTCTTCCTCTCCATTCCGTGGAACTTCTTGATCGAGCAGCCCACTTTGCAGGAGAAAGCCCGCACGACTCGAATCGCGCACGCCGTCACCGGCGACCCTGCAGGCGTCTCCGCAGCGGTCGAGACGCTCGCGAACGCGAAGAATCCGGTCCTCCTGGTCGGCGACGGCGTCGGCGAGGCCGGTGCCTGGCCGGAAATCGAACGGCTCGCGAATCTGCTCGGTTCCGCGGTGTATTCCGAGTTCCAAGCGAGCCGGATGAACTATCCGAACGACCTACCGCACTGGCAGGGCGAGTTGCTGCCGATCCAGGACGGCATTCACATGCAGCTGGAGGGATTCGACACCATATTTCTCATCGGTGTGAATTCACACGCGCAGATATCGGTCTTCCGCTGGGAGAAGGGCCCGATCATTCCGGCGCAACTGATCCAGGTCGCGTTGCACAACGATCCGTGGCAGATCGGCAAGAACTACTACTCCGAGGTCGGTGTCCTGGGCGACATCAAGAAGACGCTGCCGCTGATCATCTCCGGCATCGCCGATCACGCCCGCTTCGACAGGACCTCGGCCGAATCCCGGAACAAGAAGATCCTGCGGCTCGGCGCGCAACGCGATGAATCGTTCTCGATCACAGCCTATGAACTGCGTCGCCCCGAGAACGAAGCCCCGATCCCCGGTCATCAGGTAGCATTCGTCCTCGCGGAAGTACAGAAGACCCTGGACAAGCCGATTACCGTTCTGAACGAGGCATTCTCGATCGGAAGCTTCATCCAGAAGGCGATAAACTACGATTCACCGGATGCCTACTTCTGCACCTCGGGCGGCTCACTGGGATTCTCCCTTCCTGCCTCGATCGGAATTTCCCTGGCTCTGCGGCAGGAGCGTTTCGTCGTCAACATCGTCGGCGACGGCTCGGCCCTGTTCCACACCAACTCCTGGTGGACCAGCAGCAAGTTCGACCTGCCCGTGCTGTACCTCGTCGTGAACGATTCCCAGTACACATCCCTGATGATCGGCCTGGGCCTGATCGAGAAGGTCTACGGTTGGAAGCCGACGAACCCGGCCTCTTACCTGAGCCTCGGCGATCCCCCACAGGATTTCGCGGCGATCGCCAAGACATTCGATATCGGCAGCGATGTGGTCACCGATGCGAGCAAACTGCGCAGAGCCATAGAACGCGGATTCAAGGTGATTGCGAACGGCAAGCCGTATGTCATCGATATCCGTACCGATCCCGGCGCGCCCGGCAAACCGCCCACCGTGGATGTACTTCTGGCCGAAAAGCCCGGTGTGGACCTCGATCTCGTCGAAAAGCTGCGCCAAATGGGCCCTCCGTGAGAGCGAACCCGAGGAGACACTGATGCGTACACCCGACACTTTCATCGCCGCGCTCGGCTCGTTCCTGCCCGCGACGGTCACCGCCGGGCAGGCGGTGGCACAAGGCCTGTACCCGGCCGAAACCGCCGAGATGCACGAGCTCGGCGGTGCGGCGGTTGCCGGCCCGATACCCGCACCGGAAATGGCGCTACGGGCCGCGGAGATCGCGGTCAAGCGGTCGGGCCTGGCCGCGGACGAATTCGATCTGCTGCTGTACGCGAGCACCTGGCTGCAAGGGCCGGAAGGCTGGCTGCCGCACCCATATCTCCAGCGGCATCTCGTCGGCCCGATACCGGCATTGGAGATCCGACAGGGCTGTAACGGAATGTTCTCCGCACTGTCGATGGCCGTCGAATACCTCCGTGCGGATCCGGAGCGGCGCAGCGCACTGCTGGTTGCCGCGGACAACTTCGGCACGCCCCTGATGGACCGCTGGCGGATGTCGGCGCTGTTCATCGCGGGCGATGCCGCCTCGGCGGTGGTGCTCACCAAGACGGACGGGTTCGCCCAGTTGTTGTCGGTGTGCTCCACCTCGATTCCCGAGGCGGAAGAGATACACCGGGCCAGCGAACCACTTTTCCCGCCCGGTGTTTCGCTCGGGCAGTCGCCCGATTTCTTCGCCCGCCTGCAGGAAATCACCGCCAAGGTCGCGGCCGCTCCCGAATCGCCACTGGGAGCGGCCATGGCCAGGGTGCGCGCGGAGATCCCGGTGGTGGTCGGCCAGGCGCTCGACGAGGCCGGTATCGGCCTCGACGACATCGCCCGGGTGGCGTTCTTGAATTGCTCGCGCGAAGCCACCGAGCAGCGCTGCATGGTGCCCCTCGGGCTGCCGATGGAGAAGTCGACCTGGGACTTCGGGCGGATGATCGGCCACTGCTCGGCCAGTGACCAAATTCTGTCCTTCGAGCACCTGATCACGACCGGACAACTCGGCGCGGGGCAGTACCTGCTGCTGTTCGGCTCGGCGCCAGGAGTTCTGTTGTCCGCCGCCGTCATCAAAGTGCTGCGCGAGCCGGGGTGGACCGAATGACGAGGAGTGAGAACGACATGTCGCATCGACCGAACGCCAACGATTTCCAGAGTGCAGGCGCCGAGCCCGTGGCGGTGATCGGCATCGGCTGCCGGTTCCCCGGCGATGTCGGATCACCGGAGGACTTTTGGCGCCTCCTCGCCGCGGGCCAGGACACCTACGGTGAGATACCGGACGAGCGCTGGGCTCGTTACCGGCAGCACACGCCGCAGTTCGCGACCGCCTTGCGGCACACCGTCACCCGCGGCAGCTTCTTGCGCGACATAGACCGATTCGACGCGGAGTTCTTCGGCATCTCGCCCCGCGAGGCCGCGCTGATGGACCCGCAGCAGCGGCTGCTGCTCGAGGTCACATGGGAGGCGCTGGAACAGGCCGGGCTCCCGCCGCGCGAGCTGGCCGGCAGCGACACCGGAGTGTTCGTCGGTGTCTGCACCGGCGACTACGGCGCACTGATGCTGGAGGATCTCGCGAGCATCGAGGCATGGACCGGCATCGGGGCGGCGACCTGTGCGGTGGCCAACCGCATCTCGCACTCGTTCGATCTGCGCGGCCCCAGCGTCGCGGTGGACACCGCGTGCTCGGCGTCGCTGGTTGCCCTGCACCTGGCCACGCAGAGTCTGCGCAATGCGGAGTGCGAGGTGGCCATCGTCGGCGGGGTCAACCTGGTTGTGACCCCGGGACAGACGCTCACGCTGCACGCGGCGGGCGCCCTCGCGCCGGACGGGCGCAGCAAGGCGTTCGACGCCGCCGCCGATGGCTACGGGCGCGGTGAGGGGTGCGGCGTCGTGGTGCTGCGCAGGCTCGCCGACGCGCAACACGACGGCGACCAGGTGCTCGCGGTCGTGCGGGGCAGTTCGGTCAACCAGGACGGCCGGACCAACGGCATCATGGCGCCGTGTGGCGAGGCCCAGGCGCATGTCATGCGGCGAGCCTGCGCGCACGCGGGTATCGATCCGGCCACCGTCGATTTCGTCGAGGCACACGGTACCGGCACTCGGCTCGGTGACCCGATGGAGGCGCAGGCACTCGCCGCGGTGTACGGATCGAGCCGCCCGACCGGCGAGCCCTGCCTGATCGGTTCGGTCAAGTCGAACATCGGTCATCTCGAAGGGGCCGCCGGAGTGGCGAGCGTCATCAAGACCGTGCTGGCCTTGCACCGGGCGGAAATTCCGCGCTCGCCTCTGGTGACCGAGCTCAACTCGGAAATTCCGTGGGACAGAGGTGAGATCCAGCTGGTCACCGAGCACATGCCGTGGCCGGCTCGCAGCGGTCCGCGCCGGGCCGGGGTGTCCGGTTTCGGTTACGGCGGCACCGTCGCACATGTGGTGCTGGAGCAGGCACCCGAATCGGCTGATGCACCCGCCGCCGAGTCCGATGGCGAGATCGGCCGGCTGTTCCCACTCTCCGCGGCATCCGATGCCGCCCTGCGGGCATACGCCGATCGGCTTGCGGACTGGCTGACCGAGAGCGCAGGCCACGTGTCACTCGAGTCGGTCGGGCACACCCTGGCCGTGCGCCGGTCGCGCCTCGACCGGAACGCGGTCGTCGTGGCCGGAGACGAGAACGAGTTGGTCGCGCGGTTGCGCGAGCTGGCGGCCGAGCGGCCGGATCCGGGCGTGGCAACCGGGGCTTCCGCCGCCGAGCCCGGCAAAGGCCTGGTGTGGGTCTTTTCCGGGCACGGCTCGCAGTGGCGTGGCATGGGCCGAGACCTGTTGGCCGTACCGGAGTTCGCGGCCGTCGTCGACGCGGTCGAGCCGATCTTCGGCGAGGAGATCGGGTTCTCGCCGCGGAAGGTCTTGATCGACGACGAAGTCGACGGTGTGGACCGGATCCAGACAATGATCTTCGTGATGCAGGTCGGCCTGGCCGAGGTGTGGCGGTCCTACGGCGTGACGCCTTCCGCCGTCATCGGCCACTCGGTCGGCGAGATCGCCGCCGCGGTCGCCAGCGGAGCGCTGTCACTCGCCGACGGCGCCCGGCTGATCTGCCGCCGCTCGATCCTGCTGCGCCGCGTGGCGGGCCAGGGTGCCATGGTGATGGCGACGATGCCGCTGGACGAGGCGGCCGAGCGGCTCTCCGACCGAACAGATCTGGTTGCGGCGATCGCGTCCTCGCCGCTGCAGTGCGTACTTTCCGGAGATCCCGACGCGATCGAGGAGGTGATCGAGCGCTGGCCGGCCGAGGGCGTCGGGGTCCGCCGGGTCGCGTCCGATGTCGCCTTCCACAGCCCGCACATGGATCCACTGCTCGCCGACCTGGCCGCGGCCAGCGCAACGCTGACCTATCGGCCACATTCCGTGCGGATGTACTCGACAGCGCTGCCCGACGCCCGGTCCGAACCGGCGACGGACGGACACTACTGGGTCGCGAACCTGCGCAACCCGGTGCGACTGGCTGGGGCGGTCGAGGCCGCGCTGGCGGATGGTTTCCGCGACTTCCTGGAGATCTCGCCGCACCCGGTTGTGGCGCATTCGATCCGCGAGACAATTGGCGAGAGCGATGTCGAGGATGCGTTCGTGGGCACGACGCTGCGCCGTGAACTGCCCGAGCGGCAGACGTTCCTGGCAGCCCTCGGCGCCGTGCACTGCCGTGGGATTCCGGTCGACTGGACCAGATTGCAGCCATCCGGCGAGCTGGTCGGCCTGCCCGGATATGCCTGGCAAGGACGCCAGCTGTGGCACGCGCCCTCGCTGGCAGGGCGGGTGCCCGGCCCTGGCCACGACATCGACTCGCACACCCTGCTCGGCACGCCGACCAGCATCGCGGGCAGCGAACTGCGTGTCTGGCGCTCGGTGCTGCAGGACGACAACCGTCCATACCCCGGCAGCCACGCGCTCAACGGCGCCGAAATCGTCCCCGCCGCAGTGCTTGTCGAGACGTTCCGGCAGGCCGGCCGCCTGATCGCGGAACAGGTCGAACTCACCGCCGTCGAGATGCGGCACCCGTTGCTCACCGACGGCACGCGCGAGATCCAGGTCGTCGGTGACCCGGATCGGGGTGAACTGCGGATTGCATCGCGAACGCCCGCCGAGGATCCGGAGGAAGACCCCTCGTGGCTGATCCATGCACAGGCAGCGACGGTGCCGGACGAGGCGCGGACTCCACTGCAAACGAGTCTGGGCGACCCTGCGGCGCAACGACTACTGCCGGTCGATCCGCAGCTCGTCCGCCAGCGGCTGGCCGCTGTCGGAGTGCCGGAAACCGGGTTCGACTGGACGGTCGAGGAACTGCAGTACGGGGTCGATGTGGTGCGGGCGCGGGTGACCGTGGCGCCTGGCGGTGCAGCCACCTGGGCGCCGCTGCTCGACGCCGTGATGTCGGTCGCGCCCGCCGCTTTCGCCGGTGACCCGGCCCTGCGCATGGTCGTCCGGATCGACAACGTGACAACCGCAGGCACACCACCACAACGGGCGCTTATCGAAGTCGCGTTGGACAAGGACCGCGCCGACATCGCCGACGGGCTCGTCGCCGACGTCGACGGCACGGTGGTGGCTCGTGTGACCGGCATGGCGTACCCGGTCATCGATCGCCCGGTCGAGGACGATCCCGCGTCGGGCGCTGCCACCGAATCCAGGCTGTCGCTCACCGACCTGACGCCGGAGCGTTTGCGCGAGGTGATCTCGGAGGAAGTGACCGGCACGATCGCGGCCGAAATGCGGTTGTCCGCGGCGAGCGACCTGCATCCGCGCCGACCGCTGCTGGAACAGGGCCTCGACTCCGTCATGACCGTGACGATCCGCAAGAAACTGGAAAAACGGTTCGGCCACAAGCTGCAGGCCACCGTCTTCTGGCAGCAGCCGACTGTCGTCGCGATCGCCGACCACCTGACGGAAATGCTGTCCGGCAGCCAGTCGTAGGAGAGGCGACTCCGGTGCCGCCTGACCAGAACCTGCTTGCACCGATGCGGAGCTGGTTCCGCATCGGTGCGCAGGACACCGCCCTTCGAGGCCGTGCTGAGCACCCTCCACGCCGCGCGGGGGCGGCCGCCCACTGGATACCGGACGTGGACGTTCGCTTCCTTCTCATCGCGCCGTTCGTTCGTGCCATCGAGTCGGCGGTCCGCATCGCGGTATCGGTGGCGTCGTGCAGCCGGATCGTGAACCAGGCGACCGATCGGTGCGCTTCATGCCGGTCGTGGCATCAGTTCGGCAAGTTGCTTCGCCTGCAATGTTTTCAGTCTCACTTCGACCCGTTCCGGCTCCCCCGGATCGGTCGTCGCCGGGTCGTAGGCGAAGCAGACTCGGTTCGGTCGGTCGATTCTGAATTCGATGTTCGCCCACAGCGGATGAGTCATCGGCACATCGATGTGTTTGAACCGGCCCGCCCATACCAATACCCGTCCGCCGACAGTCACCGCGATCGCGCCCGAGACCGCCCGCCGCTCCCATTCCACGAGACGACCGGATGGCCGGAAACTGCGACGGATGACCGAACCAGTCAGGCCCTCCTCACAGAACACAATGTCGGAGGCGTTCAGCGACGCACGCAGGTCCTCTGGTAACCGCCCCGACCCGAACAGCAACCGCTGCAGGGCATTCACCCATCCAGCTTAATCCACTTCTCCTTCGATGGTCGGGCTGCTGTAGCTCCGATCTCGCAAGGTCGGCGAGGTCGGTCCAGCCGAGCGCGGCGAGCAGTCGATCCTGGGTGGCGCGGCTGAAACCGGTGGTGAGCGCGACTCGTACGCCGACCGAGCGCAGCGCCGAAATAGCCTCGGCGGCACCGGGAATCGGGGCGATCCGCACCTCATCGATCAGGCGGTCATAGGTGTTCTCGAAAGCGCGGTTGGCCAACTGTGCGCGGTCCTCGTCACCGAGCAGGGCGCGGAACACCGCGATCTTCGATTGGCCCATGGTGTCGAGCACGTATCGGCGGGCACGGTCGCGGTGCGGGCCTTCGGGTTCGATCCCGGCTTCGGTGGCGGCGGCCTCGAAGGCGCGCAGCACGAGGCCGCTGTCGGCGACGGTGGTGCCCGCCATGTCGAGGACGGCGAGGTCGATCTTTTTGTCCGGCATAGTTGTTTCTCAGAGGTTGAGCAGGTCGGCGGTTTCCTCGCCGATGACGGGTCCGAGGGTCATGCCGCGGCCGCCGGGGCCGGTGATCACCCAGATGTGGCGGTCGGCCTGTACGCGGGTGACGAGAACGTCCGGATCGATGGCCTGGCTGTACGCGCCCGCCCAGCGCCGCACGATCGGCGGCAGTTTGCGGCCGAACAACTCCTCGGTGATGGAGGTCAAGTGCTCGTAGGGGGCCTCGTCGACGTCGAACGCGAACGGCTCGGTGTACTCGTGGGTGTCGCCGATGGTCAACCCGCCATGCAATCGCTGTACGCACAGCAGCTGCATCCTGTGCTCCGCGGCCGTCGCGGTCTGCGCCTGTTCCCGGTTCAGCGCGTCCACCTCAGGGCCCGCGAAACCGGGGTAGTAGCGGAAAGTGTCTCCATCGGCGACGGCGGTGGGGAGCGGCTCGCCGAGCGGGGCGGTTTGCATCATTTGCAGCCGGACGCGCCGCGCCGGGATCGTTCCGGCCAGTTCTCCGGCGAGACCGGTGTGCGCGGCGCCGGGGCAGACGAGCACCAAGTCGGCGTCGAAGCCACGGCCCTGGTCGTCACGCACCTGCGCGCCGGAGCCGGTGTCGGTGACGGCACGCGCTTCGGCCCCGGAGTGGAAGGTGTAGCGTCCGCTCGCGGCGAGGTAGGCGTGCAACGCGGGCAGTGCCTGCCGTGACTCGACGGCCGCATCGGTCGAACAGTGCAGTCCGGCAAGGAATTTGCCACGCAGCACCGGGTTGACGGCGCGGACATCCGCGGGGTCGAGCAGTTCGAAGCCGCGGGCGTCGGCGGTGGGACCGGCTGCGGCCGCCTCCGCCACCGCAAGTTCCTCGGGGGTACGCACCAGGGTGAGCGAGCCAGTGCGCCGAAATCCGACCCCGGGCACCTTGCCACCGATCTCCTCCCACAGCAGACGTGAGCGCAGGGCGCGATCGAGTTCCGCGGCCGATCGCCCGGACACCCAGATCAGGCCGAAGTTGCGCACGGTCGCCCCACGTGCTTCCGGCTCCCGTTCCAGCTGCACGACTTCGTGCCCCCGGCGGATCGCGGCCATGGCGTGTGTGGTGCCGAGGATTCCGCCTCCGATGATGACCAATCGCATGGGACTCATACTGACAAATGGTCTAGACCTATTGGTGTTTCCCGTGCCAACGGCGGGTTAACAATTGGTATAGACCAATTACCGGTACGCTGTAGGTATGGACGCAGCGGAGTCGACCAGGGTGGCGCGGGATGGGAAACGGGGCGAAAGGGCGCCCGTCGGTGCGGAATCCGCGCTGCCGGAGCGACCGTCCAAGCCCTATCTGGTCCGCACGGAGCTGGAGGCGATTCTCGACACCCTCGATGAGGGTAATCCGGTGCCCTCCGAGCGCGAGCTGGCCGTCCGCTTCGGGGTCGCCCGCGAAACCGTGCGGCAGGCGCTTCGAGACCTATTGGTGGAGGGGCGGATCAGGCGACAGGGCCGAGGGACGGTGGTGTCCCGCCCGAAGATGGTGCAGCCGCTGTCGTTGCGCTCCTACACCGAAGGAGCGCTCAGCCTGGGCCGGGTACCCGGCCGCATCCTGGTCAGTTGGGAGGACATCCCCGCCGATACCGAGACCGGCCGCGATCTCGGCCTGCCGACCGGCACCCCCGTCATGCATCTGGAGCGCGTGTTGCTGGCCGACGGCGAGCGCATCGGCCTGGAGAGCACCTTCCTGCCGCTGTCACGGTTCGCGGGGCTGCGCGACAACTACGATCCGACCACGTCGCTGTACGCGGCGATCCGCGCCTCGGGTGTCGAATTCCGCTCCGCTACCGAGCGGATCGAAACGGTGCTGGCTTCCCCGCGTGAGGCGGCCCTGCTCGACTGCACCACGGCGCTGCCGCTGCTGCGGCTGCACCGGCGCAGCGTCGACGGCCACGGCGAGCCGATCGAACGCGTCCGCTCGCTCTACCGCGGCGACCGGATCGCCTTCGAGGCCAACCTCGGGCAGTGACACGTTGCGCCGGTATCGAGCCCGCTGAGCAAGTTGCGATGCGAACCACCGGTCTGCCCGCCTGAGCCCGAATCGCTTGCCGCCATTGATCGTACCGCTATCTAACGGTACATTTTTTAGCGTGAAGCTTGGGATGATCTCGGTGTGGCCAGCCCGTCCGAGTTTCGGTCGAGTGGTACAGGGGCTGAGCCATGCGCAACAACGACGCTAGGCAGATCAGACACGTCGTCGCACGGCTGGTGCAACGCCATCCGGAACTTCCCGCGGAGACTGTCGCCGTGGTGGTGCGACGAGTCTGCGAACGATTCGGGGACGCGTCGGTGCGCGAGTTCGTTCCGCTGCTCGTCGAACGTCACGCGGGTCGAGAACTGTCCGAAATGTCCTGGCGTGAGCCGACCTCGAATGACCATGCCGACCGGGCTCAAGCCGAAGTGTTCTTCGGCCTCCTGGTCGCAGAGGCGGACGAGCTGGACTCTTTCATCGAAGTCATGGCGCAGACAGGTTCGCCGAGTCCGGCTGAACGTGCCGCGGAGTTGCGGCGGCTCCGGACCGAACTCCATGAGGTCCTCCGCTGTATCACTCAGATCCGCCGCCGATTTCCTGGCGTCGCCTCCGGGGCATCTGCGGCATTGGCGGGACGCTGACGATCGGGCGGCCGAGGCTACCGCACCGTCACCATGTCTTCCCTGCTTCGGAGGCCGGGCCCCGCACGCGGAGCCCGGCATCGTCGCTATTTGGTGGTGTCGATGATGTCGCCGACGAGACTCCAGCGGTCACCGGTCAAGCGCTGGATTTGCAGGGCTTCGATGGGGAACGCGTCATCCGTGCCGGTTTTCAGCGAAACTCCCGGCAGCAGAAGGTCGATCGGCACATTGTTCAGATTGCGCATGGAATCGCGCAGACCTTCCCGGGTGGGGCAGCCGGCCGCGGCCAAGGTTTTGGCGAAACTGTCCGCGGCCGCCCAGCCGAGGATCGCGTAGCCGCTGGTCGGATCGATGCCCTGGCCGTAGCGGGCGAGCTTGTCCTTGTACTGCCGCATCGCCGGGTCGGAGTCGCGGGCCGGGTCGGCCGGGTCCTTGGTATAGGCGGCGGACACCACACCCTGGATGTTCTCGAAACCGACCGGCTGGAGCGTGGTCACCGAGTTCGAGACGGTGGTGAGGATGTGCAGTGGATTCCATTCGGTGGCGCGCGCGTCGGCGGCGAGGGTCTGCGCGGCGAACTTCGGAGTCGAGAAGTTCAGCAGCACATCGGCTTTCGACCCAGCGACGTTGCGCACCTGCGGTTCCACGGTCGGGTCGGTGACCTCGTAGCTCTGCTCGGCCACGATCCGCACCCCGCTGCCTGCGACCGCCGCGCGGAAGCTGTCGAGCAAGTCTTTGCCGAAGTCGTCGTTCTGATAGAGCACCGCCACGGCCGCGTCGGGCCGTTCTTGGCGGACATATCTGGCGAACGCGCGTCCCTCGGACTTGTAGCTGGGCTGCCAGCCGATAGTCCACGGATGGCTGGTGTCGGCGCCCCACTTCGTGGCGCCACCGGCGACGAACACCTGCGGGACTTTGCGCTGGTTCAGATAGTCCCAAACCGCGGACGAGGTGGCCGTGCCCAGGGTCTGGAAGATCGCGAACACCTGGTCTTGTTCGACCAGTCGGCGGGTTTCCTCCACAGTCTTGGGCGGCTGGTAGCCGTCGTCGCGAAGCAGGTATTCCACCTTGCGACCGTTGATGCCGCCCTTCTCAGCATTGAGATAGTCGAAGTACGCGCGTACACCCTTTCCAGCCTCGCCGTAAGCGGACGCGGGCCCAGAGAGGGGGTACACACCACCTAGTTTCACGCTGGTGTCGGTGATGCCGACAGTTTGCTGCCCCTGGCAATCGCCATTGGCGGTGGTCACGGTGTCACCGCGACCACCACAGGCAGTGAGCGCGAGCATCGCCGCCGCGGCGACACCCACTACCCGAAATGCCCTGGATCCCATCATTTTTCGCCTTTCTGAACAAACACGGGGATGATTTGGCGTATGCGGCGGCCGGTGAGTCCGGCCAAACCGGTCGGTGCGATGTACATGAGAGCGATGACGACAATGCCGAAGATCACCCCGGGTGCGCCGTCGTTGACGTCCTGGGCCAGACTCGGCACATACATCACGAACGCGGCGCCGAGCACCGCGCCCCACAGCGACCCGAGACCTCCCACGACAATGCCCGCGAGCAAGGTGATCGAGAGCGCGACGGTAAACGAATCCGGCGAGACATAGGCGATCACCCAGGTGTAGACGCACCCGGCGACACCGGCCAGCATGGCGCTCCACGCAAAGGCGAGGGTCTTGTAGTACGCCAGGCGCACACCCATCATCTCGGCGACGATCTCGTTGTCGCGGATCGCCCGCAGCGCCCGCCCGACGCGCGACCGCAGCAAACCCGCCACCAGTACGAAACATAGTGCCGCCGTGGCCAATGCCAGGAAATACAGCCACTGGTCCTCGGCCAGTCCCGTCCAGACAGGAGCGAACGGCTTGGCCACGGTGAGCCCCATCGATCCGCCGGTGATCGAATCGAATCGTTTCAGCAGCGGCACCGTGAAAATCGCAATGGCCAGCGTCACCAAGGCCAAATACAGGCCGCGCAACCGCAGGGCCGGAATGCCCACTGCCACCCCGAGCAGGAACGTCACCGCGGCCGCCATTGGTAGCGCCGCGAAATATGGTGTGTCCCAACGATGCATCACTACGGCAGCCACATACGCGCCGACCCCGAAGAAGGCACCGTGGCCCAGCGAGATCTGCCCGGTGTAGCCGACCAGCAGGTTCAGCCCGAGCAGCGCGATCGCGTAGACGAGCACCATCGACAACTGAAAGGTGTAGAACGGCGCCAGCTGGAACGGCACCACGCAGGCCACCGCGAACAGTGCGGCGAAAGCCAGCGGGGTCCGGTTCTTCGTCACGAAAACGGCGAAGCGCGCACGCCCGGCGGCCGGTGCTCCTACTGGCTCTGCAGCTGGGAGAGATTGCCGCATTCCGATGTCGCTCATACTCGCTGCACCGCCGTCGTACCGAAGAGTCCCTGCGGGCGTACCAGCAGGACGGTGAGAATGATCAGAAGCGGCACGCCGATCTTGAGTTCGGTGCCGATCGCGTCGATGTAGGCGCCCGCCAGCGTCTCGGTTACACCGACGATCAGTCCCCCGGCGACAGCACCGACCGGGGAGTCGAACCCACCCAGCGTCGCTGCCGCGAACGCGTAGATGAGCACACCGCCCATCATGCTGGGTTCGAGGAAAAGCATCGGCGCGGCGAGGATTCCCGACACCGCACCGACCAATGCGACCAAACCCCAACCGAGCGCGAGCACCACGCCGACCCGAATACCGCTCAATCGCACCGATTCCGCATTCGCGGCAACCGCCCGCATCGCGAGCCCGATCTTGGTGAAGCGGAACAGCACGAACAGCAGCACCATCACCACCGCGACCACCACGAGCACACCGAGGCTCTGGTAGCTCGCGCTCACCCCGCCGGTACTGATCGCGCCATCGGGAAATGGACTGGGAAACGACTGGAGTTGAAACGACCAGATCCAGCCCGCTGCGGCGTTGACGAAGAAGTACAGGCCGACCGTGACGATTACCAAGGTCAATTCCGGCGCGCCTTCGACCGGCCGAATCACCACCCGCTCGATGAGCATGCCGCCCGCGAAGGAGACCGCTAGAGCGGTAATCATGGCCAGCCACAACGGCATTCCGGTCTGACCGAACTGCCAGGCGAGGAACGCCGAGAACATGGCCAGTTCACCCTGGGCGAAGTTCGCCACACCGGTGAATCGGTAGATGAGCACCAGCGCCAGCGCGAGACTCGCGTAGATCGCGCCCACGGTGAGACCGCCCAGAGTTTGCTCGAGTAATTGATTCATGGGTCAGGCCTGGTATCCGAGGTAGGAACGAGCGATCTGTTCGTCGGCGTTGATTTGTGCCGGAGTGCCCGACAGCACCACCCGGCCCGTCTCGAGCACATGCGCCCGATCGGCGATGGCCAGCGCGAGGTGCGCATTCTGCTCGACGACCACCACGGTGGTGCTCTCTTCTTTGTTGATGGTGGCGATGATGGCGAACAACTCCTGGGTGACCAGAGGCGACAGACCGAGCGACGGCTCGTCGAGCAGCAGCAACCGCGGCCGCATCATCAGTGCGCGCCCGAGCGCGAGCATCTGCTGCTGGCCACCGGAAAGCGCACCCGCCTGCTGATGGAGTTTGTCCTTCAGGATCGGGAAATAGCCGAAGACCCGGTCCAGGTCGGCGCGGATCGCGGCGTTGTCTCGTCGGGTGAACGCACCGACGCGCAGATTCTCGGCAACGCTGAGCGGGGCAAACGTGCCACGCCCCTGCGGCACGTGCGCGACGCCGAGCCGCGCAACGAATTCCGGGTTCCGGCTGCCCAGGACCACGTCGTCCACCCGCACGCTGCCCCCGCGCGCACGCACCATCCCGCTCAATGTCCGCAACAACGTGGTTTTGCCTGCGCCATTGGGTCCGAGGATCGCGCACACATCACCGCGCCCCACCGACAGACTCACCCCGTGTAACACCTGCGCCGCACCGTAACCAGCGCGCAGATCCTCGACGACGAGAAACCCACTCATGCCTCCACCTCGCTGGCGCTCGGTTCCGGCATGAGCGGCTGCCCAGCTGTGCTGATTGTTCGCTCGCTGCGCTCGCTCATGCCGGTGCCCCCAGGTACGCGGCGATCACATCAGGGTGGCGTTGCACCTGTGCAGGAGTGCCTTCGGCGATCACCCGGCCGAAGTCCAGGCACACCACCCGATCGCAGATGCCCATCACGAATCCCATGTGGTGTTCGACCACGATCACCGTGAGTCCCAGTTCGGCGCGTAAGTCACGGACGAGTTCGGCGAACTCGGCGACCTCGCCGTGGCTGAGACCGTTGACCGGCTCGTCCAGCATCAGCAGCCGCGGGCGGCAGGCCAGCGCCCTGGCCAGTTCGACGCGTTTGAGGGTGCCGAACGGTAACCCGGCAGCCGGATGGTCGGCTACCTCGGCCAAATCCAGGCGTTCGAGCAACTGACTCACGTCGGCGACGAGTCTTCTTTCCTCACGCCGGACGCGGGGCAGCCGAAGCGCCGCGGCGCCGAATCCCGCCCTCGCCCGATGATGCGCGCCGACCAGCACGTTGTCGCGAACGGACATGTGCTCGAACAGCCCGAGATTCTGGAATGTTCTGGCGATACCGAGTCCGGCCAGCTCATCGGGACGGCGCCGCAGCAGTGCGATGTCGCGATAGGTGACCGTACCCGAATCGGGTTCGGCGCGACCGGTCAGGCAGTTGAACAGGGTGGTCTTTCCGGCGCCGTTAGGACCGATCAGCCCGAGCATCTCCGACTCACCGACGTCGAAGCCCACATCGTCCAGGGCGGTGACACCACCGAACCGAACGGTCATGTTCCGTATTTCCAGCAAGTCTTCCTCCGGTCCCCGGGTCGCGTCAGGTCAACGCGAGTTCGGGTTGTACTGCCTGAATTCGCAGGTCAGGATGCATATTGCGCGCACAGATCAGACCAGATAACCGGCCTGACCGGAAGGATCCGTACGTAGCCCCAATTGCCCGAGTGAAACTCCCAAATGTCCGGGTTTTACGCGCGGGAAATCGTGTAACCGACTCAGCACGCGGCGGGGAGGGATCACGGCGATGGTGCCGACGATGCGGGTTCCGCATGAGCCTTTCGGATCACGCCTGCGCCGGCTTGCATTCCGGAAGGCTGGCTCAACATCTCGGTGGCGGCGCTGCGACGACATGGAAACCCCTTAGGAATCAATAGGCGCCTAAAGTGCACACACTTTCGCAGGGGTTGTCAAGCCTGCCCGCTCGACAAAACTCGCTATTCCGGAGACCGAAACTTGCCGTGCGGCCAACGGCCGCCGGGCTGGATCCGGACACCGTGCTGGGCAAGGTGATTCGCGGCGCTTCGGCTGGTTCCGCATCGGTCGACCGGAGCATCGCGCTCGAGAAAGCCATGGACGACCGCGCAAACCTCGGAAACGGCATGGGCGTGAGCGACCATCCTTGCGGTGGCGGAACGGGTCGCGCCACCGCTCGATCGGCGACATTTCGTCACCTCATCCCGATTACACGCTGCAGGGCTACCAGCCCCATTACCGCTATGCAGGGACGACGACCGACCAGGGCACCGACCGAATCGCTTGACACAAAACGCCTTACGCTGATTTCAGGATGTTCGGCGGTAGGCGTACCAATCGGCCGACTTGCAGGCGGCCCGGGGCGCCACGACGGATGAACCTTGATCAGTGGTGGGGGCGCTCCGAACCATCGGCGCTGCGGTTAAACGGGCTTGTGGGTTTCGTCGAGACCTGCGATGCCCTCGGCGAAGCCGACGGCGGGCTCGTACTTCAGCTCATGGCGGGCAAGGGTGATGTCGTATCGCCTTGGCAGGGCCAGGAATTCGACCTCGAATCGGGTCAGCGGCGGACGCCCGGGCAGCGCCAGGGTGGACCAGAGCCACTCGCAGGCACGGGCGAGGGCGAATAGCGGCCTGGACGGGACCGACCGTGTCGGCATCGGCGCACCCTGGGCGGCGAGCACGCCTGCCAGGAACTCGCGGACCGGCATCGGCTCGGCGTTGGTGATGAGATACGTGCCGCCGGGCGCACCCTCACTCAGCGCGGCGGCGACGGCGGCGGCAACGTTGTCGACGTGGACATGTTCGAAACTCGCCATGCCCTGGTCGATCAGGGGCAGCCTGCCGGCGCGGGCGCGCGTGGCCAGGTCGGCCAGCTGCGCCGAATCCGAACCCCAGATGAACGTCGGCCGCAGCACGATCGTCTCGATCGCCCCCGCGTGGGCGTGGATCAGGTGTTCGGCGGCGAGTTTCGCCTGCCCGTAGCGCGAGCTGGGCGGGGCCGGGGTGGGCTGGGATTCGGTGATGTCGAGCAGCGGCCGACCGTCCTGCAGCACCGATTCACTGCTGATATAGACGAATCGGCGCACACCGTGCCGCACGGCCGCAGCCAGCACCTCGCGCGTGCCCGCCACGATCGCCTCGTCGAACTCGCGCTGAGGAGCCCACGTCGACACCAGCCCCGCCGCATGAACGACGACGTCGATACCGGCCAGCCGATCTTCCCACGCCTCCACGTCCTCGAGGCTGCCCGGCACGACGGTCGCATGCGGAATGCGCCTGCCCGCACCCCGGACCAGCGCCGATACATCGTGTCCGTCGGCCACGAGCCGATGCACCACGCGTCGCCCCAAAAACCCGGTAGCACCCGTAAGCAGCACATTCATCCCCGTCGACCCTTCTCGAAAGTAACTTGACCAGTCATCATAGTAACATCGTAGCTTGACCGACCGGCATAGTATTCTGGGGGCATGCCTCGCTCCCCATCCGATTCCCGGCCGCGCCTGGTAGCGGCCGCCCGCGAGTTACTGCAACGCCAGGGCTATCAGGCCACGGGGCTCAGTGAGATCGTCGCCGCCAGCGGCGCCCCCCGTGGCTCGCTGTACTACCTGTTCCCGGGCGGGAAGCAAGAGTTGGCGGTCGCAGCGATCGGGGAATCCGCAGACGAGTTCACCCGGTTGATCCGGGAAACTGCCGCCAACGCACCGGACGTGCGCTCGTTCTGCGAACGATTCGCCCTGCACTTGAGCCGAGGACTCGTCGAATCGGGCTATCTGGGCGGGTGCCCGGTCAGCACGGTCACCCTCGATTCCGCTCCCCGTTCCACCGCACTCACCGTCGCGTGCCGTGATGCCTATCGGCAATGGCGCACCGCGTTGACCCAGGCGCTGGTGCAGTACGGCATCCCGGCGGCGCGCGCGGAACGTCTCGCGGCACTCATACTGTCAGCGGTCGAGGGTGCCATGATCATCGCTCGTGCCGAATGCTCCACCGTCCCGCTGGACGACATCCGCCACGACCTGGTCGCTCTCGCGATCGCAGCCACTGATTCCACTGCGATCCAAGCGTCCAGGGCGACCGAAGATGCTGATCCTGCACGGTGACCGACCGCCGAATGTGCCGTGTCCAGCGATCACTGGACACGGCACCCGTGCTCAGCTCAGTGTGAACGTCGCCGTACCCGAGATCTGCTCCATCTCCCTGTCGTTCGAGTCCAGCGCGACGACCCGGGCCTCCACCCGGCCGACGCCCGGCGCCGTGCCGAAACCGACGATCACGCCGTCCACCGTGTCTTGGACGACACCGTTCACGACGCGGTGCTGCTGTCCGTCCGCGTACCCGGTATTCAGGTTCTTGAAGCGCACAGCGACCTTCCAGTCCGAGCAGCTGTCCCCGGTCTGGGTGACCTTCACCCGCACACCGAACGTGCCAGGCTTCTCCTGCCGCACGGTGACCGCGTCGATGATCGCGGAGCAGCTGGTCGGAACCAGGCGCGTCAGTGTCGGCGAGAACGGAAAGCCTGGGTCATGCGGAATGGCGGTAGATGGCGCTGCGAGCCCGACCACCCCGGCGGCGGTCACCGCTGCGATGACACCGGCGCGTGCCGAAAACTGTTGCAGCTGCTTGCGATTGAGAGTCATGCCCGGTTTGTCGAGTAGCCAGAAGCCGTTGTTACCACAGTAGTTGCGTTAGTGAAATCACTGTAATGTCCGGAATAGATGTTGTGATGATCTCACCGACCAGGACCGAAAGCCGTTACAGCTCTGAAGATCTCAGCTACAAGGCTGATCCGGCGGCAACGGCAACTGTTCCAGCCCGCCGAGATCCCGTCGCTGGGCGAACTCACATCGCAAGGAGTCGGCTGTTGCGGCATAGATCGGCTGCCGCGGAGGGCATCTGACACGTGGGCTGATCCGCTGAATCGGCTGCGCAGGTGTGGTGGCGTCCGACTACCTGAACCCGCCAGCTCGTACCCTCATGGTTGTGCCGTCACTCCTCCAAGACACGCTGTTCTTGCTCCTGATGGATCCCGAGCGTCCCGAACCGCTCCGCGACGCTACCGCCACCCTCCCCCGCAGCCTCGCCGAGTTCTTCTCGATCGTGGGCGAGATCCCGCTCGGCCAGGACGGCTTCCCGCGCACTGTGTGGAACGAGGGCCGCAGCGCCCATCCCCTGATCGGCGAGGTGACCGATGACTACTGGATCGTCGGCCTGCCAGCCCTCCTCGCCGACTACTGGGCCGCCGACGTCGCCTCACTCGCCACGTTCGTCGAGCCGGCCGCGCGCACCGACGGCGCGGCAGACCTGGCTGCGGCCATCGACGTCGCTGCCGAGCCGACCACTTCGCTTCCCCCCACGCCGCTGCGCGGATCGCTGCGGCTGCTGTTCACCAACGAGACCCGCGACGGTCGCGCCTACGTCGAGCTCGACGGCAGCGACGATCCCCCGGTCCACGAACACTTCACCTCGTCCGGCTGGGCCACTCCGCCGCGCCCATTCTCCGCCTGGCTGTTCACCCTGTTCGCCGACGCCTACGTCTCCCACGACTGGGCCCCGTGCTCGTTCTGGGGCCCGGAAGCCGACCTCGCGCGCTCCGCCGACAGCGCGCCGCTCCAGCTGTTCAAGTCCGGCCTGTGGCTTCGCGCCCGCGGCCAACTCTCCGACGACGCCCGCGCCGCCCTCGCCGCTACGTTCCCCGAACACGAGGTCCGGCCCTACGATGACTCGACCCTCGAGCAATTCGTCGACCAGGACGCTGCGATCTGGATCGTCGGCGCCACCTGCTGGTGGCTGTGGGCCGACGACGCACCGGCGCTCGCCCGCATCGCCACGCTCGCCCGCACCCACGGCAAACTCGACGCCCTCATCGCCGACACCCCCGATGCCCGCGCCGTGCTCGCCGACCTCCCATGACCTACTTCTCCAGGGAGCCTGCCTCTCGATGAGCGCCGATGAGTTTCGAGCGCGTAGGAGGTCTATCTGGTTATGAGGAAACTGATCTACGGGTTCAGCGTGTCCCTGGACGGCTACATCAACGACCGCGACGGCAGCATCGACTGGACCAACCCGGACGAGGAACTGCACCAGTTCCACAACGACCGCTACCGCGAGATCGAGGTCTCGCTGCACGGCCGTCGCCTGTACGAGCTGATGGCCGAGTACTGGCCGCACGTGCCCGAGGACGCGCCGCGCATCCAGCGTGAGTTCGGCAGGCTCTGGACGGAGAAGCCGAAGGTCGTCTTCTCCCGGACACTCACCGAGGTCCACTGGAACAGCACGCTGGTCAGCGAGAACGCGGTCGAGGAGGTCCGCAGGCTCAAGGCTGGCGGCGATGGCGTCATCGAGGTCGGAGGCGCGAGCCTCGCGGCGTCGCTGATGCCACACGGGCTCATCGACGAGTACCAGCTGTTCTGCTTGCCCGTGGTGCTCGGCGGCGGCACATCGATGTTCCCATCGCTGGACAAGCGCATCCAACTCCGATTGGCCGAGACCAGGCACTTCAACACCGCCGTGATGCTGCGCTATATCGCCGACTGAGGTGCGTGCAAACGCAGCAGCCCCCGCTACCATCCACGCTCGACGCCACGGCGTTGATCGTTTTGTCAGGACGAGTAAGCGAGTGGCTCCGTGGCATCGACCCGGAGCCACCGCAAAACCCGTTGGCGGAGAACAGCGACCACTGCTAGCCTTCCGCAAGCCGTGCCAGAGAACGAGGAGGTGGTACCCGTGAACGCAGTATCGACATGGGTGCTCCCCTCTGGGGTCACGGTCGGGCGATAGGTCGTCCGGGAGCGCCGTTCAACAGCACTCCCGAAAGGCACGACCGTGCAATTCATTACCGAACAGCGCCTCGACGACGACATCCTCGAGCGCGAATTCACCCTCGGCGAGATCCCCGGCATCCTGTGGACGCCTGGATCCGCATCCGCACCGGCGCCGCTGATCCTGATCGGCCACCCAGGCGGACTGCGCCAGATGTACCCCCGACTGGTGGCCCGGGCCCGGCACTCCGTGGCGGAGGGCTTCGCCGCGGCCACGATCGAGCTCCCCTGGAGCGGTGACCGTCCCCGTTCGGCCGCCGCCGAACAGGCCCGCGCCGACCTGCG
>NZ_BDBA01000007.1 GCF_001612745.1 Nocardia amamiensis NBRC 102102 | reverse complement strand
GGGAGCCGGTCCACGACGAGATCGTCGACCGGCTCGTCCTCCCGCTGGTCGAAAAGGCGGTCCCGGAATGGCGGGCCGCCCTGGACGCCCTCCTTTCGCTGCCCGAGATCGGCGGACCGGTCGGGTACTCGGGAGGGGTGATCTCTATCGGTACCCGGCTGGCGGTGGTCGAACCGCGCATCTCGGCCGCCGTTCTGTTCGCGGGTAGTTTCGTGCCCCGCGCCATACTCGACGAGGCCCGGGAGGTCACCATTCCGCTGCATGTCCTGCTGCAGTGGGACGACGAAGGAAACGACCGGCAGATGGCTTTGGACCTGTTCGACGCCTTCGGCTCCAAGGAGAAGACGTTGCACGCCAATATGGGCGGGCACATCGGCGTCCCGCAGTACGCCGGGGAGGAGGGGAACCGGTTCTTCGCCCGGCACCTGAAGTGAGGCCGGGCCTGGATGGCACGATAGGACTATGAATCACCTGACCAGCCGGTTCGCGGGGCACCTCGATTTCGGCGACGACTCGCTGGCCGGTGCCGTGCTACCTGCTGGCATACACGGATTCGGAGCGGGTGCCTGGTATTGGATTCATGGTGATGAGACGCTGAACCAGACCGAACTCGACAAGGCAGAGGCCGCTCTTCTCGATGTGAAGGCTCTGGTCGCTGCGGCTTTCGCCGCTTTCGCCGCTGAGCTGACCGATCCCCGGTCGACGACTTCATTGTTTCGCCAGGTTCATCTCGAGGAGATCCCCGAAGAGAGGGCGTGCGACTTGTTCGACGTGGACAGCTGTGAAGCTGTTACCGACAAGGTCTTCCTCGACCACCTAGTCCTCGTCGGCATTATGATAAGCCCCGCGGCAACGGAACGTGTTCTCGCACTCGACTTCGCAATCGGCGCTGACAAGCCCACCGACCAGCTGCTTGTCGCCGTGTGGGATCGGAACAACGCCGTTACCGTCCACCATGAAAGTTGAGCCCGGCGAATCACCCGTCAGCAGGCGCTACGCCACATCCGTTGTTCTTCGGCGATTACTACCGGAACCCGAACACCTGTTTATCCGGCTGTCGTTTCGCTGTGAGTCACAGCGGCCTTCTGATCGTTGTTCCGCGTTCGGCGAACGACCATCCGCCGAACGCGGCCCGCGCGGGCGCCTGGCTACGTCGCGGCGTTCGCGAACTGCCGATAGAGCCGCGCCAGTTTCGCGGCGTCTTTGCGATCGAATCCGATCCCCTCGTCGATCTCGCGGGACAGGAGCTCGAGCCAGTCCGCGATCGCCGCGTGCTGTGCGGGGCGGAGGCCGCGCAGGGTCGTCTCGTCGCCGCGTCGCGCACTGCCGAGAAAGCTACTGAGATATATCCAGAGTTCGAAGTCGTACGGTTGGATCAGCATCAGCTTCAGCACCGCCGGGAGGTAGTACTCGACGGCCTGCGCGGTCATGTACGTGAAGTCTTCCATGTGCAGGCTGGGCAGAAAGCTCGAGCGGTCGATATCCGCCCGCGAGCGGCCGTGAAAATGGGCGATGACGTACCGCGCGTCGATGCTCGGCGGTGCAAGTTCGTCCTCGGTGAGCGGCAGCAAGGCTCCCGCGAACACCTGATCGATTCGGTGCGTGACCTCATCGCGACTCCTCATGGCCGCCACATCGCCTTGTTGCATGAAATATGTTGATCACTAGCAGAATTCGACCGCAGTGTGGTGCTTTCGCCGGGTTTCAGCATGTCTTCCGGACGTAGCCAGGGTCACCCGGAGTGGAAACTTCGACATCCCTGAGCACGATGCTGAACCTGCTTGCGTAGCCTCCGCACGCCGCCGACAGGCCTGCTTCGGTGTATTCGATATCGATGACGTGGTTGCCGTAGGCAGCCGCGTAGTCACCGCACTCCGCAGTGTCGCCGCATTCTTCGGACACCGCGAAATCCAGTCCGGCAACGGTCCTTTTGTCCACGAGTTCGGCGGCGTTCTTCTGGCCGATGGCCAGGCCGCGGTCGTGCGAGTGCTTGGCGAGCATGCTGATGAAGGTGACCGCTTGGTCGGTGGTCAGCAGGTCCTTCGATCGGCTGTAGCTGTCATAGTTGTCGATCTCGACGGCATCGAAACGCTTGTTCGCGCATTCGTCGATCCACTGGTCGACCTTGTCCGCGATACGGGTGCGCTTGTCGGCTGTGCGGATATCCAGCAGCGCCTCCTTCCACCTCGTGTCGTAGACGACCTTGCCGTCCTTGTCGCGCAGCAACAGGTCTTCCGGCCACTCGCTCTCCGCACCCGGTTGGACCTGAAAGCCGTTCACGTAGCAGATGTTGTACAAACCATCCGCCCGCTCGGCGCTGTGATCGCGACTGACGACCGTGACTCCCGTCGGCGGATCGTAAGGACTGGTGATCTGGTAGTCGAACCCGGCATTTATCGGAGGCAGGGTTATCGCCGGTGCAGCGCTCGCGGTACCGGCCTGCTGGCCAACGATGCTGGTGGCCGTGGCGACGAGCGCTAGTCCGATCGCCAAGCGGCGACGAATGCGTGCGATGGAAGTGGTGATCACAAGACTCTTTTCGTTCCTTGGAGACGGCTTCGGCCCGAAGGGCTTCACCGGCCATTGCACAACCATGCACACTGCCGGAAACCGTTCAGGCACAGGCAGATACAACCATCACCCGCCAGCTCCGTCAAAGCCCCCGAGATCGGTAGCAGCTCAACCGCCATGCGGTGACTTTGTATCCAGCGGGGAACAGGGCCAGGAACCGACGTGTCGCGCTTGCTGAGATTCCGGCGGCACTGCAGAATCTGTTCGCACCGTGACGCACTCGGTCCTCGTGTGCGTATCGAATCGCGATCCGAATCGATGTTCAGCCCAGCCGCGTGATCGGCTTCGCGGCGGTGAGGTCTGCTTCGATTCGCTGGGCGGCTGTCAGCAGGCGCGGGACCAGATCGGTCCGGATGGATTCGATAGTCCGGCGCGAGGCGTGCGTCGAGATGTTGATCGCCGCTATCGCGCCCGACCGGTCGTGCACGGGCACCGCAACCGACCGTAGGCCGTCCTCCAATTCCTGATCGACGATGGAGTAGCCCTGCGCGCGAACCCTTTCCAGTTCGGTGCGCAGGGCGTCCGGGTCGGTAACGGTATTCGCAGTCAGCCGGTCCAGGGGCGTGCGCGCCAGATAGGCATCGAGTTCGGGGGCCGCGAGCCCGGCCAGCAGGACATGTCCCATGGACGTGGCGTAGGCGGGGAATCGCGTCCCGATAGTGATGCTGACGGTCATGATCCGGGACGCCGCGACACGGGCGACGTAGACGACATCCGGACCGTCGAGCACGGACACCGAGCTGGATTCGTGCTGCGAACATTTACCGCTGCCGGCGGTACGATCGGCGGTATGGCTGGACGGAAGACGTCGGTGTCGTTCGACGACGAGACCCTGGAGATCCTCGCCCGCCGCGCGGAGGAGGAAGGCCTGGACCGCTCCGCCTACCTCGCGCAGCTGGTCCACCGCGACGATCTGCGGCGGAGAATCGCCACCGACAGCGCCACGTTGAACGCGGCCGGGTACACCCCGGACCGCGCGACCGCCGTCACGGCGGGCCTGCTCGCGCAGCGCCGCGCGGCCGACTGATGGCCACTCCCCGATTCGGCGAGGTCTGGCACGCCCCGTCGGGCTCGGTGCTGCCCGGCGGGATGCTCTGCTTGATCGTCAGCTCTGACGACTACAACCGGATCCGGCGGCAGTACATCATCGTCGAAGTGGTCTCCGATCCACTGTCCGGCGACGCCATCATCTGCGAACTCGGCGCGGTCGGTGTCGCCCTCACCGGCGCACCCTTCACTGTCGGCCCGCAGTGGTTCGCCGGGGCCGACGAACCGATGGCGGTCCTCGACGACGCCATCGCCCGCCGAGCCGCAGACCAGATCCGCGCCATTCTCGGCCCCTGAACGCGTTGCCAGCCCCGGCCGCGGTTGGTGCGGCGTTCGAGTGTGCCGGAGAGAACGGCGAGGCCGAGCGCGGCATCGTGGCGGGACGGGGCGCAGTACGGCATCGGGTCTCGCGTGTAGCGCCGTCGCGCGGCGTGCCACCTTCGCGCGGTAACACCGGATCGCCGTCATGTCAGCGGCCGCCGAGCGGGTCGTCGGCTCGGGTCTCGCGGTGCCGGGTTCGGAGGTCTGCTACGAGATCGACTCCGCCGCATGCCGATACGCGGCGCCGTCCGGGAAATCAACAGAATTTCAACTTTGAATTTGATTCGGGTGAAGATCAAATTGTGTTACCACGGCACAATATGTCGTTAGCCCATTATTAACTGTGATTATTAACACAATAATATAAGTGGATCTGAAGATTTCTTTTTCTTAACGTTGCTGTGTGCGCCGTGATGGCGTCGTTATCAAGCTGTGAAAGGAAATCTGCGTACATGTTCTCTCGCAAGGCTCTTGCCGCCGCCGGCGCCATCTCCGCCGCCGCCCTGTTCTTCGGCCCGGTCGCGATGGCCTCCGCCGCCGACTCCGGCTCCGCGGGCCTGGCCTCGGGTTCGGCCGGCGGCGGCTCGTCCACGGGTTCGGCTGGCTCCTCCTCCGGTTCCGCCATGCTCGACTCCGGCAGCTCCGCCCTCGACGGTGGCACCTCCGCGATCGTCAACATCATCGATGCGATCACCGGCGTCAGGGACCTGACCCAGCCCCAGCCCGCCGCCTGATTCGGTTTCGGTAGATCACTGCTTCGTCCGGGGCGCCCCCGGGACTGGATTTCTTTTGTGCCGCTGCGCTGCGAGCCAGCGCATGCGACTATTGCGGTGGATTTGCCATAATCAAACCGTCATTCACTGCATCAGAGTGTCCGCAGCTGGCGAACGGGGATGACTCCGTTTGCCCGCCAAGGGGATAGCTCTTCCCGTTGTTAGTGATTGGCTTCCTCGAGCACCATCCTCGTGCCGTCCGGCAACCTCGCCGGACGGCACGAGTATTTCTGGGAGAATTCGAAACTCAACCCGTTGTGGCGGTAGTGCTTCGGCCCTCTCGGATGATCAATCTGAAGCCCAGGTGGGAGGTCGATGTGTCGACCGGTTGCGCCATCCGTGCGGCCGGTCGGTATCGGCGGCAATAGTTGGGCGCACACAGGTGCGATCCGCCCTTGACGACCTTTCGCGCGAGCTGCGGCTGTGCCGGGTCGCGGCTGCCTTCCCTTGTACCGCCCTGTGGATTGGCTATGACACAGCACGCGTGCGTCGAAGCCTGGTATGTGGTGTACCAGTCGTGGGTCCACTCCCAGACGTTGCCGATCATGTCAGCCAACCCGTAGCCGTTGGGCGGGAACCATCCGACGGGTGAGGTGCCCTCGAATCCGGCCCCGTGCGTGTTGTGATGGGGGAATTCGCCCTGCCAGGTGTTTGCCATCGCCTTGTTCCCGGGTTCGAACTCATTGCCCCAGGCATACTCGGCGCCGTCCAGGCCGCCTCGGCAGGCATACTCCCACTCGGCTTCGGTCGGTACATCCTTGCCCGCCCAGTCGGCATATGCCGCAACGTCTTCCCAGGCCACGTGTACGACAGGATGGTCAGGCCGCTTTCGTACCGAGCTGCCTGGGCCCTGAGGACGTCGCCAGTGCGCACCGGGAACCCACCGCCACCACTGGTAGGGCTGGTCGAGGGGCACCGGGCGATCGGGTTCGACGAATACAGACGAGCCCGCGACGAGCAAGGCTGGGTCGGCATCGGGATAGTCGGCGGCTGTAGGAGGACGTTCGGCGACGGTCACGTATCGGGTACGGGAAACGAACCGGGCGAACTCGGCGTTCGTCACCGGATGCGGATCGATCCAGAAGCCGTCGACCGATACACGGCGTGCGGGTGCCTCCTCGCGATAGTTCGCGTCCGAACCCATGAGGAATGTTCCGCCCTCGATCCACACCATCTGCCTGTGACGCACGGATGACGGAGAACGCGTAGCCGCGGCGGGTGCGCTCGGCGCACCCGCTTCCGGTGTGGGTCTCGAGGGCGGGTTCGGTGGTCGGTCCGTCGATGACTCGCTCGCCGCTGCACCCATACCGTCCTCCACATTCCTGCTGATGAATGGCCTTGTAGTCCCGTGGTGGCAGTGTGTCCGCGAAGTAGCCGAAGTTTCTCACCCCGCGCGGATGAAATGTGGGTGTTCGCCGCCTGACGCCGAGGGAGGGCGACGTTCGTGTCCCCCGTTGTGAGCACCGTGCGCTAAGCCGCTGCGGGTGATGTGTTCCGGTTCCATGCTCGAACCAACGACGTCGAGCCGGAACCCGCCGGCAACCGGTAGCGCGCCGAGCGCGGTGACGGCCGAGGGGAACCACCCGGTGCGTGCGCGGCGGCGCCGAGTGCCAGCCATGAGACGGTGAGAATCCTTGACGGCTGGTTATCAACTGATAACCTAGAGCGGAGGTTATCGAGCGA
>NZ_BDBA01000006.1 GCF_001612745.1 Nocardia amamiensis NBRC 102102 | reverse complement strand
GAACTCGACCACGCCGCCGCCGAGGCCGGGCGGTTGATCGACGACCTGCGGGAGGTGGCGTGGCGAATCTATCCGTCGGTCCTCGACGAACAAGGCCTCGCGGCCGCGCTGCGCGGGTTGTCCGCACACACCGTCGTGCCGCTGCAACTCGACATCGACCTCGACCACGAACCACCACCCGAAGTAGCGGCGGCGACCTATTTCGTGGTCGCCGAATCCGTCACCAATGCCGCCAAACATTCCGGCGCGGAACAGGTTTCGATAACAGTGCGCACCACGCCTGGAACCATCACCGCGACCGTGCACGACAACGGCCGCGGCGGCGCTGATCCGGGCGGTGCCGGTCTCACGGGGCTGCGGTGGCGCGTCGCCGCCCTCGACGGCACACTCGACGTGCACAGCCCGACCGGCGGGCCGACCGTCCTGACCGCGGAGCTGCCGTGCGCATCGTGATCGCCGAGGACTCCGCACTATTGCGGGAGGGATTGACCCGGTTGTTGACCGACGAGGGACACCAGGTCGTGGCGGTCGGCACCGCGACCGAACTGCTGCACGAAACCACCCACGGCACACCGGATCTCGTCATCGTCGACGTCCGGATGCCACCCACCTACTCCGCCGAGGGACTCGAGGCCGCACGAACACTCAAGGCCCGCTACCCGCGACTGGGCGTGCTCGTGCTGTCCCAGTACGTCGAGCAGCACAACGCGATCGAACTCATTACCGCAGGCAAGGGCGGAATCGGCTACCTGCTCAAGGACCGGGTCGCCGACATCGACGCATTCCTGGCCGACCTCGACCGAATCGCCTCCGGCGGCACCGCATTCGACCCCGAAGTAGTCCGGCAACTGTTCGCCAGGCAACGCCGCCACAACCCGCTCACCGCGCTCTCGCCCCGCGAACTCGACGTCCTCCGAGTACTGTCACAAGGCCTCACCAACGCAGGCATCGCCGACACACTGTCCCTTTCGATCAGCGCGGTCGAAAAACACGTCAACGCCATATTCACCAAACTCGACCTGACCAAAGACCCCGCCCACAGCCAACGCGTCCGTGCCGTCCTCATCTACCTCGACCAGAACACGGACACCACCGAGCAGTAAGGCGCATGCCGCCCAAGAATCAAACGGGCGGCGCTCTCGGTGCGCAGCGGCAATCTCACAGGTCCACTGCACGGCTTTCCGGGCGTTCGGCGTGCGGTCGTCACCAACGCGGCCGAGACCTCCCCCGGCTGCTCGTCGCGATCGACAGACGGCGCCCGCCCGTAGCGGCAAGTGTCTTGCTCGGTAGCCTGTGGCACACGCGAAGCCCACGTCGCCGCCCGACCGGTCGAGCCGGCCGGTAGCGGCTCAGCGGCGGACGCGCCGCCGCCAGTTCCACGAGCGACCACCGGTACCTACGCGCGCGCCGGTACCGAACCCCGCAAAGTGCAGAGCGATCAACAATAGTCCTACCGTGATGAGGGTGCCGTCGGTAATGGACTCACCGAGGGTGGCATCCGCCAGATCGAGAATGAGCGCAAGACCGAATGCGACAGCGGCGGCAATGGCGAGCATGAGAACCTCCTGATGTTCCGCCGGAACCGATGACACCCGAGCAAGTTCATCGAGTTCCTCTCTTGCACATACCCCCAAGCCGCGCCAACACACAGTTGTGATGCGAATCGGTCGGCACAACCTGCCACGACCCCAGCTATCCGTGCCAGAACCCGCGACGCCACGGCGGCATTGGTCTCGATTGATTCCGGTGCGGGACCGGCCGTTGCGACGATCCAGCACCGCCGACGATGGTTTGACGAGAACCCGAATCAATCGAGGAACGGTATCGGTTGTGCGGCGGATCGGTGGAGATGCTGGTCGTCGGTGTCACGGGCGGCGCGTATCTGCCGCATGCTGGCGGACGGAGGTCGGCCCAGCACCTGGCAGAAGGGAGATAGACGGTGGCATTGGGACGTCGTCGGCTGCTGATCGGCTTCGCCGGTGCGGGTGGCCTCGCCCTGGCCGGATGGGGGTGGTCGCGAGAACTCGCGCCGCCACCCAAACCCGCCACAATCCGATTCGATCCCGCGCCCGGCACCCAAGATGTCGAAGCGCGCATTTCGGGCACGATCACCGTCACCGACGGGACGCTGCGGTCGGTCGAATGGATCGACGAAACGGGCAGATCGCTGCCGGGCGTATCGGCACCCGATCATCGAGCCTGGACCAGTGCCGAACCACTCGGCTACGGACACACCTACACCGCGAAAGCCGTCGCTCACGGCGAAACCGGCGAGGTCACCGCGACGACAACCTGCACCACGGTGCGACCGCAACAACTCATCGAC
Source organism: Nocardia amamiensis NBRC 102102 (assembly GCF_001612745.1). Classification (GTDB taxonomy): domain Bacteria; phylum Actinomycetota; class Actinomycetes; order Mycobacteriales; family Mycobacteriaceae; genus Nocardia; species Nocardia amamiensis. Next base: position 2,594 of record NZ_BDBA01000006.1, on the reverse strand, counting down.
GTCTCCCTACGCTCTGCCAATCTCGTCGAGCTGGCCGAAAATGACACCTACGGAGTAGGTTTCGTGCTCGTCGCCCATTTCGACGAACCCGTGGATCGGGCGGCCGCGGAACGCCACCTGCAGGTCACCAGCCAGCCGGCCGTCGCCGGTGCCTGGTACTGGCTCGACGATCAGAACGCACACTGGCGGCCGGAGCACTATCACGCACCGGGAACCCGGATCACGGTCGCGGCCGAACTCTTCGGCCGCGCGCTGGGCGAGGGCCGCTACGGCCTGCGTGACCAACAAGTTTCGGTGATCATCGGGCCCGCGCACGTCGCGATCGCCGACGACGACACCAAACAGATCGAGGTCTTCGACAACGGAAACCTCCTGCGCACCATGCCCACATCGATGGGCATGGGCGGGACCACGGTCGTCGGCGGCAGAGTCATGTCGTTCTGGACTCGCCCGGGCATCTACACCGTGCTGGACCGCAATAACCCGGTGATCATGGATTCCGCCACCTACGGCCTGCCCACCACCTCCGCGCTCGGTTACCGCACGAGCATCAACCATGCGGTCCGCATCAGCCACGACGGAATCTTCGTGCACGAATTGGCCGCGAGCATGTGGGCCCAAGGCAACACCAACGTCTCGCACGGCTGCCTGAACCTCTCCCCTGCCGACGCCGCGTGGTTCTACGACTTCGTCATCCCCGGCGACATCGTCGAGGTCCGCAACACCGGCGGCGACCCCCTCGATATCTGGCACAACGGCGATTGGAGCATCCCGTGGACCGACTGGCTTCGCGGTGGCGCTTACACATGACACGAACGAGAAAGCGGGGCAGATCTGGCAGCAGCGGCCTTCGCCGACCGCTGTAGCGCCGAGATTGTGCACTGCTCACGCCACGGTCATCTCCCCCATTTCCGACCAGCCGGTGGCGTCGATGGTCTGGCTGATGATCTTCGGGGTGGCAGCCAGAGCGCGCGGCAGTTCCGCCATAGCTTTCTCGAAGTGCGCACTGGTGACGTGAGCCCGGCCGGCTTCGGCGTCCCGAAATGCCTCCACCAGTACGTATTCGGCCGGGTTGGCCAGGCTGCGGGACCACTCGAACCAGAGGTTGCCGTCTTCGGCGCGGGTGCCTTCGGTGAACTCGGCGACCAGGTCCGGCCAGCGCTCGGCCCACTCCGGGCGGGTCTCGAATTTCACGACGATGAAGATCATGGTGCTCTCCTAGGGAACGAGGATGGCCCGGCCGCGGACCTTGCCCGCGTCGAGGTCGTCGAGGGCGGACTGGAAGTCGTCGAGGGCATATTTCTGGGTGTGCAGGGTGACCGCACCGCGCGCGGCGAGTGCCATGAGGTCACACAGGTCGTTGTAGGAGCCGACGAGGTTTCCGATGATGTTGATCTCGGTGGAGACGATGTCGATCGTCGGCACCTCGATGTTTTCGCCATAGCCGACGATGTGGTAATCGCCTGCCCTGCGTAGCATCCGGATGCCTTCGGCGGTGGCGCCGCCTTCACCGACGAAGTCGACTACGGTTTCGGCGCCTTGGCCGCCGGTCAGGTCCAGCACATGCTCGACGTGGCTGCCATCGGCGACCACAGTGCGGTCGGCGCCGACCGCCGCGGCGAGTTCCAGGGCATCGGGGTTGCGGTCGACGACGATCAGTTCGGCCGGGGTGAGGGCTTTGAGTACCTGGATCCCGATGTGGCCCAGCCCGCCTGCGCCGATAACGACGGCGCGGTCGCGCGGTGTCAAGCGTCGGGCCGCCTTGGCCGCGGCGTGGTAGGCGGTGAGCCCTGCGTCGGCCAATGCGGCGACGTCGGCCGGCTCGAGCGAGTCGTCGATCTTGACCACGCTGCGGGCAGAGGTCCTGAGGTAGTCGGCGTAGCCACCGTTGGTGTCGATGCCGGGGAAGGAGTTGGCCGCACAGTGCACGTCGTCGCCCGAGCGGCAGGCGCGGCACAGCCCGCAGGTGATCAGCGGGTGCACGATGACCTTGTCGCCTTCGGCCACGTTGGTGACCGCGGAACCGACCGCGTGTACCCAGCCGGCGTTCTCGTGGCCGATCGTGTACGGCAACTGGACTTGGGATGTCTCGGCCCACTGCCCTTCCAGGATGTGCAGGTCGGTCCGGCACACTCCGGCGCCGCCGATTTTCACGACGACGTCGAAGGGCCCGGTAGGAGTGGGCGCCTCGACCTCCGTCATCTCGAGGTTGCGGTGGTAGCCGACGACTTGAACGGCTCGCATGGTGCTCATGGTGTCCCTTCTCCGGTCAGGTGGTGAGTGCGGTACCTCGACCTCGCCCGCGGGCGAGACCGCCAGGGAGCTCCGAGCCCGGCGACAGGTTGCGGTGGTAGATGGAGGAGCAGTCGATGAACTGGATACTGTGAACGTTGCGCTGGTACTCCGGCCGGGCATCCCGCAGCGCGACGTTCGCGTCGACGATGAAATAGCTGGGGTCATTCCTTGCGGTACACGTGCGCTCCTCGAACGAAGTCTATGTGGTGGGCATCACAGGCTGAGATCGAATGTAGGGGGCCGGGGAACGGCCGACGAGGGCGTCAGCGTCTCATTCTGAGACGCCAGAACTGCGGCGG
>NZ_BDBA01000005.1 GCF_001612745.1 Nocardia amamiensis NBRC 102102 | reverse complement strand
GACGGCCACTCGGACGCGAGCCGGGCCGCGAACGGGCAATGCCAGGTCTCGCTGCGCTCGAAAACGGAGGTTGAGCCGGTGTGGGCGCGCTGGGCGGTGACCCATAAACCTGGATGCTCACCGAACCTGTCGCATCTGCCGGGAACTGTCGCGGTCGGGTGCGTGGACTGCGCCGTAATATTCGGCGTCGCGGCTCGGTAAGCTGCTCATTCGTGGTTTCGCCCAAGTCCGAGGACGCTGCGCTGGATAGACGTACCCGATTGCTGGCCGCCGCGGCGGTGACGCTGGGGAGGCTGTCGGATGTGCTGACGCCGCTGGGCGAGATGTTCGCCGCCGGGGGGCATGAGCTGTACCTGGTCGGCGGCAGTGTGCGCGACGCGGTGCTCGGCAGGCTGGGGACCGACCTGGATTTCACCACCGATGCGCGGCCGGAGGTGGTCCAGGACATGGTGCGCGGCTGGGCCGACCATGTGTGGGACACCGGCGGCCTGGCGTTCGGCACGGTCAGCGCGGCAAAAGGCGCCGAGCAACTGGAGATCACCACATTCCGCGCGGACAGCTACGACCGGGTGTCTCGCAACCCCCTGGTGACCTTCGGCGACTCGCTCGAGGACGACCTGGTGCGCCGGGATTTCACGGTGAACGCGATGGCGGTCAGGATCGGCGCGGACGGCGCGCTGGAGTTCGTCGATCCGCTCGGCGGGATGGACGCGCTGCTGGGCGGGTTGCTCGATACGCCTGCCGCGCCAGAGGATTCGTTCAACGACGACCCATTGCGCATGCTGCGCGCCGCGCGGTTCGTCGCCCAGCTCGGCTTCGAACTGCACCCGCGGGTTCGGGCCGCGATCACCGCGATGGCCGCGGAGATCGACCGGATCACCGCGGAGCGGGTGCGCGTCGAGCTGGACAAGCTGATCGCGGGTGCGCACCCGATCGACGGCATCAACGTCATGTGCGAGACCGGGCTGGCCCAGCGGGTGCTGCCCGAGGTCCCCGCGATGAAGCTGGAGATCGACGAGCATCATCAGCACAAGGACGTCTACTGGCATTCGCTCACCGTGTTGGAGCAGGCCATCGACCAGGAAGAAGGCGATCCAGACCTGGTGCTGCGCTGGGCCGCGCTGCTGCACGACATCGGCAAGCCCGATACCAAGCGCAACGAGCCGGGCGGCGGCGTCAGCTTCCACCACCACGAGGTGGTCGGCGCGAAGATGGTGCGCAAACGAATGCGGGCGCTGAAGTATCCGAAGCAGTTCACCGAAGACGTGGCCAGGCTGGTGTTCCTGCATCTGCGCTTCCACGGCTACGGGAAAGGCCAGTGGACCGATTCGGCGGTCCGGCGCTACGTCACCGACGCCGGCGATCTGCTCCCCCGCCTGCACAAACTCGTCCGCGCCGACTGCACCACCCGCAACAAGCGCAGGGCCGCCGCGCTGCGCGCCACCTATGACGATCTCGAAGTGCGGATCGACCGTCTGCGGCAGCAGGAGGACCTGGCCAAGGTCCGCCCGGACTTGGACGGCAACGCAATCATGGAGCTGCTCGGCCTGCCGCCCGGCCCCGAGGTCGGCCGGGCCTGGCGTCATCTGAAGGAGTTGCGCCTCGACCACGGACCGCTCACTCGCGAGGAAGCCGAGTCGGCACTGCTCGAGTGGTGGAAAACGCAGAGCTGACCTGGTCAGAAGACGATCAGCGTGGTGCCGGCCAGGATCGCGGAGCGGATCTGCGCGAGATCGAACGAACCGGCGACTTCGGACAGCTCGACCCGGAACCGGATCAGCTCGTCCTCCCGGGTGGCGTACGCGATCCGGGCGCCATTGGGGAGCTGCTCCAGCAGCACGGCGGGGACGCCGATCAGCCCGCGCGGGATCGGAATGCCGAACCAGCTCGCCCTGCGCACGGCGATGTCCAGCCGATTGTCCGTGACGGACGCTTCGACCAGCGCCGTGACCGCTCGTCGGCGGTGCCTGGCCCGGATGAAACCGGTTTCGTGCAGGTCAAGGGTCCAGCCCAGCGGCTGGGTGTTGAGCCACCCGATCAGCGCCCTCGCGGTGACCGTGCCGTCCAGGTCCAGTTGTGCGGCGCGGACCTTCGTGGGGACGCCCGGAATCAAGCGGACGCCGTGTGCGATGACGGTCACGGCCTCGATCGAATGGTCGTCCCAGCGCAGCTCCGACAACACCGTCTTGGTCTGGAAGTGCGCGCCGCGGCGGCGCACCTTCAGCACCTGCAAGGTGGCCCGCAGGTCGTGACCCAGTAGCGTCGCACGGACCTCTTGCCCGCCGAACCGGCTCAGGATGCCCTCGCTGAGCATCGTCATCAGTACATCGGGCAGCAGCGCCGTGACGGTCCCGGAGCCGAGGTCGGCGACCGGATCCAGCCAAGCGCTGCTCAGCGAGACCCACTGCTCCAGCCAGGATTGATCGAATAACCGCTTGCCGAGATCGACGGCCCGTGACGGCGACCAGGACTTCGGATCGAAATACATGGCCATGATTGGACAGAGCGTACTCGGCGAGGCCCGCCGAACCCGGGATCTGTGAGCCAGGTCGCGCGAGGGGCGCATTTGCCGGGACGAACGCCTCGGTACGAGAATCGGAAGTCCGCCACAACAGGGAGCTGGGAGAACGCACATGGCGCTGGATCTCAACAGTGATCTGGGCGAGGGCTTCGGACCGTGGACGATGGGCGACGACGCCGCCATGCTCGACATCGTCACCAGTGCGAACATCGCCTGCGGTTTCCACGCGGGCGACCCCGTGATCATGCGCACGACCTGCACGCTGGCCGTGGCGAAAGGGGTGCGGATCGGCGCCCACGTCGGATACCGCGACTTGGCCGGATTCGGCAGGCGCGAGATCGCTGTCGCGCCCGGTGAGCTGCGCGACGAGGTGCTGTATCAGATCGGCGCCCTCGACGCTTTCGCGAAGGCCGCGGGCGATCGGGTTCGGTACGTGAAACCACATGGTGCGCTGTACCATTCGGCCGCGCGGAATCGGATGCTCGCCGACGCGGTGCTCGGCGCGATCGTGGCGTACGACCAGCGGCTCGGCTTGCTCGGCCCGGCGGGCAGCCAGCTGGAACTGGCCGCGCAGGCCGCCGGAGTCCGATTCGTCGGCGAGGGTTTCGCCGACCGCGCCTACACGCTCGACGGTTCGCTGGCTCCCCGTGGTGAGCCCGGCGCGGTGCTGCACCCGGCGGATGCGGTGGCCCAGGCGGTTTCGATCGCCCAGTCGGGCACCGCGCGAACGGTCGACGGATCCGGAGCGGTAGCGGTGCGCGCCGCGAGCATCTGCGTGCACGGTGATTCCCCCGCGGCGGTGGAGATGGCCCGTCGGATCCGCGCCGCGCTGGTCGAAGTCGGCGTGCCGGTGGAGCCGTTCGGCTGAGGCGGGGTATGACGACGGAGGGTGCGGTGCCCGGCGCGGCTCGCCACGAGGCCGAGATGGCGATTCGCGCGGTCGGCGATCGGGCGCTGTTGGTGACGCCGGAGCGGCGCGAGGTCGTCGCGGAACTCGTCACGGCGCTGCGAGCCGGACCGATCCCGGGTGTGCAGGACGTGCTCCCAGCCGCGGAAACCGTACTGCTGACGTTGGATTCACCGCGCGACCGTGATGCGGTGCGACGTGCGCTGACCACCATACTCGTCTCGCTGCGCGAACTGGTCGGCGATGTTTCCCGGGAAACCATGCCGGACAGTGCTTTCCGAGCCGATCCGGTGCTGGTCCCGGTGCGCTACGACGGCGCCGACCTGGACGAGGTGGCCGGACTGCTGGAACTCAGCACCGCCGAGGTGATCGCCGCGCATACCGGCACGGTGTGGCGGTGCGCGTTCGTCGGATTCGCACCCGGCTTCGGCTATCTGGAATCGCCCGATGGCCGGCTGTCCGTTCCACGCCGCGCGCAGGCGCGCACCGCGATTCCCGCGGGCGCCGTCGCGCTGGCCGGCGGTTATAGCGCGGTGTATCCCCGCAATACACCGGGTGGATGGCAGCTGATCGGGACCACCGAACTCAGGATGTGGGACGTCGAGCGCGATCCGCCCGCGTTGGTCCGCGCCGGCGACACGGTCCGATTCGTCGACGCGAAGGAGGCCGGATGATCGTCATCGAGCAAGTCGGTCCGCTCGCGACCATTCAGGATCTCGGCAGGCCGGGCTGGTTCGATTCCGGTGTCGGTCCCGCGGGCGCCGCCGACCGCGGGTCGCTGCGGTTGGCCAATCGGCTGGTCGGCAATCCGGAGGGCCACGCGGCGATCGAGGTGCTGCTGGGCGGGTTCGCGATGCACGCGGAAGAACATGTCATGCTGGCGGTCACCGGCGCTGCGGCGGCCGCGACCGTCGACGGCAGGCCGGTGGGGCACGCCAGTGTGCTGGAACTCGAGCCGGGACAAGGGCTTCGGCTCGATTACGCGTCCGTCGGACTGCGCAGCTATATCGCGGTGCGCGGCGGAATCGATGTACCTCGAACACTCGGTTCGCGTAGCCGCGACACCATGTCGGGATTGGGGCCGGAGCCGTTGACGGTGGGTGATCGCCTCCCGATCGGCCCGTCTCCGCACACGATTCCGGTGGTGGATTTCGCCCCGGTGGCCGAGCTGCCCGCGGACGTCGTCACGGTGCATGCCATGCTCGGTCCCCGCGACGACTGGTTCACCGATGCAGCCGCCTTGTTCGACGGCCTGTGGTCTGTCTCGCCCGATACCGATCGGATCGGCGCGCGACTCGATCGCCGAACCGGCCCGCCGCTGACCCGCAAGGACACCCGCGAGCTGCCGACCGAAGGCATGGCGCTCGGATCGATCCAGGTGCCGCCGAGCGGGCAGCCGGTGGTCTTCCTCGCCGATCACCCGATCACAGGCGGCTATCCCGTGATCGCCGTGGTCATCGATGCGGATGTCGACGCGGTCGCGCAGGCGCGTCCAGGTCAGCCCGTACGGTTCGTCCGCACGGCCTGACCGCCGCTCGAATCCAGCTCGGCGTGCAGGAGATACACGTTGTAGCTATCCCACGCCGAGAGCATGAAGTACAGATCCTCGCTCGTCGACCACGGATGGATGAACCCGCCATAGGACTTCGGGTAGTCGGCGGTGGACACCAGCGGGATCGCGTCGGTCCACGCGCCCTGTGGACTCGACGCGGTGCGCAGCACGATCGCGCCCCGCGCCGAATCGAGGTAGACCATCTGCCACTGTCCGGTCTCCCGGTCGTAGCGCACCGACACCTCACTGGCCATGCCGAGCACCAGCGGGGTGGCTCGGTTCTCGGCCGCTGGCGCCCAAGTGCCGCCCACCCAGTACTGATAGGCGGATTTGTTGAGCACTTGGTGCTTCGGCACCCTGGCCAGCCCGATCACACCGATGCGCCCGTTCGGGGTGCCGAACATGTAGACATAGTCGCCCTGCGGCACCATCGCCGCCACCTGGAATCTGCCGAGGCCGAAGAAGTTCTCCCACCTGGCATGCTGGTCTTTCTTCCAGGTGCGCCCGTCATCGTCGGAGTAGGCGATGCCGCCGTAGTTGGTCCACCACAGGCCAGGAATGCGGCTCCACCGATTCACCGACATGTAGCTCAGGTACTGCCGGTTCCCGATGGCGAACCCGGAGGTCGGGATGGTGGTGGTCTCCCAGTTCTTGATCTTGCGGCTGCCCAGGATCTCGGCGGCGTGACAGCGGCTGTCCTGCGCGAAGGTATCCAGGGTCAGACCGTCGGAGAGGTCGCGATCGGTGCTGAAGCCGATCACGTTGCTGCGCCAGTCCTGGTCGTCGTTGCCCGCGCCACCGCCGCCCCAGCCCTTGCCGAAGGTGTCGCCGAACACCACGGCGACCTCGCCGGGCCTGGTCTCCCACATCAGCCCCAGGTCGGTGCCGTCGACCTGCCAGCGCATGTCGGTCCGGTTCTCTGAGCCGTGCCCGGTCACCTGCTCGACCAGCCGCACCGACTCGACCTGCGGCGCGGTCACCGGCGCGGCGAGCGGGCCCGGTTCGGCCGGATGCACGACGTGCGGCGGCGCGGGCTGCGGCTGCTCGCCCGGACCGCCTGGCACCGGAATCGGAATCGGTTCGATCTCCGGCTTGAACTCGATGCGGGGAAGTTTGACCGGCTCACCGGAACCCGAGCCGCTGCCGGAACCGGAACCACTGCCGGAACCTGAACCTGAACCACTGCCCGAACCCGAGTCGTTGCCCGAGCCCGAGGCGGACCCGGAATCGGCGCCCGGATCGGTGCCGGTCCCGGGATCGGTGCCGTTGTCCGACTTCGGACTCGGCTCTGCATCCGGCTCCGGCGGTTTCGGGTTGTCTCTGATGTCCGGGCACGGGTTGTCACACGGATTCGCCGGCAGAGGTTCGGGGACGATCCGCGTGTTGTCCTGCGGCGGGTCGGGCACCGGCACCGGGGTGATCTCCGGGATCGGCACCGGAATGTCGATCTGCGGCGGCACCGGTGGAGGCGGCGGCTGCGAGGGATCGGGCTCGCGATTGAGCGGATCGAAACCTATCTCACCGCAGCTGTTCACCGGCGGTGGCGCCCATGGGAACGGTGCTGCCTGCGCGGCGGGCGTCGGCATGGTGAGAACGCCCGCGAGCAACGCGCCGAACAATGCCGCTGCACAAGGGGATCTGGTTCCGGGTTCGCGCATCACGTCGGCTTGCCGGCGGCTATCCGAGCAACGGGTGAGCGGTAGCGGGCCGGGTCTTCCACGAGCCGAGCAGGTTTCGCTCCGCATCAGGCTGCGTCGCCGGAAAACCCATGTCGTGTTGCCTCCTGTCGGTCAGCCGCCGACAGGTCAACATACCGGAATCAGTCCCGTGAACGTGGGACGAGAATCGGAAAACGCCGGGTTGTGGAACCGGCGCGGCCGTGCGTGCGTCCAAAGGGATATGGACGAGATCGAGTATGTGTTCGGCACCGGCGACGGGTCCGTGCACGTGTGGACCAGCCAGGCCGACCTGGAACTCGGCGATACGGGCACGGCCGACGCGGTGCGGCTGGACTTCGACGGAGACGGCAGCGCGGACGACGCGTTATGGGATTCCTCCGGCTCCGGCGTCGCCGATATCGCGGCGCTGGACCTGAACGACGATGGTGTGCTCGACCACTTCTTCACCGACCCCACCGGCCTGGGCACCTGGAATCACCAGATCACCGGCCTGCCCGGCGACGCGGCGAGCGAGCCGCTCGACTGGATCGTGCGCATGGAGCAGCAGATGCCCGATCGCCTCGTCGGTGGTGCGCAGCCGCCGGATGCGTGCCCGGACGCCGATCACCCCGTCGGACCGTCCGAGCGTGCGCAGGTCGACGCTCTGCCCGAGCACTTGGCGCACTGGTCGAGACGCAACGGACGAAACCTCGGCGAGGAGCCGTTCATCGCGTGAGCGCGTCGCGTCGCGTGTTCAGCGCGATGGCCGCTATACCCGCGCCGTAGACCGCGGCGCCGGCGAGAACCACGGCCAGCGACCGGCCGTCGTCCGGAATCACCAGAGCGGCAGCCGCGATCGCCAGCACGAACGTGATGTTGAAGACGGTGTCCTGGAGCGCGAACACCTCGCCGCGCCGTGCGTCCTCGATGTCTATCTGCATCGTCGCGTCACCGGTCAGCTTGATCGTCTGTCCGGCCAGCCCCAGCAGGAACGCGCCGACCAGCAGGAGTTCATGCGCGCGCTGCATCGCGCCGGAGTCGGCGAACGCGATCGGCGTCACCAGCGTGAGCTGCACCAGCATGGCGGTGATCAGACCGACGACCACGGTCCGCGGTCGCCCCAGCCTGGGGATGAGCAGCGGCGCCACGACGGCGGCCACCAGCATGCCCGCCGCGGTGGCGGCGATGGCGACGCCGAAACCGACCAGGCCACCGCTGAGCCCGGAACCGTCCACCGGAGCCTGGCGCAACACCAGCACCATGATGAGCGAGTTCACGCCGAAGACGATCCGGTGCGTGCCGATGCCCAGCATCGCCGTGGTGACCTGCACCGATCGCCACACCGCCGTGGCGCCGTTGCGCAATCCGGTGGCGATCGCGTGCACGGTGTTCTCCCGCGCCGCCGCGTCGGAGGCGGGACCGAGCACCCGTCGACGGAACCCGGCCGCCAACACCGCACCCACCACCGACCCTGCGCCGCTGACCGCGACCGCCATCGCCGAGGCGAAGTCACCCGCTCCGATCAGTCCGATCATCCCGACCGCGGTGGCCGCGCCCAGGCCTGCGCATCCGGAGGCGACCGTGGCGAACACCGAGTTCATCGGCACCAGCCACGCTTGCGCCAGCACCCGCGGCAGCGCCGCGGACACACCCGCCAGCACGAAACGGCTGACGCCGACCACGGCCAACGCCAGGAGCAGCAGCGGCGTCTCCCCGATACCGGCGAGCAGCCCCACACTCACCATGGCGATCAGGACCGCACGCAGCACATTGGCCACCAGCAGCACGATGCGCCGATCCCAGCGATCCAGCAGCGCGCCCGCGTACGGACCGATCAGCGAATACGGCAGCAGCAGCACGGCGAAGCCCGCCGCGACGGCCAGCGGATCGGTTTCCCGCTCGGGATTGAACAGGATCGCGCCCGACAACGCGGCCTGGAACATGCCGTCGCCGAACTGCCCGGCGAACCGCACCAGGGCCAGGCGCAACACACCCGGGCTTTCCCGCAGTGCCGCGCGCAGCCCGATCGGCCGTTGCTCCGCCGGGGTGCGGCCTTCGGCGTGACCAGTCGACACGTCCGCAGGGTACTTCGTTCCTCGACGGCGCCGCACACTCGGCTGCGGCGCGCGAATCACGCGCCGCGCGAATCAGACCCGATCCACCAGTGTGCTCACCGTCCGCCGGGTGTCCGGCGCCATCGGCAGCTCGTCGAGCGCGCCCGCGTCGATCCAGGCGAACGCATCGTGCTCGCGCGGCGCCAGAGCGACATCACCGGGTTCCGCCTCCACGACGAAGCTGTATTTACGCACTTTCGACTTGGTCCGGGTGGCGTAATCGAATCCACCCAGGAATTCGGTGATCGCGCGCACGCGCAACCCCGTTTCCTCCAGCAATTCCCGCGCTACGCACTCGGCAAATGTCTCCCCCGATTCGACGCCTCCGCCGGGCAGTTCGTACAAACCGCCGCGGTAGTCCTCGGCCGCCCGGCGCACCACGAGCAGTCTGCCCGCGCGGAACACGGCGATGCCGATCACGAAATGCGCGATGCCGTCGCGCCGCGCTTCGCTGCGGAGTCGCCGTTCGATCCGGGCGAGGTCATCGGGTCCCAGCACGTCGTTACCTCCGGTTGGCATTGTGGCGTTCGGCGATCGGCACGGGCCTCGATATCCGACGAGGTGGCCCGGCATTTCGACGTACCGGTTGGTTCTGCTCGCCTCCCGTTCACCCTCCGGTCGCTCGCGTAAAATGCCGAGTGCAGCTCAATTTACTAGGAATGCGGAGTACCGCGGCGCAAGTGCCCTACCCTGAATGGCGATCGGTGCACGGTCCCGAGAGGAGGACCATGATGTCCACACTCACGACACCACACATCGACGTCCATCGGGGTGGCGACCGCATGAAGACGCGGGTCTCCTGGTTGGATTCGAAGCACTCGTTCTCCTTCGGGGAACACTACGATCCCGAGAACACCCACCACGGCCTGCTGCTGGTCAACAACGAGGACATCGTCTCCCCCGGCCAAGGCTTCGACACCCACCCGCATCGGGACATGGAGATCGTCACCTGGGTGCTCGGCGGCAGCCTGGTGCATCAGGATTCCCTGGGCCACAGCGGCGTCATCTACCCCGGTCTGGCCCAGCGGATGAGCGCGGGCACCGGCATTCTGCACTCGGAGAAGAACGACTCGTGGCGGCTGGACGGCCGCACCCTGGAACATGACGAGCCCGTGCACTTCGTGCAAATGTGGGTGGTGCCCGACGAGCCGGGGCTCGCCCCCGGCTATGAACAGCTGGAGATCGACGACGAGCTGGCCGGCGGTGGGTTGGTGACGGTCGCCTCGGGGTTGCCCCGATATCGCGACCGGACCGCCATCGCTATCAACAGCAGTCATTCGGCGCTGCACGTCTCACGGATGACCAGCCCGGGCGCCGAACCGGTGGTCGAACTACCCGACGCGCCCTACCTGCACCTGTTCGTCGCGCGCGGAGAGGTGGAGATGGAAGGGGTCGGCCTGCTCTATGAGGGCGACGCGGTGCGGCTGACCAGGACCGGAGGCCAGCGCGTGATCGCGCGGCAGCCTTCGGAGATCCTGGTGTGGGAGATGCATGCGCGATTGGGCGCCCAGTAGCCGGTGCGCGGAAGCGCTCGGCCCGACGAATGTCCGGCCACCGCATTAACATCCGTCCGTAGGCAGCGCGATCAGTAGGCGATCGCCGCGCACCTACCGGATCACCTCGTCCGGACCGAGCATCGCGAGGCACCGACGGAGAGGAAGTCCATGTCGCAGTATCCGCCCCCCGGCCAGTACCCGCCGCCGGGTCAGTACCCGCCGCCTCCCGGGCAATACCCAGGCCAGCCCGCCTATTGGCAAGAGTCACCGAAGGGCAAAGGCTTGGCGATCACCGCGCTGGTGCTCGGCATCGTCGGGTTGCTGAGCTTCTGGACGATCGTCGGTGGCTATCTGTTCGGCATCTTCGCCGTCATCTTCGGCTTGATCGCGATGTTCAAGGCTCGCGCAGGCACTGCGGGCGGCATGGGCATGGCGATTACCGGCTTGGTGCTCGGCGTGCTGAGTCTCGTCGGCGCCGTCCTGCTCACCATCGTGGGATACAGCTTCTTCGTCGAGTCCGGCGGCAAGGACTTCGTGGACTGCCTGAACAAGGCGGGCAGCGATCAGTCCAAGATCGAGCAGTGCGAGCGCGAGTGGAATCAGAAGCTGCAGGACAGGTACAGCGTCACGCTCACTCCGCCCGCGCCACCGACTCCCCGGTAGCGGCGGCACACGCGCGGGTCGTGGCGATCACCTCGGCGAACTCGCGGCGGAAATCGCCGTCCGGCGCCACGACCCAGATCCGGTAACCACCGCGCTCGTCGGTGGGCGAGGGCAGCACGATGTGGCTGCCCGGTAGGGCGATCGAGGCACAGTAGCGGAAGAGGTCGGCGAATAGCTCGGTATCCAGGTACGAATTGTCGGTGGGGCCGGTGAGGAAGGTCCAGCGGTCCGAACGCGGATGCGCGATGATCGGCCCCGGACGGTGCTCGCCTCCCGCTATCAGCCGCTCCCTCACCTTTCGGCCGAACGCGGTGGGCATCACGACGGCACCCACCGAGCCGACTTCGAGCACGATCCGTCCGAGCGTCGCGTCCACCACGGCGTACAGCCCATTGTCCTGGCGGTAGCGACGGCAGCGGGTGAACGCGTCCTGAATCGCCGGCGGACCTGTTGGCGCGAGACGGCTGCCGGACTCGATGCGGGATCTACTCATGACGAACAACCTCGCCTCGCTGCGGGTGGATCGCGTACTCGGAAAATCGACCGCTTGCGTCGACCCTAGCCCTGCGCAAGTCGGTTGACAATAGTCAGACGTCGGCGCGTCGGAGTCGGCGTAGCATCACCGGGCATGGCACCCGTCTCGCCGACCGTTGCCCGCTGGGAGCTGGTGCTTCGCCTGCGTGAGCTGCGCGAACAACGCGGTTTCGACTCAGCGGGCTTCGCCAAGCGGGTCGGGTTCACCCCGGCCAACTGGTCGCACGTGGAGAAGGGCAGGCGCGTACTCACCACCACCACCATCGGACCGGTGCTGGAGCTGCTGGAGGTGGAGCCGGAGGAACGCGGGGAACTGCTGGCCCTGCTGGAGGCCAGCAAGCAACGCGGATGGTGGGCCAAGTCGTCCGCGCTGATCGGACCGGAGTTGCAGCGGCTCTACGGAATGGAATACGGCGCGCAGAGCATCCGCAGCTACGACAGCCTGGTCGTGCCGGGCCTGCTGCAGACCGAGGACTACGCTCGCGCGTTGATCAGCGCCGACGTGATGATCCGGCCGGTCCAGGTCGAGCAGTTGGTGGCGATTCGGATGCGGCGCCAAGAGCGGCTGAGGGGCGAAGACGCGGTCGAGCTGACCGCGGTATTCGGCGAGGGGACCCTGCTGCAGCAGACCGGCGGGCCGGATGTGCTGCGGGGGCAGTTGAACTACCTGGCCGAGCTGATGGAAGAACTCGACACCGTCGAAGTGCGGGTGATCCCGTTCGCCGCCACCGCGGGCGCGGTACTCGGCGGCTCCAGCTTCCATCTCATCGACTTCGCCGGCGAGCAGCTGCCCACCTTCGGCTGGGCGGAGAGCGCGGTGTTCGGCGGCGCCGTCGACGACCCGGATCTGGTGCGGGATCTGAGCTTCGCCTACCTGCGCGCGGTGGAGCAATCCCTCTCACGTACCGAGTCATTGGCCCTGATCAGGCACTATTCGCGCGTGTAAAATCCTGCCCATGGCCACCACCGCACGGCCGGAAAGCACCGGCTGGTTCACATCGACCAGATCGAACAATGGCAACCAATGCGTCGAGGTTCGGTTCGATGGTGATGCGGTACTCATCCGTGACAGCAAATATCGCCGCAACCCGGCCAACCGCCGCGCCGACGAGCCCATCATCACCGTCACCGAAGCCGAATGGACCGCGTTCCTCGACGTCCTGCGCACCCGCGGGCGATCGAATGGCGAACTGAGCGCGCACACCGCCGCGAACGGTCACACCACACTGCGCCACGGCGAAACCGCCCTCACCTACACAGCCGAGGAGTGGGACGCCTTCATGCTCGGCGCACACGACGGCGAATTCGACCGTATCGTCGCATTCGCCTGATTCACCTGCTCAGTACCCCCGGCCCGCCGCGGCCGGGGGCCGGCTCTCGCGCGTATCGGCATACTGGAGATCGTGACTTCCGAGCTGACCCGCCCTTCCGGTATCGATCTGTCCCACCTCGACCACGGCGTGCGGGTGCAGGACGATCTGTTCGCGCACGTCAACGGCAAATGGCTGGCCGACCACCAGATACCTGCCGACCGCGCGGTGGACGGCGCCTTCCGCGCGCTGTACGACCAGGCCGAGCTGGACGTCCAGGCGATCATCCAGAATGCCGCCGCCGCCGACGCCGAGCCGGGCAGCGACGCCCGCAAGATCGGCGACCTCTACTCCAGCTTCATGGACACCGCCGCGGTGGCCGCCGCCGGGCTCGCGCCGATCGCCGCCGAACTCGCCGCGATCGCCGACGTGAGCGACAAGGGGGCTTTCGCGACGCTGCTGGGCCGGTTGCAGCGCACCGGCGTCGGTGGCGCCGTCGCCGTCTACATCGACACCGACGACAAGAACTCCACCCGCTATCTCGCGCATGCCACCCAGTCCGGGATCGGGCTGCCCGACGAGTCCTACTATCGGCAGGACGAGTTCGCCGAGATCCGCGCGAAGTACATCGCGCATATCAACCGCATGTTCGCCCTGGCGGCCGCTGACCCACAGATGGCAGGGTCGCTGCCCGCCGAGTTGGACACGGTCGGGCAGCGCATCTTCGACCTGGAGCAGAAGCTGGCCGCAGGCCACTGGGACGTGGTGCGCCGCCGCGATGCCGAACTCAGGTACAACCTGACCACCTTCGCCGCGCTCGTCGCGGACAATCCCGAATTCGACTGGACCGCATGGACTTCCGCTCTCGCCGAGGGAATCGAACGCAACGGTCCCGAACTGTTCGCCGAGGTGGTCGTCCACCAGCCGGATTATCTGCGTACCTTCGCGCGGGTCTGGGCCGACGAGCCGCTCGCCGACTGGCAGGCGTGGGCCGCGTGGCGGGTGCTGCGTTCGCGGGCAGCATATCTGACCGACGCGCTGGTGGAGGAGAACTTCGATTTCTACGGCCGCACGCTCACCGGCGCCGAGGAGAACCGGGAGCGCTGGAAGCGCGGCGTCGCGCTGGTGCAAGACCTGCTCGGCGAAGCGGTCGGCAAACTGTATGTGGCCGAACACTTCCCGCCGGAGGCGAAGGCGCGGATGGTCGAGCTGGTGGCCAACCTGCAGGAGGCGTACCGGCGCAATATCGCCGAACTCGAGTGGATGGGGCAGGACACCAGGACCGCCGCGCTGGCCAAGCTGGCGAAGTTCGCCCCGAAGATCGGTTACCCGGACAAGTGGCGGGACTACTCGGCCGTGGTGATCGATCCGGCCGATCTGGTCGGCAACTACCGCAACGGCTATGCCGCCGAACACGATCGGGATCTGAACAAGCTCGGCGGCCCGGTCGATCGGGACGAGTGGTTCATGACGCCGCAGACGGTGAACGCCTACTACAACCCGGGCATGAACGAGATCGTCTTCCCCGCCGCGATCCTGCAGCCGCCGTTCTTCGACATGAACGCCGACGACGCGGCCAACTACGGCGGAATCGGCGCCGTGATCGGCCACGAGATCGGCCACGGCTTCGACGATCAAGGCGCGAAGTACGACGGTGACGGCAACATGGTCGACTGGTGGACCGACGAGGATCGCGCCGAATTCGCCAAGCGGACAAAGGCATTGATCGCCCAGTACGACGTGCTCTCGCCCACGGCCCTGCCGGACGAGCACACCGTCAACGGCGAGTTCACCATCGGCGAGAACATCGGCGACCTCGGTGGTCTGTCCATCGCCTTGGAGGCGTACAAGATCTCGCTCAATGGAGCCGAGGCGCCGCAGCTCGATGGACTCACCGGTTTGCAGCGAGTGTTCTACGGCTGGGCGCAGGTGTGGCGCACCAAGGCCCGTTCCGAGGAGGCCATCCGCCGACTCGCCGTCGACCCGCACTCTCCGCCCGAGTTCCGCTGCAACGCGGTGGTGCGCAACATCGACAGCTTCCACGAAGCGTTCGGCGTCGAACCCGGCGACGAGCTGTACCTGGAACCTGCTGAACGCGTGAAGATCTGGTGATCCGAAACTGAGGCGGCCCCCATTCGGGGGCCGCCTCGGTCACACTCTTAGTTCTCTTAGTTCCAGTCGCCCAGGCCGTCGCTTGCGCTGAGGGTGCCGCCTTTGGTGTTCTGCACGATCACCGCGTCACCCCTGCGCGCGTTCTCGAAGAACCACTTGCCGTCTTCGGTGCTGACATTCAGGCAGCCGTGGCTGACATCGGACACGCCTTGCTGGGCGACCGACCACGGAGCCGCGTGCACGAAGATGCCGCTGTTGGAGATGCGGGTCGCGTACTCGACCTCGAGCTTGTAGCCCTCGGGATCGGTGATCGGCACACCGTAGGTGGACGAGTCCATGATCATCTTGCGCTGCTGTTCGCCGACGATGTAGGTGCCGTTCGGGGTCTCGTGCTTGGGCTTGCCCATCGAGGTCGGCATTTCCTTCACCACCTCGCCGTTGATGGTGATGGTGATGGTGTGGGTCGTGTCATCGGCGGTGGCGACGAACGCGTCGCCGATGCGGAACGAGCTGGTCGTGCCGCCGGCCTGGACCTGCACGTCGGTGTTGTCCGGCCAGAACTCGTCCGGCCGCCAGCGCACCTGCTTGTCGCCGCGCCAGTAGAAGTGACCGGGGGCGGGCTTCGATGACGTGATCTTGATGGCCTTCTCGGCGGTGGCGTGGTCGGTCACCGGTTCGGTGAAGGTGATGATGATCGGCTGCGCGACGCCGACGACCTCGCCGTCGGCGATGTTGATCGAGGGTGGGGCGAAATTGGCCTGCGACCCCGGATCGGTGGCCGCCGCGGTGGCCGAGCCCGTGTCGATACCCGGAATCGGTTCGGCTTGTGCAGGCGCGACGAGCATGACTCCGGCCGCCGCGATCGCCGCGGACAGCAGGACGCCCTCGCGCAACCGGCGGGTTAGCCGAGCTCCCTTACGGTGAGCAGGCAACGACGCGGTGTGCAAAGCGGCATGCATAGATTTCTCGTCCATTCCATCTCTCGCACGCGCGCGTACGAGATCTTTCATTTCAGCGCGGAGCCAGAAGAGCGCCCCATGGGTATTGACAGCCCGACCCGCCGTCCTTCCTACCGTCCCGGAGCACGCCGAAGCTACCGGCGTTTCAGTGTGATTCAGTCAGCGAGCTGAATGTGTCATGCATCACAATCAATTTCGATGGGTATCAGTCCGGTGAACGTCCCGGTCACACCGGAACACCTGGCTCGGGCTGACGCCTCGAGCGTTGCTGGAAGGTGGTTCGCCACAAACTTCTTAGTGAGGAACATCACTCACTACGTCGAAGATAATCGCGTGATGCGGACCGGTCGCGATGTTGTGCGGCACCGAGACCGGGACGCGTCCGTGCGCATAGCGGGGCGACAGTCGCAGGTGCTTCTGCCCGAGAATTGTGGCCAGCGCGATCCGCAACTCGTAGTCCGCGAGCGCGGCGCCGACACAGCGCCGGTGGCCACCGCCGAACGGAGCGAACTCGAACGGACGGTAGCGGCGCTCGATGAAGCGGCTCGGGTCGAAGCGGGCTGCGTCGGGCCAGACGTCCGGATCGGAGTGCAGCAACGGCACCGCGATCCCCATGGTGTCGCCGGGTTCGAGCGCGATGCCGCGCAGCGTGTACGGCTCGGTGAGCCGCCGTAGGACGATCGGGACCGGCGGGTGCAGCCGCAACGTCTCCTGACACACGGCGTCCAGATAGGGCAGTCCGGCCAGCTCCGTCGCGCCGGCCCCGGGACCGGCGTCGCGCAGCTCCGCCCGCAGCCGCGCCAGCACCTCCGGTGCCCGGTGCAGCCGGAACAGCGCCCACACCAGCACGGTGGCGGTGGTCTCGTGCCCGGCAACGAGCAGGGTGCGTACCTGCTCGCAGAGCTCGTCGTCGGTATCGGCCGCAGTCTCGCCGCCAGCAGCGGACAGCAGTAAACCCAGCACATCGGTCGGGTGTGCGTCGGCAGTCTGGCGCCGTCGTGCGATCTCGGCGCGGATCAGCCTGTCCAGCCGCGCGCGGGCGGTTTGAAATCGGTCCCATGGACTATGCCCGAGCACTCCGTGTCGCAGGGCGGGCACCAGCAGCAGCGGCCCGGAGAATGCGGTGAGGAAGTCCGTGACGGCGGCGGTGTACTCCGCCCGCCGCTGCGCGTCGTCCACGCCGAGCACCACCGTCGAGATCACCCGCAGCGTGAGCGCCCGTGCGGCGGCGCGAGCATCGATACGGGCGCCCGCCACCCAAGCCCGGCCACTCTCCCCGGACAGCTCCCGCATGGTGGCGTCGCGGATGAGCTCGCCGTATTCGCGAATCCGCACGCTGTGGAACGCGGGCGCGAGCAGCGCACGGTCGCCCCGGTGGCGTTCGCCCGACGCCAGGATCAACGATGCCGCGCCGACCATCGGCTCGATCGGATTCGGACGCGGCGGCTGCGTGGATTCGATCGGTGCGCGGAAGATCTCGCGTGCGCCGACAGCCGTCCCGGTGAAGAGGGCCGCACCGAATCCGGGGAAGCGAACGTAGAACGGGTCGCCCTCACGCGCTCTGCGCCACTGGAAGTACCGGTCGAAATCGATTCCCGCGGCCAGCGCGTGTAGCACCGTCAGTCGAGGCGCGCGTGGCCCGGTGCTGTCCTCGCTGGCGCGAGTCGAAGGCATACGCACGTCCATACCCACGGATACGAACTCGACACCGGAGGGGTTCGACTTCCGGCAGCATCAAGGCGGGCCTGGCAACCGTCCGGCCTGCTGGTATTTGCGGACCGTGGCCTGCGCCGTCGCGCCCAGTCGCGCGAGCCTGGCGTCACCGAGCGCGGTCACCATGCTGCCGATCCCATTGGTCACGAACGCGATCGACATGCGCAGATCCGGGTCGGCGTACGCGCCGGAACCGCCCATGCCGTAGTGGCCGAACGCGTTGTGGGGCTGCTGCTTGGCCATCAGCACCGGGCGGTGATAGCCGAGTGTGAAGCGGATCGGCACGCCGAGCACGTAGTCGCGGCTGTGCGCGGGCTGCACCTTGCTGATGGTCTCGATCGTTTCCGGAGCCAGGAACCGCGTGACGTGCTCCGGCGCGGCCCTGCCGAGACCGTGCACGCCCCACTCCGGCCGGTCGGGGTAGACCACGCCGTCGTTGGCCAGCGCACCGTACATCCGCGCCAGCGCACGTGCCGAGAAGACGCCGTTCCAGCCGGGCATCACCGAGTCGTGCACCCGGGGGTCGCGGACCAGCTCGTCGAAGCTCTCCGGCATGCCGGCCTCGGCGATCCCGCGCACCGGCCGAACCCAGGACATCACCGAGGAGGCGGTGTTCCAGCGGATTCCCGGCGGACCGAGGGGCCGCACGATCTTGGCGATCCGATGTCGTTCCGATTCCGGCACCTGGAACCAGTACTCGTCGAGCCCGAGCGGCTCGGCGATCTCGGTGCGCACCACGTCGGTGAACGACGCACCGGTCACCCGCTGCACGATCTCGGCGACCAGCCAGCCGAAGGTGATCGCGTGATAACCGGAGGTGCGGATGCGGCGGGGATCCGGCGGGCTGTCGGCGAGCGCGCGAACGACGGCGTCGTAGTTCAGGATCCCTTCGCGACCAGGGACCAGGCCGCGCACCCGATGCAGACCCGCGCGGTGCGACAGCACGTCGCGCACCGTGATGTCCTCTTTGCCGTGCGCCGCGAACTCCGGCCAGTACTCGGCGACCGGCGTGTCATAGCTGATCAGTCCGCGCTCGGACAGCCGATGCACCACGGTCGAGGCCACGCCCTTGCCGGTGGAGAAGGTCAGTGTGACGGTGTCGTCCCGCCAGCGGCGCTCCTTGTCCGCCCAGCCGGCCCAGATGTCGACAACTGGCCTGCCATCCAGGTAGACCGCCAGCGCCCCGCCACCGCGCGCGGGCTGGGCGAACAGGCCGAAGAATTGATCGGCCAGCCGGATGAACCGCGGGTCGACCAGCATGTCGCGCGGTGGCGCCAGCTTCTTGGCCGCCGCATCGGCGGGCTCGAACTCATCAGCCGCCATTGCCGAAACCATGGGGTCACCTCCTGACCACCGTTAGTCGCGCCGGTGAACAAGAGTAACCCGCGGACTAGCTCCGCCGACGGTAAAAGGCGTGGTGAGGCAGTTATCGCCGGAACCGTGGGCGGCTGGTTTGTGTCTCCGGCTCGACGTGCGCTCGGTCCATGGTGTATTCATGGCGTGGTATTTCAAGCACAGCCATGGCAACTTCGGATTCTTACGGGGGTGTGAGTTCGGAGCGTTACAGCTCGGGAGGACTGTACGTGTCTCGTCAACCCACCTGGGGTCGTCTCGCCTTCGCCGGACTCGCGATCGCGGCGTCTCTGTCGATGATCGGGTGCAGCTCCACCATCAGCGGTACCGCGCAGCCCGCCCTGGAGAACGGGACGATCGATGCCGTCTCGGTGACCAATACGCCGAAACCGTCCGCGAGCAAGCCCACTCCGAGCAGCAAGCCGTCGCCGACCAAGTCGGGTGGCGACACCGACTTCCAGGCCGAGATCGGTGACTGCGTGACCCTCGGCGGCACCACAACCAACGCCACCATTGAAAAGGCGTCGTGCGGTAGCCGCGCATCGAACTACAAGGTGATCGAGAAGAAGTCGAAGAGCTCGCAGTGCATCAGCGACGCGGACAACTACTACGCCGAGACGATCAACGGCATCGAGCAGGGCGCGCTGTGCCTGGACATCGACTGGGTGGTCGGCGGCTGCATGGACGTCGGCGGCGATGATCCCAAGCGCATCGACTGCACCGGTTCGAGCCCGGCGAAGGGCGTGAAGGTGGTCAAGATCCAGCAGGGCGCCGACGACGTCAGCGTGTGCGGCAGCGGCACCGGGTACGTCTACGACAAACGCCGTTTCGTCGTCTGCGTCCAAGAGCTCTGACCAAGCCTGGCGGTTGACCATACCGGCCGTGCCTCGCGAGGCACGGCCGGTCATTGTTGGGGCTACCGACCCGCGGTCTGTCGCTAGGTTGGGTTGGTGAGCACTACCGAGCTTCCCCGTCTGCGGTCGAGCACCGGTCGCTGGATTCTGCTGGCCACCATCCTCGGATCGTCGGTGGCCTCGCTCGACGCGACAGTTGTCAATATCGCGCTGCCGCGGATCGGGGAATCGCTGGACACCGACGTCGCCGGGCTGCAGTGGACGCTGAACGGCTACACGCTGACGCTGGCCTCGTTCATCCTGCTGGGCGGTTCGCTGGGCGACAAGCTCGGCAGGCGCAGGGTCTTCGTCTGGGGGACCGTCGCGTTCGCGATCTCATCCGTATTGTGTGGCGCCGCGACAACCATCGAAATGCTGGTCGCCGCCCGGATCCTGCAGGGCCTGGCGGGCGCGATGCTCATGCCGGGCAGCCTCGCCCTGATCTCCTCCTCGATCGACCAGCGCGACCAAGGCGCGGCGATCGGACTCTGGTCGGGCTTCGGGGGCGTGGCAGGCGCGCTCGGACCTTTCCTCGGCGGCTGGCTGATCGAGGTCGCTGGCTGGCGGTCCATCTTCTTCCTCAACATTCCACTGACCCTGGTGGTGGTGCTCGTCGCGGTGCGGCATGTGCCGGAGAGCCGGGACCCGAGCGCGGCGACCGAACTCGATCTGCCGGGCGCCGTGGTGGTCGCGCTCGGCCTCGGCGCGCTGACGCTGGGACTGATCGACACTGTGCCGCTGCTCATCGCCATCGGTCTCGTGTTGCTGGCGGTCTTCGTCGCGATCGAGCTGCGCAGCGATCACCCGCTGGTGCCGCCCGCGCTGTTCCGTTCCCGGGTGTTCACCGCGGCCAACCTCGTGACGCTCGCGGTCTACGCCGCACTCGGCGGGGTGTTCTTCCTGTTGGTGCTGGAATTGCAGCTGGTGGCGGGATACTCGCCGCTGATGTCCGGGGTCGCGACGGTGCCGGTCACCCTGATCATGCTGGTGCTCTCGGCTCCGGCCGGGCGCTGGGCACAGGTGCACGGGCCGCGCGTTCCGATGACCGCAGGGCCGCTGCTGGCGGCCGCGGGCTTGGTGCTCTTGCTGCGCATCGGTCCCGACACCACCTACCTGACCGACGTGCTGCCGGGCGTCCTCGTCTTCGGACTCGGGCTCGCGGTACTGGTCGCCCCGCTGACCGGCGCGGTGCTCGGTGCGGTGCCCAGCAGCGAGGCGGGCATCGCTTCGGGCGTGAACAACGCGGTTGCGCGCACGGCGCAACTGCTCGCCGTTGCGGCGCTGCCCGGGCTCGCGGGTATCGCGGGTGCGTTGGGCGACCCGGCCGCGTTCGACGACGGTTTCGCCACCGCGATGTGGCTGTGCGCCGGCCTGCTGGTGACCGGGGCGGTGCTCGCCGCCGTGCTGCTGCGCCCCGAGCGCCGTGTGCCCGTCCTGGACAGCGTCGACTGCATGCCGCAGTGTGGCGTGGCCGGTCCCGCGCTCGCACCAGCCCGAAGCGAAAAATAAACGGCCCGAATGGATTGCTCCATTCGGGCCGCTTTCTGCGATCAGGTCGGGTCTGCGATCAGATCGGGATGTAACCCGCCCCGACACCGCCGCGCGCGTTGAGGTCGCCCATAATCGTGCTCATGTTGGTGCCGACTTCCGGGCCGAAGCAAGCGATGGCCAGGTAGGCGTTCACCATGCCGACAAGCGTCGTGCCGACGACGACCGGTGCGCCGGAGTCGCCTTCCACCACGCACATCTGACTCCAGGTCTCGATGTTCGTCCCGAACACGTCACCCCAAGCGATACCGCAGGTGTTGCCGGTGGTCCTGCCTTCCTTGCAGACGATCTGCGGGAAGCTGGCAGGCGCGCCGATCCCGGTGATGGTGACGTTCCCGATGCGGTTCACCGGGACCATCTTGCCCGGCTCGAACTGAATGACGGCGTAGTCCAGTTCGTGGTTGGAGTAGATGAACCGGCCGATCACGCCCGCGCCCCGATCGGATTCGGCGTAGACCTGCGAACCGGGATCGCCACAGTGTCCAGCGGTCAGCCCGACCAGACGGCCCGCGTTGTCGTGGCCGACGGTGGTGACCGTGCACTCGAACTGGTTGTCGATGATGATCCCGGATCCACCGCCCACGACCGGCAGGCCCGGTTGGGCGTTGGCGGCCCCTGCGCCCGTGCCGAGCAGCGCCGCGCCAAGGGCGACGGCGAAGGCGGCGTTGGCCACCTTGGCGAGTTTGCTGAACATGTCCCTCCAGACGTCGGAAGCCCGCACGATATCAATCTGTCGCACCCATCGTGTCAGTAATCGACCTCGGGCGCGTCACCCACTTCGGGTTGTCCCCATTGTGATCGGGTTCAACCCTATTTCGTACATTACAGTGTCAATGTATCTTTCGCTCATATAGCGGATTGCTATCGCAATTGTGAAAATCGCGTGTCTGTTTGTCGCCCAGTGGTACTAAGAGGCGGATGTGTTCGTCTCCGGAATCAAATACTATTTTTGATGAAGTTACTCCGTATTAATTCGCCACAGCAACCGGCATAGGCCGGAGATTGACGCAGGTTGGTTGTCACTTGTGCCAGAGATCAGCGCGCTGGTACTGGGCCGTATCTCAATGTTCACGGCCGCTGCCATTGCTTTTCGTCAACGGTGAGCGACATCTATGACTGCAATCACAAGTCGGTGGTGTGTTCTGCACTACTCCGTAGTAAGGTGCGTCAAGCAAACGAGTCGTCGGGGCAACCAACCGGCGTCGAGGAGGGTTAGCCAGTGCAGTCGACCGAGAGTCCACCCCGAGGGTCACGGTTCGGTGACGCGGTCGATTGGACGAAGTCGTACTGGCAGGATCACCCCAAGCGTTCGCTGGAAACGTTCGGTCGCCAGATCACCATGGGGTTCGCGGCGGTCGCCGAACTGTTCGTCGCGATTTTCCGCAGGCGCTTCCCCTTCGGGGAGTTCATCCGGCAGTGCGCGTTCATGGCCAGCGTCTCCGCGGCGCCGACGCTGCTGGTCGCCATCCCGATCGGCGTGATCGTCTCCATCCAGGTCGGTTCGGTCGCCGGTCAGGTCGGCGCCACCTCGTTCATCGGCGCCGCCAACGGTCTCGGCATCATCCAGCAGGGCGCTCCGCTGGTCACCTCGCTGATGATCGCGGGCGCGGTCGGCTCCGCGGTCTGCGCCGATCTCGGCTCGCGCACCATCCGCGAGGAGATCGACGCCATGAAGGTGATGGGCGTCGACCCGCTGCGCAGGCTGGTCGCGCCGCGCCTCGGCGCCGCGATGCTGGTCAGCGTGCTGCTGTGCGGCTTCGTGGTCTTCGTCGGTTTCTTGACCGGCTACATCTTCAATATCTTCGCGCAGAACGGCACGCCCGGTTCCTACGTCGGCACCTTCGCGTCATTCGCGGTGACCACCGACCTGCTCGTCGCGCTGGTCAAATCGCTGATTTTCGGACTGCTGGCCGCAATCATCGCCTGTGATACCGGATTGAACACCCGGGGTGGTCCCGGCGGTGTCGCGAACTCGGTGAATTCCGCGGTGGTCAGCTCGGCCATCATGCTGTTCGGGGTGAACCTCATCATCACCCAGGTTTACAACGCACTATTCCCGTCACAGGTGGTCTGAGCCGGTGTCATCAACCTATGTACCTCCGCTGCTGCGGCCCTTCCAGGCATTCCGGAAATCCGCCCAAGCACCGGTGGATCTGCTCGCCAGGCTCGGCCACCAGGTGTTCTTCCTGTTGCGCTCGATCGGCTCGATTCCGTTGGCGCTCAAGCACTACCCCAAGGAAGTCTGGCGGCTGCTGTCCGACGTCACCTGGGGCAACGGCAATCTCGTCGTCGGCGGCGGCACCATCGGCGTCGTCGTCATACTGAGCGCATTCGGCGGCATGACCGTCGGCATCCAGGGCTACAACTCGCTGAACCTGCTCGGGCTGAGTCCGATCACCGGCGCCGTTTCGGCATTCGCGACAACCCGTGAGCTCGGGCCGCTGCTGGCGGCGCTGGCCTTCGCCGCCCAGGCGGGCTGCCGCTTCACCGCGCAGCTGGGCGCCATGCGCATCTCCGAGGAGATCGACGCGCTGGAGTCCATCGCCATCCGGCCGCTGCCCTATCTGATCAGCACCAGGATGTTCGCGGCGATGGTCGCCATCATCCCGCTGTACTGCCTGGGTCTGGCCGTGGCGTACATCTCCTGTGCGGTGACCGTCCAGCTGATCGGCGGCGCCGCCGCGGGCACCTACCAGCACTACTTCTATCAGTTCCTGGTCCCGGTCGACGTGATCTACTCACTGCTCAAGGCGATTCTGTTCGTCGCGATCACCACGTTCATCCAGTGCTATTACGGCTTCTTCGCCTCCGGTGGCCCGGAGGGCGTCGGCGTGGCCGCAGGCCGGGCGATCAAGATGAGCATCATTGCGGTCGTCTTCGCGGACCTGTTCATGACATTGGCGATCTGGGGCGTCGACCCCGGAATCCGGATCTCGGGGTAATCATCAGATGATCATCGATCCCAGTGGGCGTGGGCCCTCGATGCGGCAGTTGCTCATCGCAGGCCTGTGCGGTCTGGTCGTCTTCGCCTTGGCGTTGACCTTCTTGATGCTGCGCTATCAGGGTTACTTCCGGGAGAAGGTCAATGTCACCGCGAACCTGACCACCACCGGTGACGGCTTGCCCGAGCGGGCCGACGTGAAGTTCCGCGGCGTGCTCGTCGGCGCGGTGCAGAACGTCGACGTCGCCGCGAAAGGTGAACTGCAGAAGGTCAGGATCGAGATGAAGCCGGAGTTCGCCGGCGGCATCCCGGCCAACGTGACCGCCCGCGTGGTGCCGAGCAACCTGTTCGCCGTCACCTCCGTCGAACTGGTCTTCAACGGACCTTCCGACCAGTATTTGCGCGAGGGTTCGGTCATCGAGGAGGACCGCAGCCAGGGCACCATCGCGCTGCAGGACACCCTCACCACGGTGCGTGACATCCTCGACAAGATCGACCCGGTGCAATTCGGCCGCGTGCTCGGCACCCTGTCGCAGGCGCTGGACGGCAGCGGCCGGATGCCCGGCTCCACCGTCGAGCGGTTCGACCGCTGGCTGCTGGCGGTCGACGAGTCCATCCCCGACCTCGGCGTGCTACTGGGCGACTTCTCCGCTTCCTTCCACGCGCTCAACCAGTCCGCGCCGGAGCTGGTCGACGTGCTCGGCAGCTCGGTGCAGACCGCCCGCACCATCGCAGACCGGCGCAGCGAGCTGGTCGCGCTGATCACCGGCACCAGCCGGACCATCGACACGGTGAACGATCTCTTCGCCCGCAATCCGGATGTCGGCAAGGAGGTCACCGCCGGGACCAGCGATATGTTCGGCGCCCTCACGGCCGACCCCGACGCGATCACCAGGAGCCTGCTCAACCTGAGCGAGACCATGCGCCGGATGGACACCACATTCCACTGGGGGCCGCAGCAGCAGCAGGTCTGGAACGCGGGCGTCACGCTCACGCCGTACCGGCCGTACAGCGCGGCCGACTGCCCGCGCTACGGCGAGCTGGTCGGCCCCAGCTGCTACACCGCGCCTGCTGTCGCCGAACTGCCGGAACTGCCGGAACAGCTGAGGCCGCGCGCGCTCGCCTCGGCCGCCGGGCTTCCGCCGGTGGTGCCGATGCCGGGTCTGCCCTTGATCCCGGGTGTCACCACCCCGGACCCGGCCCGGGCCACCGCAGCAGCTCCCACCGGCGGGGTGCCCGCTCCGTTCGCGGGCACGCCGCTCGAAGGCCTGTTCCCGATGCTGCCGCCTGGTCTGCTCCCGCCTGCCGCACCGGCGCCTGCCGCACCCGAGGGCACCCCGTCGGCAGCACCGATCTCCTACCAGGGTGACTCGGCGATCGTCGCGCTGCTCGGCCGCAAGCCGACCACCGTCGAATATCTGCTGCTCTCCTCGATTCTGAAGGGCGGAACCATGCACGTGTCCGACAACGGTGCCGGACGATGAGCATTCGTAAACCGCTGATCGGATTCAGCATCTTCGTGATCGTGTCGATCCTCGTCACCGTGATCGTGTGGAATACGTTGGCGCGCATCGTCAGTGGTGACACCTACACCTACTCCGCGACCTTCTCCGACGTGCTCGGCCTGCACGAGGGCGACGACGTGCGCATGGCGGGCGTCCGGGTGGGCAAGGTGGAGAAGATCGAGCTCGGCCGCGACGCCGATCTGAAGAAGTCGGTCGCCAAGGTCACCTTCGTGGTGCAGCGCGACCAGACGATCTACGACGACACCAAAGCCCTTGTCCGCTACCAGAACCTGATCGGTCAGCGGTATGTGGCACTGGCTCCGGGTAAGGCCTCCAGCCCGGCGCCGCTGAAGAACAACGCGACGATCCCGATCGAGCGGACCGAGCCGTCGTTCGATGTGTCGGCTCTGCTCAACGGCTTCCAGCCGCTGTTCCAGGTGTTGCAGCCCGAGCAGGTCAACCGCTTGTCGGAGACCTTCATCCAGGCGTTGCAGGGCGACGGTGTCTCGTTGAGTGCGTTCATCGTCCAGGCCGCGCAGCTGGCCACCGACTTCCAGCGCAGGGACGCGATTCTGTCCGATGTGATCACCAACCTCTCGGGCGTGATGGCGGGGTTGGCCAAACGAGGTGATGAATTGGAGACCCTGATAACCCAGACCCGGGCGTTGATCGGCGGGCTGTACGAACAGGGGCAGTCGCTGCTCGCCTCCACCGAGCAGATCGCAGGCGCCACCACGTCGCTGGTCGCCATGATGGACCAGATCCAACCCAAACTGCAGACCGCGCAGAACTCCACCAGCGCGGCGCTGACCCTGCTGCTGGACAACGGCGCCAAGCTGGATCAGGCGGCCATCGACCTGCCGAACATCCTGTCGGCGGCGGGCAGGCACACGTCCGAAGGCGCCTACGCCAACGCGTACCTGTGCGGCCTGGACCTCACGCTCTACGGCATCCTGTTCCCGCGCGGACTGTTCTCCCAGATCGGTGGGACCTCGAACTCGGCGGTGTGCCGCCCATGATGACGAAACTCAAGGCCAGGTTCGACAGCAACCGGTACTTCTGGTTGGGCATCATCGGCGGCGCCCTCATCGTGGTGCTGCTGCTGGTGTCCAGCGTCTACAAACTCATCGGGGTCGGCGAGCAGTCGATCAAGGCCGAGTTCGTGCAGGCCGCGGGCATCAAGGTCGGCGACAAGGTGAACGTCGCGGGTGTGTCCTCCGGGCGGGTGGTCGGCGCCGAACTCGAGGGAAGTCACGTGCTGCTCACGCTCAGCGTGCGCGACGACGTAAAGCTCGGGCCGGACGCGCGCGCCTCGATCAAGATGGCCACGCTGCTCGGCGCCAGGTATGTCGACCTGGAGCCCGGCGACGGCTCCGGCTTGAAGGGCAAGCGAATCCCGCTGTCCAACACCGCCGTTCCGTACAACCTGGCCGACGTGGTGCAGATCGGCACGCCGAAGTTCGAGGCGCTCGACACCAAGAAGCTGGCGCAGTCGCTGAATCTGATCAACGAGCAGGTGGGCGGTTCGCCCGAGCTCGTCGCGCAGGCACTCGACAGCGTCGGCGCCCTGGCCAAGGTGATCGATACCCGCAGGGTAGAGGTCGACGCACTGCTGAAGGACCTGGACCGGGTCACCCGGATCCTCGCCGACAACCGCAACAGCGTGCTGCTGGTGATCACCCAGGGTGAGGCCATCGCCAACCGGGTGATGGAGCGCCAGGCGCTGCTGCGCCAGCTGCTCGACGGCGTCGCGACGCTGACCAGGCAGCTGCAGGAGATCGGCGCCGAGAACAACGATCAGCTCGGGCCGACCATCCAGCAGCTGAACACCATGGCCGAGGGCCTGCAGAAGAACAAGGACAACCTGGACCGGCTGCTGTCGCTCATGCCGCCGACGGTGCGCTACCTGGCGAACTCGTGGGGTGGCAGCGGTCCGTACGGCGACGTCGGCCTGCCGTGGATGTTCCCGGACAACTGGTTGTGCTTCGCCCAAGTGATCGAGGGGTGCCAGGGATGAAACTCCGCACGGCTTTTCCGCTGAAGACCGTCGCGAAGACGCTCATGATCAGCGCCGCGGCGCTGACGGTCGGCAGTTGCTCACTGCTGCCGAGTTCGGTGAACGACGCGTTGGGCACCACGATCCGGATCACCGCGGACTTCGAGAACATCGCGGGCATCTACGAGGGCAATCCGATCACGGTGCTCGGCCTGGACGTCGGCAAAGTCGACAAGGTGGTGCCCAAAG
Organism: Nocardia amamiensis NBRC 102102; assembly: GCF_001612745.1. Lineage (GTDB taxonomy): Bacteria > Actinomycetota > Actinomycetes > Mycobacteriales > Mycobacteriaceae > Nocardia > Nocardia amamiensis. The sequence goes on along the minus strand of NZ_BDBA01000005.1, from coordinate 100,701 downwards.
GCACCCTGGTCGAGGTGCACATGTCCATCGACAAGGACGTGAAGATCCCGAAAGACGCGCAGGCCGCGATCGTCTCGCCGTCCATCGTGACCGACCGGCACATCGAGCTCACCCCCGTCTACACCGGCGGCGAGACCATGTCCGATGGCGCGCACCTGCCCAAGGCGCGCACAAAGACGCCGGTCGAACTGGACACGATGATCAAGACGATCGATCAGTTCGCCGTCGCGCTCAAGCCCGAGCCGGGCCAGGAGGGCATCGGCCCGCTGTCGGGCCGGGTGCTCTACCCGATGCTCAACGGCAACGGCGAGAAGATCCGCGACACCCTCAACGCGCTGTCCGGCGCACTGAAGGTCGGAGTGGACAACAAGGACGCGATCTCCAGCATCATCATCAAGTTGAACGAGCTCACCACTATGCTGGCCGAGAACGACCAGTCGGTGCGCGATTTCAGCAACCGGGTGACCCAGATGACCGGGCTGCTCGCCGAGCAGTCCCCTGGCCTGCAGGCCACGCTCGACCAGCTCAACGCCTTCTTGGCGAATACAAGCACCACGCTCACGCAGTATCAGGATCAGCTGGCGGGCACCATGGCGGGCCTGACCAACGTCACCCAGCAGTTGCGCGACAACGCCTACGGCATCACCGAGGTCGTCGACGTGGCGCCGCTGGTCATGCAGAACATCGACGGCATCGTGAACCGAGAGCACCAATACGTCCGGCTGCACGCGATCATCGGTACCGCGCTGTCGGGTGAGATCGTCAGCCTCTTCTGCGAGCGCGTGCAAATGCGGGCCGATGGCTGCCGCACCGGAAACATGCAGGACTTCGGCCCCGACTACGGGCTCACCGCCGCACTGCTCGGACTGACGAAATGACGTACCGAATGACGATCAAGGCACGCAGGGCGCTGGTCGCCGTCGTCGCGGTGGCCGGTGTGTCGGTCACCGCGGGCTGCGGGTTCACCGTGGAGAAACTGCCGCTGCCCAAACCCGGTGTGAGCGGGGACACCTACACGGTGCACGCGCTGTTCGAGAACGCGCTGAACCTGCCCGACCAGGCGAAGGTGAAGATCGGCGGTTCGGATGTCGGCGTGGTCAGCGACATCAAGACGAAGAACTTCCAGGCCGTCGTGGATCTGACCATCCGCAAGGACATCGAGTTGCCCAAGGGCAGCACGGCGGAACTGCGTCAGGCCACCCCGCTCGGTGACGTGTTCGTCGCGGTGTCCAAGCCGAAGGCCGAGCCGGGCGCGGAAATGTTGCGCGACGGCGACACGCTGACCCTGGACAGCACCTCCGCGGGTGCGACCGTCGAGCAGCTGCTCATCTCGGTGTCCATGCTGTTCAACGGCGGCGGCATCGCGAGCTTGTCCCGGCTGGGCGCGGAGTTGGACTCCATCGTCGGCGGCCGCGGCGGGCAGCTGGCCCATCTGATCACCGAAATGACCGGTGTGGTCAGCAGTTTGAACGCCAACACCGCCCGCGTGGACAGCGTCCTGGGTGAGTTCAGCACCTTGGCCAACACTATCGAGTCGCGGCGGTCCGAACTCGGCGAAGTGGCCGACACGCTGCCGCAGATGATCGGCGCCGTCGCGGAGAACAACCGGGCCATCGGCGAACTGCTGACCAAGCTGTCGGTGGCCAGCGCCGCGCTCGGCGACTACGCGAACACCTCCACCGACCAGCTCGGCAGTCTGCTGGACAACACCCGTCAGCTGATGGACGCGCTGGCCAGAACCGGTGACGGCTTCGGCGTGCTGCTCGATCGGCTGCGGGTGCTGCGGCCGAAGATCGACGCGACCTTCCGGGGCAGCAGTTTCGCGGTGTTCGGGAACGTGACCAACCTCGACATCAGCGCGCTCACCGACCCGCAGCACGGGAAGATGCAGGATCTGCACGACCTGCAGGACTTCGCGGGGAGCCTGATCCAGGTGCTGCAACTGGTGCAGGGCCGGGTGGCGGGAGGACACCGATGACCTTCCTTCGCAACCTGGCCGGGCGCAAGCTGCTGCTGTCGAACCTGGGCCTGGTGCTCGTGCTGCTGGTCGGCGCCGCGTACCTGATGGTGAACGTCATGCGGGTCAATCCGCTGCGCTCGGATTACACGGTCATGGTGAACCTGGACCGTTCCGGCGGGCTGCAACCCGGCAACGACGTGACTCTGCGCGGATGGCGGATCGGCAAGGTCACCTCGATCGAGCTCATCGACCGCGGCCAGGCCATCACCGCCACCGCGCAGATCGACGCGAAGTACAAGATCCCGGTGGACACCCGCATCGCGGTGCAGGCCCTGTCCGGCGCGGGCGAGCAGTACATCGACTTCCGGCCGAACTCCGAGCAGGGTCCGTTCCTGGCCGACGGCGCGGTGATCAGGTTCGATCCGGAGAAGATCCAGACGCCGACCCCGGTGTGGGCGGTGCTGGACAACTCCAGCGCCCTGATCGCGCAGATCAACCCGGACCACTTCAAGGTCATCCTGCAGGAGCTGGACATCGCGCTCAGCGCGGGACCGGATCAGCTGCGCGGCATGGTCAACGGGATCAGCCTGGCCATGGCCGGCCTGGACTCGTTGCTGCCGCAGACGACGAACCTGATCACGAATCTGCGCACCATCGCCAACACCACGTCCATGGCGCAGCCGGATCTGGCCACCCTGACCCGCAACTCCGGCACGCTGTTCGAGCAGTTCAACAACGCGAATGCCGAACTGCAGCGCGTGCTCGATCAGGCTCCCGGCCAGCTCACCAGCCTCGGCGCGGTGGTGGACCGGACGGCCGATCCGATCACCAGCCTGGCGACCAACTTCCAGGCGATCACCAAGGCGGCGCAGTTGCGGCTGCCCGCGCTGCGGGCGCTGTTCCCCTCGCTCGCGCTCGGCGGCGAGGCACTGGGCATCCCGGCGCACGACAGTGAGTTCCACGCGATCATCGACATCTGGCCGCGGCCGTTCTGCACCTACGAGACGCCGAAGATCCGCAACGAGGTCGTGCAGGACGGCACGATTCCGAAGTGGAACTACTGTGAGAACCCGCCGCCGGGTCAGCTTGTCCGTGGTGCGGCGAACGCGCCGCGGCCGAACGTGCCGAACAACGGCGCGCACATGCCGCCGGGTGTGGATCCGAACGAGCGGACCCTTCCTCCGGTGCGGTGAGTTCGCACCCGGTCCGCCGGTCATCCCGCCGGACCGGGCATACTCGCCGGTAGAACGCGTAAGGTTCGCTGTCGCGGGCCCTGAAGCCAATCGGTGCGCACCGATGCGCGCCGGGAAAGCAGGTTTGTATCGATGTCTACCGACGACGCCGAGACCGACAAGGACGCCGAGACCACGGCCGCCGCGGGCGGCAAGGACACCGACGCGGTGACCGAGAAGTCGGAGGATGCCGCTGCCGCGGCGAAGCCCGAGCTGTCCAAGGCGGAGAAGGCAGACAAGACCGAAACGGAGAAGAAGGCGGCGGCGAAAGACGCTCCCAAGGCGGACGCGTCCGGAAAGTCCGCATCGCTTCCGCTGGTGGCCGCGTTTGCGGCGGGTGTGCTGGCGGTCGCGGCGATCACCGCGCTCGTCGTGTTCTTCCTGCAGGGTAAGGACCGCGGTGACAAGCTCGACGCGATTCGCGATTCGACCAGCGCCGCCTGCGAGTTCGGCAAGGACGTCTCGGTCTACGACTACTCGAAGAACTTGGACGACTACTTCACCACCGTGAAGGCCGGATCGACCGGGGAGTTCCTGAAAGAGTTCGACGATGCGACCAAGGCGCTCAAGGACGCGATGGTGCAAGCGCAGGTCAAGTCGTGGGCCGACGACGTGCAGTGCGGCTACCAGTCCGGCGACAAGACCTCGGCGAAGGTGCTGGTGACCCTCACGCAGTATCGGACCAACTTCACCCAGGCCACCCCGGAGCGGCAGTTCGTGGTCGTGATCGCCCAGCTGCAGAAGTCGGGCGACAAGTGGCTGGTCGAGAAGCTCGACTCGCCGATGCTGAAGGGCGCCGGTACGGGCCTGCCTGGTGCGCCTGCGCCGGGCGGTGCTCCGCAGCCCGCGCCGTCCCCGCAGCCCGGGCCGCAGCCGGGTAACTAGCCGAGCGCCTCCGGCGGTGGGCCGAGCCACCACCGCCGGAGGTCATTCGGGCAGACTCCCGTGCCCGCGCGAGCGGATCAGAACAGTGTCAATGCTTGTGGCGCCGACGGCGCGGCCGCCTTCCCCGCGGCCTTGTCCTTCGGCGCTTCCGGCGCCGTCGACGCTTCCTCCACAGTCACCGCGGGCATTTCCACGGTGTTCGCCTCGGCGACAGCCGCGGTGACCGCAGCCTGCCGAGCCGCTTCGCCGGCCAGCGCGTCGGCCTGCTCATTGAAATAGTTGCCGACATGTCCTCGCACCCACCGGAATCGGACCGGGCCGGGCCTGCTCGCGATGGCTCGATCGATCTGCTGGACGAGTTCGACATTCTTCACCGCGCCGCCGGTGGACGTCCGCCATCCATTGAGCCGCCAGCCCGACACCCACTCCGAGGCGCACTTGATCGCGTAGAGCGAATCGCTTTCGATGAGAAGGGGTTCGGAACCGGGATGGGCGAGGATCGCCTCCAGCACCGCGCGCAATTCCGCGACCTGGTTGGTTCCGGACGCGGCTCCCCCACTTGCCGAGGAGCCCTGATGATTGACCCAAGCCCAGCCGATGGCGCCGCCGGGATTGCGCAGGCAGGATCCGTCGGTGCTCACGATGATCATGGCTGGCACCCTACGCAATCCGACCGACAAGATCGGTACCGTGGAATTCCTCTATCTCCCTCCGTAACCGGGATTCGGTACGCCGCAGCGCCGATCTGACCGCAGCGTCCACCAGGCGTCCTACCGGGCCACGCGGCCCGCCGTATGCCGCCTCGGAGGTCAGCACCGACCGCCCGTAGCCGAGCGGGTCGAAGCGCAGCGTCAGGGTTCCGGACAAGCGTCCACGAAGCGTATACCCGATCACCGCGTTGCGGCGGTATTCGGTGATCTCGCAGGTCACATGCGGTCGCCAGAGTGCGAGGCGGGCGCTGGTCGCGAAGACCGCGCCGAGTCCGCGGTCCGCTTCGCCGGTCGGTACGAATTTCGCGACGCCGAACATCCAGTCCGGCACGAATAGGTGGTTCTCCGTGTAGTTGAAGGCGACCTCGACGGGCGCTCCGACGTCACTCGCGTACTTGATGTGGCCCATAGGCCCTCCCTGTTCACGACTGGCGTCAAAAGTACTACAGCTCTCCTCTTTATTCGAGGCCTCTGTGAAATTTTGGTGTGCCGCATTGCCAGATTGCGACCGGCCGGTTTGTCTTGGCGTCTTTCGGCGGCGCTCAGAGTTGGTCGACGATGTGCTCCGCGATCGGCATGGCCGAGGTCGCCGCGGGTGAGGGCGCGTTGAGCAGGTGAATCGAGCGCTCGGTCCGCTCGATCATGAAGTCGTGCACCAGGGTTCCGTCTCGCAACACCGCCTGCGCGCGAATGCCGGCCTCGCGTGGAAGCAGATCGGCGAGCGTCAGCTCCGGACAGTAGCGGCGGCACTGCGCCAGGTATCCGCGTTTGAACAGCGAGTCGCGCAGTTCCCGCAGCCCGGTCCGCACGTTCGCCCTGGCGACCCGGTGAAATCCGGGAAATCCGAGTATCTCTCGTGCGTCCCTGGCATCGAAGCTGCCCTTGCGGTAGCCCTCTCTGGCCAATCCGAGCACCGCGTTCGGGCCGACGGTCAGCGCACCGTCGATCGTCGGGCTCAAATGCACCCCGAGGAAGGGCAACTCGGGATCCGGAATGGGGTAGATCAGTGTGCGGACCAGCCCGGCTCGTTCCTGCGGCAGCTGGTAGTACTCGCCTCGGAACGGAACGATGCGAAAGTCCGTGCGCAGCCCGGCCGCTCGTGCCATCCGATCGGCCTGCAAACCCGCGCAGACCACCAAGCGGCGCGCTGACCAGGAGCCGGTCGGGCCTGCGGCGGTCACCGCGTCCGACGTCTCGGAGAGCGTGGTGATCTCGGCGCCGAGCACGAATTCGCCACCTGCTGTGCGAACTTCGTCGGCGAGCGCGGTCGTCACCCGGGTGAAGTCGATGATCCCCGTGTCTGGGACGAACAACGCGCCGACACCGGTGATCCGCGGTTCACGTCGAGCGAGTCCCGCGGCGTCGATCAGTTCGACGGCCACCCCGTTGGTGATCGACCGTTCGTGCAGCGCGAGCATGCGTGCGTATTCGGCGTCGTCGGTGGCCACCAGCAACTTGCCGCAGACTCGGTACGGAATGTCATGTGCCGCAGCGAACTCCTTGGTCCAGCGGGCGCCACGGCGGCACAGCGTGGCCTTCAGGCTGTCCGGCGGATAGTAGATGCCGGAATGGATGACGCCGCTGTTGTGACCCGTCTGGTGGGTGGCAAGCTCGGACGCCTTCTCCAGCAGCACCAGGCTCGCACCGGGGTGGCGCGCGAGGATCTGGTGCGCGGTCGCGACGCCGACGATGCCGCCGCCGATGACGCAGAAGTCATAGGTGGTCATCCCCGCGCCTCGGTCCCGCTCGGCTCCGGCATGATCGCGGCTGTGTCGCTGGTTCGCTCGCTCATTGTCGAGCAGGGTAAGCGGTGTTTCCACGATGGTGCCCTGCTGGGGGCGTTTATGTTTCCGGCAGTGCACGAGCGGGTAAACACCCGTGTAGCAGGCGAGCGCCATTCTCGACTGCCACATCGAGACACCTCCGGCCAACGGCGTCCGGCCGTCGACACGAACAAGGCGCACCCAAGTGTGGCGCTCGCCCGCTCCTTACTCTTCGGATCGGGTCGGGGGCGGCGGGTCAGGCGAACTGGCCCGCTGCCCTTCCCTCGCCCGTCGGCCCCGCGAAAGCCTGTGCGATAGTGAGCCATTCCGCGGCGTCGTCGCCGTGCGGCTCGATCGCAAGGTCGTCCCGATGGCGGCGCTGCGTCACGAGGAGGCAGAAGTCGAGCGCGGGTCCGGTCACCCGCTGTGCCGCATCGTCGGGGCCCCAGGACCAGATCGTGCCGTCCGGCGCCGTCAGCTCGACTCGGAATTCCGCTGCGGGCGGGGTCTTTCCGTGCACCGTGTAGGCGAAGTTCCTGGTGCGCACGCCGATATGGGCCACGGTGCGCAGCCGCGCGGTGGGCGTCCTGCGCACGCCGAGCCCATCGGCCACGTCCTGCCCGTGTGCGAATGTCTCCATGATGCGGGCGGTGGTCATCGAGGCCGCGCTCATCGGCGGCCCGAACCACGGCACTTTGACACCCGCGGGCACCGCGCGCAGTGCCGCGGCGAGGGAGGCGCGTCCACGCCGCCACCGGTCGAGCAAGTCGGCGGGTGGCTCGGTCGCGGCCTTCTCGGCCGCTTCATCGACGAAGGTGAGCGCACGCGGCCCGGCCTCGGTCACCAGACGCTGGAAGGTCTCGGGGTCCGCTGCCGCGATCGTCGCGATTTCGTCGGTCCATGCCAGATGGCCGATCTGATGGGCGATGGTCCAGCCGGTTGCGGGGGTCGCACGCGCCCATTCCTGCGGAGCCAGGGGGCCGACGAGTCGTTCCAGTTCCGCGCATTCTTCGGCGAGATCGCCGAGCAGCGCGTCGAGGTCAGCCATACGTTTCCTTGCCCTCCCGGGCACACCACCATGTGTGCCGTTATTGTCCAGCATCGCAGCGGCAATAGAAAAAGGCAAGCATGCTTGTTTTATATTTGCCGGGGGTACGCCTTACCAGCCGAAAACGACCAGGTGGGAGGCGCCGACGACAAGTCCGAGCACCGCCCCGTGCAGGTACAGCAGCCAGGCGTCCTGCTCGACGGACGCGTAGAACATCTCCATGAACTCGCCCGGCGTCAGCCGCCGGAGTTTGCGCGCCGCGAAATCGTCGATGGTCTTGGCCTGTTCGAGGGTGAACTCCTCGTCTTCCACCAGACTGGGCGCCAAGCCGACCGCGGCTCCCGCCGCGCCCACTGAGAGGTTGACGAACTGGCGGCGTCCCAGTGCCGCGCGCACCAGCGTGGTGGTCGGTCCGAGCTGGCGATGGATCTCGTCGGCGATCACATGCTCCAGCAACTGCCTGGTCTTGTCCCCGTTCGGGCCGTCGAGCAGCTCTTTCGACAGATTGGGCAGGGTCAGCACCTGATAGGCCAGGATGTGCGCGAGGTCGGTCGCCGCCTGCGGCTGCCGCTTCGCCAGCAGCGCTTGCTTCCACAGGTACTTGTACCTCGGTTGTGGGTCGCCCGGCTCGAACACCATCTTCACGGCGATGACGTTCACGATCACGCCGATCGCCGCCGAGGCGAGCAGTACGATCACCCAGCCCGGCACCAAGCCGAATACGGGAATGCGCTGGTGCACATGCATATACAAGGCCAGCAGCAAACCGAATGGCGCGCCGAGCAATCCGATGCGCACCATGAAGCGCAACTCCGGCGCCGCGATGGTGGTGGTCAGGTCCTTCAGGATGGCCGGGTTTTCCCGCAGGTAGCGGATGACGAAGCTCTTGATGTCGATCAGTTGGTCCACGTTGTCGCCGAGTGAGGCGAACGCGCGGCGCGACAGCGCGGGCAGTTCCCGATCCACCCGCTGGTAGATCAACTGCTTGGCGGCGCGCGGCACCGTGCGCCACAGGTCGCGGTTCTCCCGGTACATCAGTTCGTCGACCAGCGGCCGCACCTGTTGGCGGGCGAGCATCGCGGTGTAGTCGGCGATACCGTCCAGATCGAGTTCGTGGATGAAGTCCTTGGGACTGCCGATCCGCATCAGCGCCTTGTCCACGCAGATACTGGCCATCTTCTCCGCGCGCGCCGGAATGAAGCCCTGGAATCCGAGGCGGCGGCCGTCGCCGGAAAAGGTCGGCAGTACCTGGACCCGGCGCGGAAAGTATGGATAGAGCACCTGCAGGCCGGGGATGCGAACACCGCGAAACTGGATCGGCCAGAACAGCATCAGTACGCCGGTCCAGTTGGTCAGCCACCCGGCCAGCGCACTGAAGACCGGAAACGTGACCAGGTCGACCACGAACTTCGACTGCCCGGTCAACCCTTCCCAGTCGATGAACACGCCAGCGGCGAGCGACGACATCGATGGGACTCCCTAGGCCGAGCCGGCGGTACCGCCGGTATGAGATACCAAGGCCCCCACGTTCTCATTGTCTTGGACGGAGTGTCAACGAGGCCCCTGGGCGGAGAATTCGCCGTCAGCGAACGACACGAGCGGCGTGGAACAAACGCGAAGACCCCCGGGTTGAGTAGGCAACGCTCAACTTTTGGAAGGGTCGAAGACGTGACTACACCACAGAACCTGCCGGTGCTGTTCCTGACCGATCCGATCGTGCTGCCGGGCATGGTCGTGCCCATCGAACTGGACGAGTCCGCGCAGGCTGCGATCGATGCCGCCCGGGCGGCCAAGAAGGACTCCGTGCTGCTCGCCCCCCGGCTGACCGAGGGCTACGCCACCTACGGTGTGGTCGCGACCATCGAACAGGTCGGCCGGATGCGCGGCGGAGCCCCTGCGGCCGTCCTGAAGGCCGAGCGGCGCGCCAAGATCGGACACGGGGTCACCGGACCGGGCGCCGCGCTGTGGGTGGAGGCCGAACCGGTCGAGACACCCACACCGGACGGCCGGACCAAGGAGCTGGCCGCCGAGTACAAGAAGCTGGTCGTCTCGGTGCTCCAGCGCCGCGAGGCGTGGCAGATCATCGACGCGGTCAATCAGCTCACCGAGCCGTCGGCGATCGCCGACACCGCGGGTTACGCGCCGTACCTGACCTTCGAGCAGAAGCGGGAGCTGCTGGAAACGCCGGATGTGACCAAGCGGCTGAGCACCCTGATCGAGTGGACCAAGGAGCACATTGCCGAGGCCGAGATCACCGAGAAGATCAGCGAAGACGTCCGCGAGGGGATGGAGAAGAGCCAGCGCGAGTTCCTGCTGCGCCAGCAGCTCAACGCCATCCGCAAGGAACTCGGCGAGGACGAACCCGACGGCGCCGACGACTACCGCGCCCGCGTCGAGCAGGCCGGACTGCCCGACACCGTGCGGGAGGCGGCGCTGCGCGAGGTCGGCAGGCTGGAGCGGGCCAGCGATCAAAGCCCGGAATCCGGCTGGATCCGGACCTGGCTGGATACCGTGCTGGAACTCCCGTGGACGGTGAAAACCACCGACAGCACCGATGTCTCGGCTGCCCGCGCGGTCTTGGACGCCGATCACCACGGCTTGGACGAGGTCAAAGACCGCATGGTCGAGTACCTGGCCGTGCGGGCCCGCCGTGCCGCCCGTGGCCTGGAGGTCGTCGGTGGACGTGGTTCCGGTGCGGTGCTGGTGCTGGTCGGCCCGCCCGGTGTGGGCAAGACCTCGCTCGGTGAGTCCGTCGCGCGCGCCTTGGGGCGCAAGTTCGTTCGCGTCGCCCTGGGCGGCGTGCGCGACGAGGCCGAGATCCGCGGTCACCGGCGCACCTACGTCGGCGCACTGCCCGGTCGCATCGTGCGCGCTATGAAAGAGGCCGGTTCGATGAACCCGGTCGTCCTGCTGGACGAGATCGACAAGGTCGGCTCGGACTTCCGTGGCGATCCGGCCGCCGCCCTGCTCGAAGTGCTGGACCCGGCGCAGAACCACACCTTCCGCGACCACTACCTCGATCTGGACCTCGACCTGTCGGACGTGCTGTTCATCGCCACGGCGAACGTCATGGAGACCATCCCCGGACCGCTGCTGGACCGGATGGAGCTGATCACCGTCGACGGCTACACCGAGGACGACAAGGTGGCGATCGCCCGCGACTTCCTGGTGCCGCGGCAACTGGAGCGCAACGCGCTCACCGCCGACGAGGTGACCGTCACCGAGGAGGCGCTGCGCGAGATCGCGGCCAACTACACCAGGGAAGCCGGAGTGCGGCAGATGGAGCGGCTGATCGCGAAGGCGTTGCGCAAGGCGGCGACTCGGCTGTCGGAGCGTGCAACCGCCCCTGCCGCATCGGGTTACGACGCGGAGCTGGGCTACGAGAAACTGGTGCAGGACGCCCTGACGATCGGTCTGGGCGACTTGAAGGACTACCTCGGCCGCCCGCGCTTCACCCCCGACTCGGTGGAACGCACCGCGGTCCCGGGTGTGGCGACCGGTCTCGCCGTGACCGGGGCCGGTGGCGATGTCCTCTACATCGAGGCCAACGCCGCCGAGGGTGAGCGCTCGCTGACCCTCACCGGCCAGCTCGGCGACGTCATGAAGGAATCCGCGCAGATCGCGCTGACCTACGTGCGCTCGCACCTGGAGGAGATCGGCATCGAGCCGTCGGTGCTGGATCGCAATATCCACATCCACTTCCCGGCGGGCGCGGTGCCCAAGGACGGCCCGTCCGCGGGCGTCACCATGGTCACGGCTCTGGTCTCGCTGGCGCTGGGTCGCCAGGTGCGCTCGGATGTCGGCATGACCGGGGAGGTCACGCTGAACGGCCGGGTGCTGCCGATCGGTGGTGTGAAGCAGAAGCTGCTCGCCGCCCAGCGGTCCGGCTTGAAGACGGTGTTCATCCCGGCGCGCAACGAGCCGGACCTCGACGACGTCCCCGAGGAAGTTCTTGCCGCGCTGGATGTCCGCCCTGTCGCCGACGTAGCCGACATCCTCGCCTACGCCATCGAGCCGGTCACCGAACCGGCGCTCGATGGCATGACCCTCGCCGCCACCGCCTGAGCTGCGCCAAGGGCCGGGCATGGAAAACCTTCCGTGCCCGGCCTTGTGGTGTCGCGGCCGATAGCGTGGACTCACGCTCCCAGGTCTCGTTCCACGGTTCGCGTAGTACCCTGTGCCACCGCGCAGAGCGCGGGTTCGCGGTCCGGGCTCTCGGCGTAGATCTCGCAGTGCACCACGGCCTGTCGCCGGGTCGAGCCCGTGACGGTTGCCTCGGCACGCAACCGTGTTCCCGCGGCAGGCCGCAGGTAGGTGACGGTGAAACCGCCGGTGAGCACGTTCGGCCCGAGGACTGTTCCCGCTGCGAAGGTGAGCGCGTTGTCGGCCGCGTAGGCGAGCACGCCGCCGTGCACGAAGCCGAATTGCTGTCCGAGTTCGGGACGGATGCGGATGACCAAGGTAGCGGCGCCATCGCCGAACGCGGTGATCTCGGTGCCGACCAGGGTGGCGAACGGCTGTGCGTCGAGTATCTTTCGCGCGCTGTCGATGTCCAGCGTGGGGGCGGTCATTCGAAAACCTTTCCGTCGGGGGTTCGGGTGCGGTCGGCGACGAGAGTGATCCAGGCGGCGTCGGCGAGTTCGCTTGCGACTTCGGTCGGTGAGATGCGCATTTCGCCGCCGAGCCACTGCCGCGTGTACTCCTGCGCTGGTCCCAACCACAATGCGTAGACCAAGTCCAGCGGGAGATCACGGACCACCCCGTATCCGGCATGCGTGCGCCACCAGCGTGCGGTGTCGCTCATGAAACGACGATTGCTCTCGCTCTCCCGTACCCCAGGTGGCCGCGCCGAGGTGAGCACCATTGCCCGGTACTGGTTCTCGCTCACCCAGCGCAGGTGCTCGCGCACTCCGGCGGTGATCCCTTCATAGGCGTTGGCGCTGTCGCCGACCACCGCCCAAAAGTGTTCCTGGTAGTCCGCGAGCGCGTTGGCCCACACCTGCCGGTACAGGTCGGCCTTGTCCGGGAAGTGGTGGTAGAGCGCCCCGACGCTGGCGCCCGCGGCGTCGCGGATCTGCGTCAGCGTTGCGTCCAGCGCGCCCCGCTCGGCGAACTGCCGCTCGGCCGCCAGCAGCAACCGATCTCGAATCTTCACATACAGAATTTAGTTCTGTTTTCGACACCGCACAAGGCGGTCCGGTTCGGCGGAATTCCGGCAGCGTGTCGGAGGGCTGCGGTAAGAACGACCATGTGGCCAGATGGCTGTTGCACGTCGACCTCGACCAGTTCCAGGCGGCGGTGGAGTTCCGCCGCCATCCGGAACTGCGGGGGCTACCGGTCATCGTCGGCGGGCACGGTGATCCGACCGAACCGCGCAAGGTGGTGACCTGCGCGTCCTACCCGGCGCGTGCGTTCGGGGTACGGGCCGGGATGCCGCTGCGCAGTGCGCAGCGCAAATGCCCCGAGGGCATTTTCCTGCCTTTGGACATGGCAGCCTACGAAGACGCCTCCGACGAGGTGATGTCATTGCTGCGGACGTTTCCCGGGCGGGTCGAGGTGTGGGGCTGGGACGAGGCGTTCCTCGCCGCAGACACCGACGACCCCGAGGCCCTCGCACAGCGGGTTCGCAGCGCCATCGCCGGTTTGGAACTGACCTGCTCGATCGGCATCGGCGATAACAAGCTCACCGCCAAGCTCGCCACCGGGTTCGCCAAGTCTGCGGGCAAGTCGTCGGCCGAACCGGCCGCAGGCGCCGGAGCCGCCGCGGGCGTCTACCGGCTCACCGCCGCGAACTGGAGCGATGTGATGGCCCACCGCCCGACCAACGCGCTCTGGGGTATCGGCAATCGGATCGCCGCCCGCCTCGCCGAGCTCGGCATTCAGACGGTCGGCGAGCTGATGGTGGCCGACCGGCATCGGCTTGCCGCCGAGTTCGGTCCGAACACCGGTCCCTATCTCTGGGTGCTCGGACATGGCAAGGGCGACACCGAGGTCACCACCGAACCGCGAATTCCCGTAGGCCGCAGCAAATCCGAGACATTTCCGCGCGACCTGACCGATCCGGTCGAGATTCGTGCCCAGGTCGCGCGGCTGGCCACCGAGGTCGCCGAAGAGATGGCCGCCGCGGGCCGGATCGGCACCCGGGTGTCCGTGACGGTTCGCACCAACACCTTCTACACCCGGAGCAAGCAGGAGAAGCTCCCTGAACCGACCATCGACGTCGCGCGGATCGCCGAGACCGCGGTGCGCATCGTCGACCGGTTCGAGCTCGATCGGCCGGTTCGTCTGCTCGGTGTCCGCTTGGAACTCGTGCCGCAGTAGTGCCCGGAGCCGTCCGGGCGCTCGTATGCTCGTCGGCATGGAGTTCTGGGCGATGGTGGCACAGGAATCGGAGAGCGGGATCGTACTGACCCGGCGGCAGGTCGACGAGGAATTCCTCGGACCGGGCGACGTGACGATCAAAGTGCACTACTCGAGCGCGAACTACAAGGACGGTTTGGCGATCACCAAGGGTGGCGGCGTGGTCCGCGACTACCCGATCGTGCCCGGCATCGATCTCGCGGGCGAGGTGGTCGAATCGTCCGTCGACGACTTCGCTCCCGGCGATCCGGTGATCGCGCACGGCTACGGACTCGGTGTCTCCCACAACGGCGGTTTCGCCGAATACGCCAGGGTGCCGGCGGACTGGATCGTCAAGCTCGACCGGCTGAGCCCGCGCGAGGCGGCGGCGATCGGCACCGCCGGCTTCACCGCGGCACTGAGTGTGCAGGCCCTGCTGGATCGCGGACTCACCCCGGACGACGGCCCGGTGCTGGTCACCGGCGCGACCGGCGGCGTAGGCAGCGTCAGCGTGGATATCCTCTCGCGCCTCGGCTTCGAGGTCATCGCCTCGACCGGCAAGACCGACGCGGACGATTTGCTCAGCGAACTCGGCGCCAATGAGGTGATCGGCCGCCTGCCGGAGGACCCGAGCGCCAAGCTGCGGCCGCTGACCAAGGCCCGCTGGGCCGCGGCGGTGGACAGCGTCGGCGGTACTTCCCTCGCCTACATCCTCAGCGCGATCGGCTATGGCGGCGCTGTTGCGGTCAGCGGGCTCACCGGTGGGGCCGAGCTGCCGACCACGGTGATGCCGTTCATCCTGCGCGGGGTCGCCCTGCTGGGCATCGATTCGGTGAACGTGCCCATCGAGCGGCGTGCCGAGCTGTGGACCAGGCTCGGTAATGAGCTTCGCCCGCAGCATCTTTCGACCCTGCAGAGCTACGCTCCGGTCACCGAGGCAGAGCGGGTGCTGCACTCGATCACGAACGGAACCCACTCGGGCCGGACGGTACTGGGCGTCGCTGGCGAGTTCTGATCGTCAGGGCTAGGAAACGCATCGAAGCGAACACTGTGCGCTAACGGTGCATGACGTACGCATCTGCGAACGACGTGCGTTATGCTGACGGCGAACGGAAGGAGTGGGCATGTCCGCCGAGAAACAGCCGGTGGGTTCGGTGTGGACGCGCCCAAGGCGCGGCCGCGAACAACCGGCTCTGACCAGGGAACAGATCGTGGCCGAGGCGGTGGCGCTGCTGGACGCCGAGGGAATGGAGGCGCTGAGCATGCGCCAGCTCGGCGCCCGGCTGAACGCGGGCGCCACCTCGCTCTACCGCCATGTGACCAATCGCGACGAGCTGATCGAGCTGGTGGTCGACGAGGTCTACGGCGAGATCAGCGTTCCCGAGATCGGCGATCCGGCGCAGTGGCGCACGGCGACGCAGGAGTGCGCGATGATCCTGCGCGCGATGATCCTGCGACACCCGTGGATGGCCTCGACGCTCGGCCAGGTCGGGCTGTCGTACTTGGGCCCGAACGTGATGCGGCTCAACGACCGCATGGTCGGGTTGTTCGAAGCGGGCGGCTTCCCCGTCGACGAGGCGAGCGACGGCATCGGCACCGTGATCAGCTACGTGGTCGGCATGGGCATCGCCGAGGCGGCGTATCTGACTCTGCTGGTCCGCAGCGGGAAGACCGAACAGGAGTGGCTTGCCGAGCTGCGGCCCGCCGCGGAAGAGGCGGCGCGCGAGTTTCCGCGCGTCCAAGAGGATTGGAACCAGGACCCGGAACAGCGGCGCGAGCGGAAGTTCCGCTATGGGCTGGACCGTGTGCTGGACGGGCTGGACGGGCGCCGGTCCAGGTGACCGTGGTGCCCGGGCTCTGCCCGAGTGGGAAGGGGTCGCCACCGCCGCTGCCCTGATCCGATACGGTTCTCTGCGCAACGATCCCGCATGTTCGCTCCGGTCGAGAGGCGAAGTCTGTTGTCAGCGAAGCTGTTCTGGCGGTCGATATCGGTACTGGCGGTCTCCACGCTGCTGGCTGTGCCCGCGTACAGCCATGCGGAGCCGGTTGACGAAGCACACCCCGCCGGGTTGGACCGGTTCTATCAGCAGCGGCTCGAGTGGAAGCCCTGCGGGATCGAGAACCTGGACAAGGCGGGTGGCGAGTGCGCGGATGTGCTGGTGCCACTCGACTACAGCAAACCCGAGGATCGCACGATGACCGTGGCGATCTCACGGGTCAAGGCTGTGGACGCGGCGCGGCGCCGGGGCATTCTGCTGTCCAATCCGGGCGGTCCAGGCGGGCAGGGCCTGGACAGTGTGGATCTGCTCGGTGACGTGTTGTCACCGGAGGTGCTGGCGAGCCACGACCTGATCGGCATGGACCCACGCGGAGTCGGCGCGTCCGGCCGTAGTCCGCGGTGCGGATGGCCGGTCGGCGAGATGGTGCGATCCGCCGGGCTGGATGTGCTGGGATTCGTCCACGACACGGTGCAGTCGGCGGGCATGGCCGCGTCCTGCCTGATTCGTGATCCGATCACGATGCGGCAGTTCACCACGCGCAACACCGCGCGGGATATCGATGTCGTCCGCGCGGCGCTCGGCGAGCGAACGATCAACTTCTACGGCTTGTCCTACGGCACCTATCTCGGTGCGGTGCTCACCCAGATGTTCCCCGAGCGCATTGATCGAATCGTGCTCGACAGCGCGATCGATCCGGACCGGTATTGGACGGGCCTGGTGCAGGATTGGGGTCCAGCCGACGAGATCGCGCTGGACGACTGGGCCGGGTGGGCAGCTGCCCGGGATGGCGAGTTCCGGCTCGGTGCGACGCCGCAGCAGGTCCGTGCCACGATCGAGAACCTTGTCCGGGTCGCCGCGCGTCAGCCGATCGTCATCGACGGATTCGCGATCAACGATCACTGGCTGCCGTTCATCTTGCACGCCCTGCTGACCAATTTCCGGCTGAACGAGCCGCTGGCGGCCACCGTGCGGGAGCTCGCCGACGCCGCGGGCGGTCCGCCGACGACATCCCGCACGCCCCGGCTGCGCGCGATCGTGCAGGCGCTGCGCGACGAGGAGAACTCGACGCTGGCGCAGATCGCCTGCGGCGATGTCGGCGCACCGATCGATCCGACCTGGTACTGGCGCAATATCGAAGAGACCCGCGCCACACAACCGGTGTTCGGCGCACTGGCCGGCAATATCCAGCCATGTGCCTTCTGGCCGCGGCCCGTCGAACCTCCCACCCTCGTCCGGAACCCGGTTCCCGCACTCATCGTGCAGGCGAGCGGAGACCCGCGGACACCCTATGCCCACGGCGTCCGGCTGCATCAGTATCTCTCCGAGTCACGGATGGTCACATTGCAGGACGTCCGCATCCACATGACTTTCCGGCCCGATCTCAGCAGCTGTGTGAACAGTGCGATCAACGCCTACTTCGGCGCGGGCACACTCCCGGACACCGACATCACCTGCTACGCGAATCCGTCCGCCCTCTAGCCCGGCACCGCTGACCCGGCGATGAGCGCGGGTCAGCGGTGGTCGTGGCGCTGCGCGGTGGCGATCACGCTGCGACGGTCACGGGCTCGTCGGCGAACTGCGTCCGGTACAACTCCGCGTAGCGGCCGTCGGCGGCCAGCAGCTGGGTGTGCGTGCCGCGCTCCACGATTCGCCCGTCCTCCAGCACCAGGATCTGGTCGGCGGCGCGGATCGTGGACAGGCGGTGTGCGATCACCAATGCGGTCCTGCCATCCAGTGCTTCGGAAAGCGCCTCCTGCACAGCGGCTTCCGAGGTCGAGTCCAGCGACGCCGTCGCCTCGTCCAGGATGACGACACGGGGCTGCTTCAGCAGCAGACGGGCTATGGTCAGACGCTGGCGCTCACCGCCGGACAGGCGGTAGCCGCGCTCGCCGACCACGGTGTCCAGCCCGTCCGGCAGCGAATCGACGAGACTGCGCAATCGTGCTCGCTGCAAGGCATCCCACAGCTCGTCCTCGGTGGCCTCCGGCCGAGCCAGCAGTAGATTCGCGCGGATCGACGTGTGGAAAAGATGCCCATCCTGGGTGACGAGTCCTACCGTTTCGCGCAGGGATCGGGTGGTCAGATCGCGCACGTCGGTGCCGTTCAGCCGCACCGCGCCGCCGTCCACGTCGTAAAGCCGGGAAACGAGTTGAGCCACGGTGGACTTCCCGGCACCGGAGGAGCCGACCAGTGCGACGAGCTGTCCGGGTTCGGCGCGGAACGACACGTTGTGCAGGACCTCGACTCCGCCGCGGGTGTCCAGCGTCGCAACGTCCTCGAGCGAGGCGAGTGACACCTTGTCCGCCGACGGGTAACTGAAGGTGACGTTGTCCAGTTCTACCGCGACCGGCCCCGCAGGTACCTCGACCGCGCCGGGGGCTTCCTCGATCAGCGGTTTCAGGTCGAGCACTTCGAAGACCCGCTCGAAGCTCACCAGCGCGGCCATGATTTCCATGCGGGCGCTGGCCAGCGCGGTCAGCGGCGTGTAGAGCCTGGTGAGCAGCAGCGACAGGGCGACAACGGCGCCTGCGTCGAGCTGCCCACGCAGTGCGTACCAGCCGCCGAGCCCGTAGACCAGGGCGATCGCCAGTGCCGACACCAACGTGAGCGAGGTGACGAACGCGGTTTGCAGCATCGCGGTGCGCACCCCGATGTCCCGCACGCGGCGGGCGCGCAGCGCGAATTCGTCGGACTCCTGTTCGGGACGGCCGAACAGCTTGACCAGCGTCGCGCCGGGCGCCGAGAAGCGCTCGGTCATTTGGGTGCTCATGGCTGCATTGAGGCCCGCCGCCTCCCGTTGCATTGTCGCGAGTCGATTGCCCATGCGCCGCGCCGGGAGGACGAACACGGGCAGGAGTACCAGCGCGAGCAACGTGATTTGCCACGAGATGCTGACCATGACGCCGAGCGTGAGCGCGAGGGTCACCAGATTTGTCACGACGCCGGAGAGAGTGTCGCTGAACGCGCGCTGCGCCCCGATGACATCGCTGTTCAATCGGCTGACCAGCGCGCCGGTGCGGGTCCGGGTGAAGAATGCGACGGGCATCTTCTGCACATGGTCGAACACGGCGGTGCGCAGGTCGAGGATCAACCCCTCACCAATGCGGGAGGACAACCACCGGATGATCACCCCGAGCGCAGCATCGACTACGGCGAGACTGCCGATCACTATTGCGAGGATGACAACGACCTTCGGTGCGGCCCCGCCGACGATGCCGTTGACTACCCGTCCAGCTAGGACGGGCGTGGCCACCGCCAGCAGTGCCGATATCACGCTGAACAGCAGGAATGCGCCTATCCGGCGTCGGTGCGGTGCGGCGAACCGCAGGATTCGCGTGGCCGTGGCCAGGCTGAATGGCCGCTCCTCCTGCGGCGCATTCGCCCGCCGATACATCTGGCTCCACGCCACGGACTCGATACTCACGTTCCTGCTCCCTCTCGCTCCCCACCCATCGAACACCTGGTCACCGACACTAGGACCTCAACAAAGGTTGAGAACAAGTCGATTCCAGTCCCAACCCGATTCCGCCAACGGCGAACGTCTACCAAGCAGGGCGGTGTCACCGGTGCCGCTCCAGAACTACCGCGATCTGCGCACATGGGTTGCGCCGTCAGGGAGATGTGCCCCGGCCCGGCTCGCGTCCGAGTGACCGTCGCGCAAGTGACGAAGTCACAAGCGGCGGTCGCTCGGACGCGAGCCACAAGGGGGCCGCGAACACGCAGCGCCGCAGGCGCTGCAAAAACAGCAGAGCCTAGGCTGGCGAGGTGACCGACAACCGGATGGCGGCACTGCGCGGTGCGATCGGGGGTGAGGTCGACACCTCCGAGCGCCGTCGCGCGGAGTACTCCTCGGACGCGTCGAACTACCGGGTTCGCCCGGCCGCGGTCGTCTTCCCGCGCACCGACGAGGACGTTGCGGCCACCCTGGGGTTCGCGCGTGAGCACGGCCTTCCGGTAACCGCGCGCGGCGGTGGAACATCGGTGGCGGGCAACGCGATCGGCCCCGGGCTGGTGCTCGATTTCAGCAGGCATATGAACCGGATCGGGGTGATCGATCCGGACGTGCGCGTCGTCACGGTGCAGCCGGGAGTGGTGCTGTCGGACCTGCAGCGCGCCGCTCGTCCGCACGGGCTGCGCTTCGGGCCCGATCCCTCGACGCAGAGTCGCTGCACGCTCGGCGGCATGATCGGCAACAACGCCTGCGGGCCGCGGGCCGTCGCCTGGGGCCGGACCGCCGATACCGTGCGCGAAGTGCGCATCCTGGACGGCACCGGCATCGAACGCACGCTGGCAGCGGATTTGTCCGCGGTCCCGGGCCTACCGGAGTTCACCAGGGCGCATCTGGCGGTACTGCGCACCGATCTCGGGCGCTTCGATCGGCAGGCGTCCGGTTACGGCTTGGAGCATCTGCTACCCGAGCGCGGTGCGTCGGCTGCCAAGGCGTTCGTCGGTAGCGAGGGCACCTGCGGCCTGTTGCTGGACGCCACGGTCGAGCTGGTCGCGCTGCCAGCGGCGACCGCGCTCACGGTGCTCGGTTACCCCGACATCGCCACCGCGGCCGATGACGTGGCCGCGGTGATGGCTTGCGCGCCTATCGCGGTCGAAGGCATCGACGCGCGGCTGGTCGATGTGGTCCGCGCGCACCGGGGGTTCGTCCCGGACCTGCCGAGGGGTGGCGGATGGCTGTTCGTGGAGACCGCCGGTGCGACGGCGGCCGACGCGGCGGCCGTCGCACAGCGGTTGTGCCGGACGGCGGGAGCGGTCGACAGCAGAATCGTCACCGATCCCGGTACCGCCGCCGCACTCTGGCAGATTCGTGCCGACGGCGCGGGGCTGGCCGGTCGCACACCGGACGGCCGCCCGGCGTGGCCCGGCTGGGAGGACGCGGCCGTCCCACCCGAGCGGCTCGGCGCCTACCTGCGCGATTTCGCCGCGCTGACCCGCGACCACGGCGTGGACGGGTTGCTCTACGGGCACATCGGCGACGGCTGCATCCACGTCCGGCTCGATCTCCCGATCGTCGACGCGCCGAGGCGGTTTCGCGCTTTCCTGTTCGACGCGGCGGAGCTGGTCGTCCGGCATGGCGGCTCGCTCTCCGGCGAGCACGGCGACGGCCGGGCGCGCTCGGAGCTGCTCTCGGTGATGTACTCTCCTGCGGCACTCGACGTCTTCGCCGGATACAAGGCGCTGTTCGACCCCGGCGACCTGCTGAATCCCGGTGTGCTCGTCGCGCCGCGTCCGGTCGACGCCGATCTGCGACTAGCCGGGCTCCCCCCGGTCCGGATGTCGAACGGTTACGCGTTCCCGCGCGACGACGACGATATCGGCGTGGCGGTCCATCGTTGCGTCGGCGTCGGCAAGTGCCGCGCCGACGGCGGTTTCATGTGCCCGTCCTTTCAGGCCACCCGGGATGAGAAGGACAGCACGCGTGGGCGGGCACGGGTCCTGCAGGAAGTGGTGCGCGGCGCGCTGCCCTGGTCATCGGAGGCCGTCGCCGAGTCGCTCGATCTGTGCCTGTCGTGCCGGGCGTGCCGGTCGGACTGCCCGGCGGGGGTGGACATGGCCACCTACAAGTCGGAGACGCTGTACCGCCGGTACCGTCGCAGGCCGCGTCCGATCGATCACTACTCGCTGGGCTGGCTACCTCGGTGGCTGACCGTCGCGACTCGGATGCCGCGCGTGGTCAACGCGGTGGTTGGTCGCGCCACGCTGCGTCGGATGGGTTTGCGGGCAGCGGGAATCGACCCGCGCCGTACCGTTCCGCGGTTGGCGGAGCGCACTTTCCGCCGGATCTGGCGTGATCTGGACGAGGGTGCCTTGCTGGCCGAGTCGGCCTACGCGCCCGAGGAACCGGGCACGGTTACCGGCTCCGGCGACGTGATGCTGTGGGTCGACACCTTCACCAACGCCTTCGATCCGGAGATCGCGCTGGCCGCGGCGCGGCTGCTCACCGCTCTGGGCTACCGGGTCCGGATCCCCGAGCGCGGCGTCTGCTGTGGGCTCACCTGGATCAGCACGGGGCAGCTCGACGGCGCGCGCGCACGGCTGCGGGCCACCGTGGCCGCCCTGGCGGAACACGTCGCCGCGGGCGGCATTGTCGTCGGACTTGAACCGTCCTGCACCGCGGTCTTGCGTGCCGACCTGCCGGAACTGTTGCCCGACGATCCCCGGTCGGCCGCAATCGCCGCTGCGGTGCGCACCCTCGCCGAATTTCTGGCCGAGCAGCCGAGCTGGAGGCCGCCGGCCCGGACAGGGCAATCGGTGGTGGTCCAGCCGCATTGTCATCAGCATGCGATTCTCGGCTTCGAGGCCGATCGCCAGCTATTAACCAGCATGGGCGTGCTGATAACGGAAATCACCGGATGCTGCGGTCTCGCCGGAAACTTCGGCATGCAGGCCGGCCACTACGATATTTCGGTCGCGGTGGCCGAGCACGGCATGCTTCCCGCGCTGCGCGCCGCCGGCGAGAACGCGGTGATCCTCGCCGACGGCTTCTCCTGTCGTACCCAGGCCACTGCCCTGGCCGGACGACGCGGCCGGCATCTCGCGCAATTTCTCTTGGGGCAGTGAATCGGCTCAGCTGCCGAACGGCAGGGTGCCGGGCGGAATCTGGTAACCCGAGCTACCTGCGGAAACATTGCCCCAGGCGTTGAGCAACCAGTTGAGCACGTTGGTGATCATCGAAACCTCCGTCATGGCGACTGCCAGCTATTTGCCGATTGAAATCAGTATCGCCCGGCTATCGGCGTCGTTACACGCCAGGCAGACCCCGACGCGCGCACCGCACCGGGGCAGAATGATGTCGTGCGCATTGCGATGGCCGAGCCGGGAGCGTACCGGACCGTGACGGCGGAGCGGCCGATCGATCTGGCGAGCACCCTCGCTCCCCTCGGCCGCGGCGGCGGCGACCCATGTCACCGGGTGACGGGTGACGGCGCGCACTGGCACGCCTCCCGCCTACCGACCGGGCCGGTCACCTACCGATTGACCCAGTCTGGTCCGCGCGCGGTGCAGGCCCGCGCCTGGGGGCCCGGCGCGGCGGAGTTCCTGGACGGTCTCGAGTACATGCTGTGCTTGGACGAGGACGTCTCGGCCTTCGCCCCGGATCATCCGAAGCTCGTCGACGCGCACCGTCGTTTCCCTGGGCTGCGCATGCTGCGTACGGGTTTGGTGTTCGAGGCCTTGGTACCCGCGGTGCTGGAACAGAAAGTGCACAGCATCTCAGCGCGTGCGTCGTGGCGAAAACTCGTGCGGCAGTTCGGCGAACCCGCACCCGGCCCCGCGCCCGAGGGAATGCGGCTGCCACCGGACGCCGATGCCTGGCGGCGGATTCCGTCCTGGACCTACCACCGGGCAAACGTCGGCCCGCAGCGGGCGCAGACCATCGTGCGCGCGGCCAGGGTGGCCGACTCGCTCGAGCGTGCGGCGCGGGTCGATCCGGCCGAGGCGGCGCGCATGCTGCGCAGCGTTCCCGGCATCGGGGTGTGGACCGCCGCCGAGATCGCGCAGCGGGCTTTCGGCGACGCGGACGCGCTGTCGGTCGGCGACTACAACCTGGCCGCCACGGTCGGTTGGACCCTGCTCGGCCGCCCGATCGACGACGACGCGATGGTGGAATACCTGGAACCGCTACGCCCGCACCGCTACCGGGCGATCCGCCTGCTGGAGATCAGCGGCCACTTTCACAAACCGAAGTTCGGTCCCCGCACTCCCCTCACCGACCACACCTGGCACTGAGCCAGGTCTTTTGTATACCGGCGTTCTTCATTTTCCCCAGTTTTGCCCATTCTTTATCGGTTCCTCCCACGCTGTACCACGGACACTTGAGTGACCCGCGCCACGTTTGAAACCACCACCGTAATCCCCGCACCGGTGCATCGTCCGGAGCTGCCGTCAGGGTTCGGTATGGCCGGCGCTCATTGTCGAACCACACAGCAGCAGGGGGTTGTTCAGTGGATCAGATGCCACTCGGGGATACACCGCGCTCCAGATGCCAGTTCTATCGGCGGGAGTGTGATCTGCCCGCCGTCGTCGACCCTCCCGAACTCGGCCGGATCGTGATGCGCGCCGGATCGGTGTGGGCGTTGACGATGCCGAGCAGCTTGGGGCAAGCGGTCAAGGCGCATATGCAGAGTATGAGCGTCCCACTCGGTCCGATCCTCGCGCATCCGCGCTCGAACCGGTGGACGTTCCTGATCACGCCGGACCTGCCCGAAAGCGATACACGGCTGTTCGCCGAGCTGTTCCGGCTGGATGTGTCGGTCGCTCGCACCGGATCGACGATCGCGTTGCCGTCTCCGACGGCGGCCGTGGGCTCGATCCGCCGCTGGATCGTCCCGCCGCGCAACCATTTTCGCCCGTCCGGTCAGGTAGTGGTCGCAGCCATCCGTGCTTGGGCCGACCCGGCGCGGCACCGCCGGTGAAGGCACCCGCCGGGTGTGCGACCGGGGATCGCTTCGCGGTCGGAGTCATCGTGCCCGGCGATCTGCTCGGTTGTACACCGGACAGTGCCGGCGGCGGCGGTACGATCTCGCACGGCGACGCAGACGGCTAGCGAGGGGACATCATGAGTATCCAAGGCAACGCGAACATCGACCTGACCGGCGCCGTATGGCGAAAGGCCGGGGAAGGCTCGGGCAACGACAGCGTGGAGGTCGCTCTGCTCGCGGATGGGCATGTGGGTTTACGCAACGGGAAGGAGCCCGACGGGCCGGTGCTGGTCTTCACGCCGGGGGAATGGGCCGCTTTCACCGCTGGTGTGCACGACGGTGAGTTCGATCGCCCGAAGTAATAGCGGTGCGGCCCGGCGGCGACCGAAGAGCTGCCTGAAGTGATCGAATCTGCACTTGAAGATCACGAAATGACACAGATTCGACAACGAAACCACGTTTGTCCGGGTTGATTCCGGGTAGCCCTAAGTTCGTGGACCGTGGGCTCAAGAGTTCCCATCCCCGGTACAAGAAACTGCGGCCGGGCGATTGGGTGGAATGGCTGATCGTCGCGTTGCTGTTCGCGGTGTCGGCGATCGGTGTTTTCATCCTCACCAGCTCGGTCCTGACGGCGTTGCTCGTCGGCGTGCTGGTCTGGATTGTGGCCCTCGGTGTAGTGGCAATGCTATAGGGTGCGCCGACCGGCCGGGGTTGTCCCCGGCCGGTCGTCCGCGGCGTATCAACGACGAAACAGCTTGTTGCCCAACCAGACCAGCGGATCGTACTTCCGGTCGGCAACCCGCTCCTTCAGCGGGATCAACGCGTTGTCGGTGATCTTGATGTGCTCCGGGCAGACCTCGGTGCAGCACTTGGTGATATTGCACAGGCCGAGCCCCTGCTCGTCCTGCGCCAAGTCACTGCGGTCGGCGACATCCAGCGGATGCATCTCCAACTCGGCGATCCGCATCAGGAAACGCGGTCCGGCGAACGACTTCTTGTTCTCCTCGTGGTCGCGCACCACGTGACAGGTGTTCTGGCACAGAAAGCACTCGATGCACTTGCGGAACTCCTGCGAACGTTCCACGTCGACCTGCTGCATCCGGTAATCGCCCGGCTTCAGGTCCGCGGGCGGCGTGAACGACGGGATCTCCCTGGCCTTCTCATAGTTGAAGGACACATCGGTCACCAAGTCCTTGATCACGGGGAACGTGCGCATCGGCGTCACCGTGATCACCTCGTTCTCGGCGAAGGTGGACATCCGCGTCATACACAGCAGGCGCGGACGCCCGTTCACCTCCGCCGAACAGGAACCGCACTTGCCTGCCTTGCAGTTCCAGCGCACGGCCAGGTCGGGCGCCTGCGTGGCCTGCAACCGATGGATGATGTCCAGCACCACCTCGCCCTCGTTCACCAGCACGGTGTAGTCGTGCAGTTCTCCACCGTCGAGATCGCCGCGCCATACGCGGAATTTGGCGTCGTAACCCATCGTTACGCCTCTCGCTCCGTCGAATTCCCGGCAGCGGCCGGGTGCCCGGCGAGTTCCGCCGGGGTGTAGTACTTCTCGAGCTCGCCGAGATCGAAAAGGGCGAGCAGATCCGGACGCATCGGAACCTGATCCTTACGCGTCACTGTGACGCCGGGAATCGCGTCGCCTGCCGTGCTGGGATCCACCGCGCAGACCAACAGCCTGTTGCGCCAGTCCGGATCCATCGACGGGTGATCGTCCCGGGTGTGCCCGCCGCGGCTCTCGGTGCGCAGCAGCGCGGCATGTGCCACGCATTCACTGACCAGCAGCATGTTCTGCATATCCAGCGCGAGATGCCAGCCCGGGTTGAACTGACGGTGCCCCTCCACGGTGACGTGCCGGAATCGATCGCGCAGCTCGGCGAGCTTCTCGATCGCCTCGCGCACCTCGTGTTCCTTGCGGATGATGCCGACCAGGTCGTTCATCGACTGTTGCAGATCGGTGTGCAAGGTGTAGGGGTTCTCGCCGTTGCCGTCTGTGGCGGGATCGAAGGGCGCCAAGGCGGCCTTCGCGGCCTTCGAGACATCGTTCTCGGAGACCGACGGCCGATCGGCGAGGCCCTCCACGTAAGAGGCGGCGCCGAGCCCGGCCCGGCGGCCGAATACCAGCAGGTCCGACAGTGAGTTCCCGCCGAGCCGATTCGAGCCGTGCATTCCGCCGGAACACTCGCCCGCGGCGAACAGGCCGGGCACCGTGGCCGCGCCGGTGTCCGGATCGACCTCGACACCGCCCATCACGTAGTGACAGGTCGGCCCGACCTCCATCGGCTCCTTGGTGATGTCGACGTCCGCGAGCTCTTTGAACTGGTGGTGCATCGACGGCAGCCGCCGCACGATCTCCTCGGCGGGCATCCGGGACGCGATATCGAGGTAGACGCCGCCGTGTTCGGTGCCGCGGCCCGCCTTGACCTCCTCGTTGATCGCGCGCGCGACCTCGTCACGCGGCAGCAGATCCGGGGTGCGGCGCGCGGAATCGTTGTCGCGCAACCACTGATCGGCCTCCTCCTCGGTCTCGGCGTACTGACCCTTGAAGACCGGCGGAATGTAGTCGAACATGAACCGCTTGCCCTCGGTGTTCTTCAACACCCCGCCGTCACCGCGCACGCCCTCGGTGACCAGGATGCCCTTCACGCTGGGTGGCCAGACCATGCCGGTCGGGTGGAATTGCAAGAACTCCATGTTGATCAGCGTGGCTCCGGCGCGCAGCGCGAGCGCGTGCCCGTCGCCGGTGTACTCCCAGGAGTTCGAGGTCACCTTGTACGACTTGCCGATGCCACCGGTCGCCAGGACTACCGCCGGTGTCTCGAACAAGATGAAGCGGCCGGATTCGCGCCAGTAGCCGAACGCGCCGGAAATCCGGTCGCCGTCCTTGAGCAATTCGGTGATGGTGCACTCGGCGAACACCTTGATCCGGGACTCGTAGTCGCCGGTCGCCGCGAAATCCTCCTGTTGCAGCGCGACGATCTTCTGCTGCATGGTGCGGATGATCTCGAGGCCGGTACGGTCGCCGACGTGGGCGAGCCGGGGGTAGGTGTGGCCGCCGAAATTGCGCTGGCTGATCCGGCCATCGGCGGTCCGATCGAACAGGGCCCCATAGGATTCCAGTTCCCACACCCGCTCGGGTGCCTCCTGGGCATGCAGTTCGGCCATGCGCCAGTTGTTCAGGAACTTGCCGCCCCGCATCGTGTCCCTGAAATGGACCTGCCAGTTGTCTTTTTCATTCGCGTTGCCCATCGAGGCGGCGCAGCCGCCCTCGGCCATCACGGTGTGCGCCTTACCGAACAGCGACTTGCACACCACCGCGACGGACAGCCCGTGCTCCCTGGCCTCGATCACCGCACGCAGTCCGGCGCCGCCCGCTCCGATCACGACGACGTCGTAGTTGTGCCGTTCCACTTCTGCCATGCAGAGAACTCCTCAGTGAGGCGGTCAGTCGATGAACCGCAGGTCCGAAATCGTGTTGCTGGCAACCAACATGACGTAGAAGTCGGTCAGCACGAGCGTGCCGAGAGTGGTCCAGGCCAGCGCCATGTGCCGGGTGTTGAGCTTGGAGACCTGGGTCCAGAACCAGTAGCGCACCGGGTGCGCGGAGAAGTGTTTGAGCCGTCCGCCCGCGATGTGCCTGCACGAGTGGCAGGAGAGGGTATAGGCCCAGAGCAAGATCACGTTGCCCAGCAGCACGATATTGCCGAGGCCGAAACCGAAGCCGCCGGTCTTGCCGTGGAACGCGACGATGGCGTCGTAGGTGTTGATCACCGAAACCACCACGGCCACATAGAAGAAGTAGCGGTGGGCGTTCTGGATGATCAGCGGCATCCTGGTCTCGCCGGTGTACTTGGCGTGCGGCTCGGCCACGGCGCAGGCGGGAGGAGAGAACCACACCGAGCGGTAGTAGGCCTTGCGGTAGTAGTAGCAGGTCAGCCGGAAGCCGAGCAGGAAAGGCAGTGCCACGAACCCGAGTGGCAGGATCGCGGGCAGCTCGCCGAACGGGGTGCCGAAATGGCTCGAACCCTCGACGCACGAAGTGCTCAGGCACGGCGAGTAGAACGGGGTCAGGTAGTGATAGTCCGGAACCCAATATGCCGTGCGCACATACGATCTGATTCCCGCGTAGAGGACGAATGCGGCCAGTCCGAGCACCGTGAACAGTGGCGGGATCCACCATCGGTCGGTGCGTAGCGTGCGTTCGGAGATCCTGGCTCTTGTTCTGTTGAAGACGCCGGTGCCCGTGTCCGGGGCGGCGGTGGGTGCGGCATTCACTGGGATGCCTCGCTGATCTTGTGTGCGGGTGGCCATCGTTACCTCCGCAATCGAATGTGATGCTGAGCACCATACGACACCCCCGCTATGGCATGGCCAGGGTCCCGGCAATACGAGCCGGGCGAGATGCTAGTGATTTGCGCCACATCTACGGCGGAATCGGCTCGTGGCCGCATGCGGTGAATGGGCCGCAAACAGGTCGAACTCGACTGAGCCGGAACGGGTTCAGCGCACGCGCGCGGCACGGAATCCCGCTCGGATGGCGGTACCTGAGGTGTGTTCCGGGGGCAGCGAGCCGGACGTGGACTTGTGCGGAGATCGGCCCGCCGGTCTGTCCATATGGTGTCAGACCTGGACCAGCTCATGTGCTCGCAGACCGAGCGAGATGCTTGGTAGCTAGTTGCCCCGGTCGGCTCCGCGACAGGGCGGTCTCTATACGGGTGGTCTTCCCGGCGGCGGCTCGCCGATCCGATCCGGATCGGATCGGCGCCACGACCCGCACCGAAGGCGGGTGGGCAACCACTCGGGAACCGGGCCGGCGCCGCGCACAGCGCCCAGGCATACCGATCCGTCACGCACGCCGAGTCGCGGACCCACTGCGGTTATCTCTGGGCCCGCGAAATCGGTGCCGGCGTCCTATGTGGTCCGCGGACGGGAGTGGAAGCCGAGCCCCTCGTCCTGCGCGCCCATCCAGGCGGCCTCGTCGGACTTGCTGTCCGGAACGTAGATGACGTCCTGCGGCCGGCGCCGTACCTCGGGAGGCGGTGACTGCTCGAGTTCGTCGGCGTCGATGACCAGGCGCTCGAGGTCGTTCTCCAACCGGCGCACGGCGCTCGCGTCGCCGTACTGGTCGCGCAGTACGCCGATGGATTGCCGGAGCTGGCCGACCGCGTAGCGTAGTTCCGCAAATTCGCTGCGTGTCATCGATACCTCCTGTATTCCCTGGCGGACATGCGAACTCGGTAGTCAGTGCACGGTTTGCCCGTCTGCCTCGGACCGCACGACACCGAGTTGTGTGAGCCACCACACAACGTGATCTACAACACAGTACCGAAAGAATCGGGATCTGGCTCGTACCTGGCCGGAAATCGGCGATTGCCCACCGGTTGCCTGACGGTCAGCCAGCGGCGGCGTAGTCGGCTGTCGTCCGCGTCGTGGCGAAGGTGCGTTCGACCAGGCCGACGATGGACAGCGCCACCTCTTCGGCCCGCTCCAGCATGACGCTGTGTCCGGCCCCTTCCAGGCGCACCAGCTCGGAACCGGCCAGCTGGGACGCCAGCGCCACCGAATGGGCGAACGGGACGAGGATGTCCGCCGAGCCCGCGAGCACCAGTGCGGGGATGGTGCCGAGCCGGTGCAGGGTCGCCGTCTCGTCGAAGGTGATCAACGAGTGCAGGAAGCTGCACATGGTCAGTAGCGGGGTGTCGTTCAGCATGGCCGTGGCCAGCGCGGCCATCCGCGGGTTCACCTTCCCGGTGCCGAAGTTGGCCTCGCGCAGGATGGGCGCGACCAGGCGGCGGGTCAGCCGCTTGGAGGTCTGCAGCACGCGCGGTGCGCGGGTGACGGCGGCCTGCAGCGAGCTCACCGCGCGCCGGTTCAGGAAGCGGGCCAGCCCGGCTTCGGTGATGCCGTTGGACGCGCCCGCCAGCAGTCCGACGCCGGCGATCCGCGTGCCGATGGTTTCCGGGTAGAGCCTGGCATAGGCGAGCACGACCATCGCGCCCATCGAGTGGCCGACCAGGATCACCGGACCGGTCGGGGCGATCGTCCGCAGCACGGTGTCCAAGTCGTGCCCCAGCTGGTCGATGGTGTAGGTCGACGGATGTCCCGCGCCGGATTCACCGTGGCCGCGGTGGTCGTAGAACACCATCCTGGTGTCGTTCCGCCATTGCCGCAGCAGTTGGTCGCGCAGGTAGGACCAGGATTCGCTGCGCAGGCAGTGGCCGTGCACGAAGACCACGGTCGCGGGGGCGTCGTCGGCGCC
Source organism: Nocardia amamiensis NBRC 102102 (assembly GCF_001612745.1). GTDB lineage: Bacteria > Actinomycetota > Actinomycetes > Mycobacteriales > Mycobacteriaceae > Nocardia > Nocardia amamiensis. The sequence goes on along the minus strand of NZ_BDBA01000005.1, from coordinate 70,067 downwards.
GAAGACGCGCACCGCGAGAGGGACACCGTCTGCGGCCGCCACCGTGACGCGGTGGCCGTCGTAATCCGCGGCTCGGCGGGCGATGGTCGTGGACATGGCACCCTCCTGTGGGCGAGAAGCCTCGTCTGCGCTTCTTGTCCAGTTTTCGGTGGGATTTTCCGCGTCGTTAACGCCCCATACCTGCCGTTATGGACACGTTGCCCAACCGAGGCTGCCGATCGATCCCGTGGTCGCGGCCGCGCTCGCCAGAAAAATATACGAAAAAATTGGGCGGACGCTAGATTTCGGTAGATACCCCGATCGTTCGCCGATCGGAGAATCTGCGGGTTTCTACGGATAATCCGATACTGCCGAATAGTGCCTGAGTGACGGCGCCGTCACGGTCGGTCCCCGCGCTACCGACCGTGACGGCGGTCTACCGCGCGATCACGCCTCCGCGTTGCTGCGGGTCGAGGACAGGAACGGGCGCAACAGGTTCGCCTCGGTCGACGGACCCATCTGCCACTCCGCGATCCACGGCCCGGTTCCCTCGCTCGGATCGAGCACGCCCTCCTCCAGCCACTGGTAGCGGCCGTCGAGCACGCCGCGGGTGAGGGTGCGATCGTCGTCGTCGGTGTTCTCCCACAGCTCGTCGAACAGCTTGCGCACGCGCAGCCGCGACTGCCTGCAGAAGGTGTCCGCCAGCTCTTCGGCGGCCTTGGCCTCCGGCGCGCCCGCGGTGCGCAGCGCCTGGGCACGAACACAAGCCGCGGACATGGCGAACAGCTCCGCGCCGATGTCGACGATCCGGCCGAGGAAGTTCTGTCGGTATTCCAGGCCGGCCTGCCAGCGGCCCATCGCGTACATCAGCGACCTGGCCTGCTTGCGCGCACTGCGTTCGACGAACCGCAGATGACGCGCCAGCACACCGAATTCGGTGTAGGCGGCCGGTACCGTGCCCGCTCCGACGGCCAGCTGCGGGAACCACTTCGCATAGAAGCCGGTCGCGCCGACCGCTGCCTTCGCCTTCTCCTTGAACTCGGCCTTGCGGTCCACCAGAGCGCCGGCGGCCGCCATGTGCGCATCGGCCATCTCCCGAGCGATCAGCAGCCGCATGATCTCGCTGGAGCCTTCGAAGATGCGGTTGATCCGCAGATCGCGCACCAACTGCTCGGCGGGGACCGCGCGCTCCCCCCTCGCGGCGAGCGAGGCCGCCGTCTCGTAACCGCGGCCGCCGCGGATCTGCACGAGTTCGTCGGCGATCTGACAGCTCATCTCGCTTGCCCACAGCTTGGCCAGCGCCGCCTCGATCCGGATGTCGTTGCGCGCCTCGTCGCACATGGTGGCCGACAGATCCAGCGACGCCTCCAGCGCGAAGGTAGTGGCCGCGATGAACGAGATCTTCTGGCCGACCGCCGCGTGCTCGCCGACCGGCCTGCCCCACTGCACCCGCTGTGCGCTCCACTCCCGCGCGATCTTCAGCGACCACTTCGCGGCGGCGGTGCACATCGCGGGGATGGCGAGCCTGCCCGCGTTGAGCGTGGTGAGCGCGATCTTGAGGCCGTCGCCCTCGCGGCCGATCAGGTTGCGCTTGGGCACAACGACGTCGTGCATCCTGGTCAGGCCGTTCTCGATGCCGCGCAGACCCATGAACGCGTTGCGCCGCTCCACGGTGATGCCCGGCGAGTCCGCTTCCACGACGAACGCCGAGATGCCGCCGCGATGCCCCTCGCTCTTGGGCACCCGCGCCATCACCACCAGCAGCTCGGCGACGACGCCGTTGGTGGTCCACAGCTTGACGCCGTTCAGGATGTAGGCCTCGCCGTCCTCGGTCGGCGTCGCGGTGCTGGCCATCCGGGCCGGATCGGAGCCGACGTCGGGCTCGGTGAGCAGGAACGCGCTGACCGCACCTGCCGCGCAGCGGGGCAGGAACTCCGCCTTCTGCTCGGCGGTGCCCGCCAGCTTCAGCGGTTCGGGCACGCCGATGGACTGGTGTGCCGAGAGCAGGACGCCGAGGCTCGGGTGCGCCGAGCCGACCAGCATCAGTGCCTTGTTGTAGCCGACCTGGGAAAGCCCTTGGCCGCCATAGGATTCCGGTATCTTCAGGCCGAAGCAGCCGAGCTCGGCCATACCCTTGACGTACTCGTCCGGAATCCGGCCCTCGGCTTCGATCACCAATCCGTCCATGGACTCGCACAGCTTCCGCAGCCGGGACAGAAACGCCTCGCTGTGCGCGGCGTCCTCGGGGCTGGGCTGCGGGTACGGGTGGATCAGATCCAGCCGGAACCGTCCGAGAAACATCTCCTTGGCGAATGAGGGCTTGGCCCACGTGGTTTCGCGGGATTCCTCGACCAGTGCGCGGGCCTGTTCTTCGGTGGCGTCGACTTTCGCGGCTCTCGCCATGATGTCCTCCCTCGGACGTGATCAGGATCACATTCGAGTGTAGGAGACTTTGTTACCCGTCGGTAGGGCTCTTGGTGCAGAGAAATCTACAAAAATCTATTGATCGTGTAAGAGGGGCGAATACTGGGCAATCGACCCCTGTATTCACTGGCTGTCGGGTGGCGGCGATCAGACCGAGCGCAGATAGCGGCCGAAGTGCGGCACGGTGAAGCCGATCGTGCCGCGCTCGGCCGAGTAGATGAGGCCCTTCTTGATCAGCCCGTCGCGGGCGGGCGACAGCGAGGCCGGCTTGCGGCCGAGTTCGTTGGCCACCGCCGCGGTCGCCACCGGGCCGTCATCGCCCGCCAAGTCCGCCATGGCCCGCATGTACTCGCGTTCAGCGGGCGTTGCCCGCTCATAGCGAGAACCGAAGAACCCCACCGCCAACTCCTCCTCGGCGGCAGGAGAAGCGACCTCGACGTCTTCGGCCGTGATCGGGCTCTCCGGCGCCTGGTCCCAGGCGGCTTTGCCGTAAGCCTGCACGAAATAGGGGTAACCATCGGCCTTTTGGTATAGGGCATCCAGGGCACCATCGGTGAACTTCACGTTCTCGCGTTGCGCGGGCGCGATCAGCGCTTGGTCCGCGGATTCCCGGTCCAGCCGGTCGATGCGGTGATAACTGAACAGTCGCTCGGAGTAGCTCTTCGAGGCCGACAGCACCGCGGGCAAATGCGGCAGGCCCGCGCCGACCACGATCAGCGGCGCGGCGTCCTGACTCAATTCGTGGCAGGCGCCGCAGATCGCGGAGATGTCGGCGGGGCCGAGATCCTGCATCTCGTCGATGAATATCGCGATGCCGACGCCGATGTCGCCGGCCAGCGCGGCCGCCTCGATCAGCAGCTCCACCAGGTCGATCTCGATGTCGCCGGAATCGGCCCGCCCGCTCACCGCGGGCACATCGATGCCGGGTTGCCAGCGCTCCCGCATGCCTTTGTCCGCGGTGGACCGCAGGGCGAAAGCCTTGAGGATGCCGAGGAAGTCGTCCACCCGTTCCGGGTTGCGGTGCGACATGGCGATCGCGCGCGCCGCCATGTGCAGCGCCGAGGACAGCGGCCGGCGCAGTTCCTGATCCGGTCGCGCCTCGATCTTGCCGGTGCCCCAGCCGCGTGAGATCGCGGCCGAGCGAAGCTGATTGAGCAGCACCGTCTTTCCGACACCGCGCAGGCCGGTGAGCATGACGCTGCGTTCCGGGCGACCACGCGCGACGCGTTCGAGCACGATGTCGAACGCGGTGAGTTGCTTGTCGCGCCCGGCTAGTTCGGGTGGGCGCTGTCCCGCTCCGGGTGCATACGGATTCCGCACGGGGTCCATGCCCCGACACCGTAGCGCGTCAGGTCCACATAATCTGGGCACATCTACGGCGTGTCCTAGAGAGCCTTAGCGGTCCGTATTGCACTATTGCTCTCGCCGTCGGCCCGCCGGGCTGACGCGAGAAGGGAGGGTCATGACCGACGAACCAACCCCGGCCGGCACCGCCGAGGTGGTCGAGTCGTGGAATGTTCCCGCGGGCGCCACGGTGGCCCAGCGCATCAGGTCGAACATCCTGGTCGCGATCGAACGCGGTTACGACGATCCCCAGTTGGTCGCGGACCTCGCGGTCGGTCCGCTGGTGATGGCGCTCGGCAAGCTCGAGGTGGAGCTGGCCGACGCGCGGCGCCGGATCGACGAACTGGAGCGCGTGATCCGCGGAGACCGATCCTGAGTGCGGCACCGCGGATCCGGGTTGGGATGTCCATTCGGTGATCTCGCGCGTTCGGTCGAGATCTGGTTGTGACCATCCGAGCCCTCTGCTTTTCGCGCGGCTATCCAGGGGTTCGCGCGGTGATCGAAAAGACGCAGCTCTGTGCGCTGGACAACATCGCGCCAACACCGTAATCTTCTCGTGACTTAGTGGAACCAGTCGCTTCGTAAGAGAAACGGCGCCACTAGTTACCGCCTAAACGGCAGTCGGGCCACACGGTCTCGGCAGTCGTACCGAGGACTCGGAGGATCGTTCTGGGTCGGGCCGCTCTCCCGGTCCGAACTCGGTCGGCGGGAGCGCAGCAAGATCGGAGACGTAGCTCGGTGGGTAAACACAGCTTGCAACGGGATTCTCGGGTTCCGAATTCCGTCAAGGGTGCGATTGTCATGGGTGCGGTGGCCGCCACCGGCGCCATGCCAGCGATTCCGGCCATGGCCGCGACTATCAACGTTCCTGGCGTCGGTAACTTCGACGTTCCGCAGGAATGGGAACAGCCGGTCCAGCAGCTCAATCAGCAGATCCAGCAGGCGCTCGCGGCCGTTCCCGCCGCCCCTGCGCCCGCGCCCGAGGCGCAGGTGGCTCCCCAGCTTCCTGGTCTCGCGCCGATGATGCCGGGCCTGTTCGCCCAGCCGACCTCCCCGGGTGACATCGCCCTCGACGCCGCCAGGACCAAGGTCGGCGCCAATTACTCTTGGGGCGCCGCGGGTCCCAGGGCCTTCGACTGCTCCGGCCTCGTCCAGTGGGCGTTCCGCCAGGCGGGCGTCGACCTCCCCCGCACCAGCTTCGAGCAGTCGCACGTCGGCGCGCCGGTCGCCTACCACGAGTTGCAGCCGGGCGACATCGTCGTCACCAACGGCGGCGGTCACGTCGGCATCTACGCGGGCGACAACAAGCTTCTGAATGCGGTCCAGTCGGGTACGCCGGTGTCCTACACCCCGCTGCGCCCCGACATGGTGGTTACCGCACGCCGTATCGTCTAACGAGTGGCCCGCGCCGAATCCGGCATCCAGAGCAGCGCGACCCAGGCCCGCGTCGATTCGTGGACCTGGGCCGTTCGGCTGTTCAAAACCAGGTCCGCTGCCGCGGAAGCATGCCGGGGCGGGCACGTGCGGGTGAACGGCTCGACGGCCAAGCCCGCACAGCCTGTGCGCCCCGGTGACGAGGTGCGCATCCGGTCAGGTGGTCTCGAGCGCATTGTCATCGTGGAGCGAATCGTCACCAAGCGCGTCGGCGCTCCGATCGCCGCGCAGTGTCTGATCGATCGCAGTCCACCGCCACCGCCACGGGAAGTCGTGGCGAGCATGCCCCGTCGCGATCGCGGTGCGGGGCGTCCCACCAAGCGTGAGCGGCGTGAGACCGACCGTCTCCTGGGCCGGGCTGATCACTAGCGGGAGCATCCGGCCACATCTCCGCGGAAGGCATTCTCTGAGTCCACCGCGACGAGTTCGCTTGTGATGTCGGTGTGACAGCGGCCGGTGTCCCGGTCTCAGATCATCGCGAGTGGGCGCAGGTGGCCTGCTACGTAGCGAGCCCTGCACTCTCCGCGTCGTAGCTTTCCGCTGCTGGTCTTGGGAATCCGCCCCGGTTCGACGAGCATCACCGCGGCGGGCATCACCTCGTGCGTGGACGCGACCGCGGAGCGGATGCGACGGGCCAGTGCGGAGAGTTCGGCGGGTTCTGCCGCGCCGATGGTGACGAGTTCGGCGACCACGACCAGGTCTTCCCGACGGCCGTCATCGTGCCCGAACGCCGTCACATGGCCCGGCCGGATATCCGGAGAGCATGCTTCCACGGTCGTCTCGATGTCGGTGGGATAGTGATTGCGTCCGTCGACCACGATGACGTCCTTGCGGCGTCCGGCGATGTAGAGCTGGCATTCATACTGGAAGCCGAGGTCGCCGGTGCGCAGCCAGCGGACGTCGTCGTGGGGCAGCGTGGCGCCGAAGGTCTCCTCGCTAGCGTCGGGCCTGCCGAAGTAGCCGTCGCACACGTTGTTTCCGGCTACCCAGATCTCGCCGACGCGCCCTGGTGGCAGGGCCGACCCGGTGACCGGATCGACCACACATACCGCCTGTCCCGCAGGTGTGCCGCAGCCGACGAGCGGCGTGCCGTGCTGTGACTGCCGCGCGTTGTCGGGTAGCGCGACCGCGCGACCTTCGGCGAGCGCGGCCCGTTCGAAGTGGTGCCACACCGGTTCCTCGCGCGAATCGCAGACGGTGACCGTGAGCGTGGCCTCGGCAAGGCCGAAGCCGGGTGTGTGCGCGTGGTGGCGAAAGCCATAGGGGGCGAAGGTCTTGGTGAATTCCTTCAGCGCGTCGGCGCGGACCGGTTCGGAACCGTTGAGCAACACGTCCAGCCCGGACAGGTCGAGACCGGTCCGCTCCTGCGGCGTCGTGCCCGACACCGCGAGCGTCAAGGCGAAATTGGGACATCCCGTGATGCCTGCGCGGTAGTCGGCGATCGCGCGCAGCCACCGGATGGGCCGCTTCACGAACTCCGACGGCGCCAGGGTGACGCCGTGCACGCCGAGCCAGAGCGGCAGCGCCAGACCCAGGATCAGCCCCATGTCGTGAAAGAACGGTAGCCAGGTCACGATGGGCCGATCCCGGGCCGTGAACACGGCGTCCCGCAACTGCGCCAGCGCCGCGGCGAGATTCTCATGCGTGACGCGAACGCCGGCGGGGGACTTGGTCGACCCGGAGGTGTACTGCAGATATGCGAGCTCGCCGCACACGGGGTCGACCACGGGCACATGGGTCTGCGCCGCAGCGGGAATCCGCGGGGCTGCGCGCATGCTGCCAAGCGGTGGTGTTGATCCAGCGACTGAGTCTGTCGGTTGCCCGGCTCGACGCGGCCGCCCCGGGGAGGCCGAAGCTGCTGCCGATATGGCTGGAAACGCGTCCGCGTGCATAGCAGGGCGCGTGGCCAAAACGAGCGGATTCGCGGCTGGCTCGCGGGAATCCCCTATCGGCCCGGACGGTTCCGGCGGCACGGTGAGTACACGCCCCAGTGCCGGCCCGAGGGTTACGGCGGTGATCTCGTCGTGGGCGGAGAGCAGTGTCATGGTAGGGCGGGCGTCGGCGAGGATCGCGTGCACGCGGTCTCGGTTGCGCGTGCCACCCGCGGGGAACAGCGGTACCGCTATGCGATTGCTGTACAGACAGGCAAGAAAGGCCACCGCATAGTCGATTCCGTGGGCGCACAGAATGGCGACGCGGTCGCCGGGCGCGCTCTCCCGCCGCAGTCGTGCGGCGAGCGCCCCTGCCGCGGCGTGCAGGCCCGCGTAGGTCACCGTGACGGGCACGCGTTCTTGCAGGCGGAAGCGCAGTTCGGTGTAGGCGGGCTCGTCCGGCCGTGTCGCCGCCCAGTGGGCCACCTGGGCTGCGAGAATATTGCCCGGCGCGTGGTCAATCCTGGTCACGATGCCTCGCTGGCTCTCAACATGACGGGCACGCATTCTTGCATGCGGTAGCGCGGTTCGGTGCAGGCGGGCTCGTTTGGTTGGATGGCTGTCCCATGGGCTACATCGACCCCGAGTGTTTGCCTGGCACGTGGATGCTCGCGGTCATGATGCCTCGCTGGTTTTCGACGTGGCGGGTACACGTTCTTGCATGCGGTAGCGCGGTTCGGTGTAGGCGGGCTCATTCGGCTGGGTGGCCGCCCAGTGGGCTACCTCGACCGCGGGGGTATTGCCTGGTATGCGGTCACTCGCCGTCACGATGCCTCGCTGCTGTTCGCAGCGACCCGGTCCAGCAGGGCGGCGCCGAGTGCGGTGATGGTGGGGTGTTTGAACAGCTCCGCGGTCGCGATCCGAACACGCAGCCGGGCTTCCAGATTGCGGCGCATCTCGATGGCGAGCAGGGAAGTGAGCCCGAGGTCGTTGAAGTCGGCGGCAGGGTCGACGTGCTCGGCGGGCAGGCCGAGTGTGCTCGCCAGCACGCGGCGGATGGTGGTGGTCAGTGGCTCGGCGGGTTCCGGCGGCGTTCGCAGGTGCCCCGGTGCGCTGTCTCGGCTGGGCGCTGAATCGACAACCGGCACAAGAAGGTTCGCCAGTCGCCCGGCTACCGGTGAAGTGTCGGCGGTCGGGGTGTAGTCCAGCGCGAGCAGATACGGGCCTTCGTAGCGGAGGGCTCCGGAGAGCACGGCGCTACCTCGGTGCACATCGAATGTCCCGACGCCCGCGCGTCGCAGGTGGCTCGCCCCACCGGCCGCAGCGGCGAGCCCGGAGTACCACAGGCCCCAGCCGATGCTGAGAATGCGCCTGCCCGGGTCGCGCGAAGCCAGGGCGTCCATGGCCGCGTTCGCCGCGGCGTAGGCGGCTTGGCCGGGTGCGCCGAGCGCGCCGGTCGCCGAGGAGAACAGCAGGACGAAGTCGGTCGCGTCGGTCGCGGTGAGCTCGATCAGATTGCTCGCCGCGGTGGCTTTGGGGGCGCACATCCTGGCCAGCTGACTTGCCGTGACCGCGTCGAACGCGGCGTCTTCCAGCGCACCGGCGGCGTGCACGACACCGCGAATGGCCGCCCCCCAGGCCCGGATGTCGCTGAGCGCGTTCGCCAGATCGTCCCGGTCGGCCGCATCGCAGCGCACCACGACAATGCGGTCCTCCAAGCCGTCGAGCAGCGCGGGCACCGGGCGGGGTGCGCGCGTCAGCACCACCACGTCTCGTGCTCCCGCGTCGAGCAGCCAGCGGACGGCGACCGAGCCGAGCGTCCCCAGCCCGCCGGTGACGACATAGGTTCCGTTCGTGTCGATACCCGCGATCGGCAGCGCCCGCTCTCGCGCCGGCATGAAACGCCGGACCGCGACCTCACCGGCGGACAGGCGAAGCTCGTCGGGAATGTCGGCAGCGGTCACCAGACGGCTGAGCAGCGGCACGCTGTTGGGGTCGGCATCGGCCCAGACCAGGCGCACTGTCCGGCCCGACTCGAGCTGCAGCGAGCGCACCAGGCCTGCGATCGCCGCGGGCTCGACCGCGCAACGGTTGGCGGATGCGTCGTGCCGTGCGGGGCCGGAATCCTGCCGCGGCAGCACGACGGTCATGGACGCGGTGGAGTTGTCGGTGGAGATCCGTTGCAGCAGATCGAGAACCCGCCCGAGCGATGCGACGCCTGCCTGCGCATCGCTCGCGCTGTCGTCCGCGGGACAGACCACCACCACGGCGGTCCGGCCGTCACGGCGCCCGGTGAGGACGGCGGTCACGAGCGGACCCGCATCGTCCGGTTCGCGCGCGACTCGTTCGGTCGGCAAGCCGGCATCCAGTGCCCTGGCGAGCCGGACCGCGAGCTCGGACGCGCCCACCACCACCGCGCGCCGCCCGACCGTGGGCGCGTCGCCGAGGCCCAGCGCCTGGGGATCGCACGATATCCACGCCTCTTGACGGAACGGCGCGTCCTGTTCGGCGCGTGGTGTTCGCCGTGCGCCGAGCTCGTCCGCGTCACCGGGCTGGGCGTAGCGAATGTGCACGCCGGAGAAGGCAAGACAGGGCACCCCGTGCTGGTCGGTCGCGATGACATCGCCCACCAGTCCGTTGCCGGTCCGCTCCCGGATCAACGCGTGCACCTCGAGCACATGGCGATTCGGTTCGTTCGACAGCCAGGCGGAATCCATGCCGATCGGCAACGGAATCGACGCGGCGGGCAGCTCGTCGAACAGTGCCGCGGCGAGCACTTGCAGGCACCCGTCCAGCGTTGCGGTGCAGTGCAATTCGGCGGCATCGAACAGGCCGAGCGCCCGCCCGGTGCCCGCCGCGATGCCGCGCAGCGCACGGAAGCGCGGTCCGTACTCCAGTCGCCTGCGGCGCAGTTCCTCGTAGAAAGTCCCGGTGGCGATGACCCGCATGTGGTGGCGGGCGGCCCGGTTTGCGTCGACCACCCGCATCCATGCGACGATATCCGCGGGTGTGGGGTCACCGGCGGGCCGGGCCGAAGCCAGCGTCTCGGTGCCGGTGACCTCCGCCCGCACGCTTTCCTCGGCTCCCGGTCCGCGATAGACGACCTCGGGCAGCGTTCTCGAATCGGTTCTCTCGTGCACGACGAAATCGGCGAGCCGGCTGGTCCCGGCCGTCGTTCGGGCCAGGTGCAGCAGCCTACGCAGCCAGAACACGGCGGGCACCGTGCTGTCGCCGTGCACCACGTGATCGGTGAGATCCTCGGTGCGAAAAGCGGATTCGGGGGTCTGCCCGTTCGCGGGTCCCGACACCATGAGCGGGAACCTCCGCTTGCGCCACTGCCGGGGCAATGCGCCGCCGAACGGGCCGAGTGCCGACCAGTCGACCGGCCGCCCCTCCAGGTACAGCCGGGCCAGACCGGCGAGGAATCCGTCTGCCTCGTCCTCGCGCAGCGCCACCGGATGCGTGCCCTCACGGAACTCCGGGTATTCCCGCACGGCGGAGGTGAGTACGGGATGCGGGCCGATCTCCAGCACGGTCGAGATGCCGTCCTCGGCGGCGCGTTCCATCGCCGCCGCCAACTGCACGGTGCCCGCGGCATTCTCGGCCCAGTAGTCGCGGTCCATGGCGGCTGTGGTGATCTTCGCGCCGCGCCGAGCCGTCGAGTACACCGGCACCTGCGGCGCCAGCGGAGTGATCTCGCTCAGTGCCCCGACGAACGCCGGGAGCACGGCGGCGACCTGCGGGCCGTGCGCGGCGAAGTCGACGGCGAGCCGACGCGCGAACATGTTGCGGCGAGTGGCTCGGCGCACCAGCGTGTCGATATAGCGCGGCGTGCCGGACACCACTACCGATCTGGGGCCGTTGACCGCGGCGATGCCCACCTCCCGGTGCATCGGCTCGACCAGTTTCGTCGCTTCGTCCGGGGCCGCCTCCAGCACCGCCATCGCGCCGTGGCCGTCCAAATTGGCCAGGGTCGCGCTGCGCAGCACCACAATGCGCGCCGCGTCCGCCAGGGACAGCGCGCCGCCGACCGTGGCGGCGGCGATCTCGCCGAGACTATGCCCGGCCACCGCATCGGGCCGAATGCCGAACGCCGCCAAGAGTTTCACCACTGCCACTTGGAACGCGAACAGCGCGGGCTGGACCAGTTCGGTAGCGTGCGCGCCATCCGTGGCAGCGAAAGCGAAACCGTGCCGCGGCGTCCAGATTCGCGGTCCACCCGCCGCCACGATCGCGTCGGTCGCTTCGGCGAGCGCGGTGGCGAAGACCGGATATCGCGCCGCCAGCGCACGACCCATCTTCGGATGCTGGCCACCTTGACCGGAGAACAACAAGAGCAGGCCGCCAGGGCGGCGGTTCCGCATAGGGCCGAGCACTGTGCCGACGTCGCCGCGGCCGAAGGCACGCAGCCGGTGTACCGCGTCCCGGTGGTCGTGCGCCAGGACCGCGGCTCGCGTGGTTTCGGGAAGCGATCGAGTTGTGTCCGCGGCGAACTCGCCCAGCGGCGGGCAGGCGCGATCCAGCTCGTCGGCCAGCCGCAGCGCGTGCTCGCGCAGCTCCACGTCGTCGCGGGCAGTCAGCGGCAGCACTACCGGGAAGTGATCGCTCCGGTCCTGCCGTGGCGCGGCGACACCGCGCACCGCGATGTGCGCATTCGTGCCACCGAATCCGAACGAGCTGACGCCCGCCATGCGCTCCGGTGCGGGTACGTGACTCCAGTCCACCGGCTCGGTCGGCACACGCAGACCACGCTCGGCCAGGTGCAGCAACGGGTGTTCGGCGCGGAGGTTGATCGTCGGCGCGATCACGCCGTGATGGATGGACAGGGCGGCCTTCACCAGCCCGGTGACTCCGGCCGCCGCCTCCAGATGTCCGATATTGGACTTCACCGAGCCGATCCAGATCGGATCGTTCGCGTCTATGCGCGACCGGTCGCTCGATCGCTGTGCGTCGATGCGTGACTGTTGGTTCGGTCGCTGAGTGTCGGTGCGCGACTGCTCGAGCGGTCGCGGTGCGTCGGTGCGTGACTGTTGGTTCGGTCGCTGAGTCTCGGTGCGCGACCGGTCGCTCGATCGCGGAGTGTCGGTGCGTGACTGTTGGTTCGGTTGCGGGGTGTCGGTGCGTGACTGTTGGTTCGGTTGCGGGGTGTCGACGTGCGACCGTTCGCTCGAGCGCTGGGTGCCCTCGCCGAGCGCGGCGGCCAGCGCGCCGATCTCCACGGCGTCGCCCAAAGGCGTTCCGGTGCCGTGACATTCGATGTAGCCAGCACCGCGCGGCGTACTACCGGCACGCGACCACGCGGTGCGCAGTGTCTCCTGCTGCGCGCGGCCGTTCGGTGCGTAGAGGCCGTTGGAGCGTCCGTCCGATCCGACGGCTGTCCCGATGATTTCCGCGTACACCCGATTGCCCTCGCGCAGCGCGTCGGCGGTCCGTTGCAGGACGACCACCGCGCAGCCGTCGCCGCGGGCATAGCCGTCGGCGGCGGCGTCGAACGGTGCCGTGCGCCCGCCTGGCGACAGGAAACCGCTCTCGGCCAGGTAGTTCGACGTGTGCTCCAATAGCACCAGATTGACGCCGCCGACGATGGCGAACGGGACGGTGCCGTCGGCGAGCAACCGGACCGCGAGATCCACCGCGGCGAGTGAGGACGAGCACGCGCTGTCGAGCACCAGGCTCGGCCCGTGCAGATCGAGCACGTACGACAACCGGTTGGCGATGATGCTGAGCGCCGACCCGGTCACCGCGTACTGGGCGTCGTGACCTTCCCGGCCGAGCACTGCTATGCCGTGGTCGTACCCGGACGCGCCGAATACCACTGCTGCGTCGGATCCGCGTGCGCGATAACCGATTCCGGCGTCGTCGAGCGCCTCCACCGCGACCTCCAGCGCGAGCCGCTGCTGCGGGTCCATGACGGCGGCTTCCCGCTCGGAGATGGCGAACCAGTCGTTGTCGAACGACTCGACATCGTCGAGGTAGCCGCCGCGCCGGGCGCCCAAGCGGCCGGCGGGCGGTGTGGACGTGGCATCCCGGCCGTCGAGTAACAGCCGCCAGAATTCGGCAGCGCTCGCCGCTCCGGGCAGGCGGCAGCCGATGCCGATGATGGCGACGGGTGTATGCGAGCCGATCGAGTCCGTAGGCGCGGTGCTCATCGCATCGCGAGATACTCGACAAGCTGCTCGATGTCTGGATGGTCGTAGATCGCGGTCAGCGGAACCTCGACTCCCATAGCGTCTTCGAGATGGGCGGTCAGCCTCGCAAGCTGGGTGGAACTGAGGCCGAGATCGGTAAAGGGCGAACTGGTCGACACCGTGGCGGCGTCGATCCCTAGTAGGTCCGCAACGGCCGTGACGGCGGCGCAAGTCAACGCGGTGCGCCGGCCGTAGCCGAGCGAACCGTCGTTCCCCTGCACACCACTGTGCCCGTCCGGAAGACTGGGCGGCATCGCGTCCTCCCTCCCCGTCTCCCGGCTACTGCTACCCACAGAGAACGGTACCCACGCGATTATGCCGCAGAAATCGGCCGGAGCAAGGTCGCATCGAAGGCGCAGCCGTCCGAAGCCCGCGCCGGGCCGAGCGATGGCGAGGCAGCCGCGTTTCCGCTGCATGCCCTGCCTTTCGCGAACCACGGCGATCCCTTACGGTGGCATGGTGACCGAACCGGACAGCGGTGCCGCCACCCGCGCCGAGCGCACGCCGATCGTGCCCACTCTGCTGCGCTGCTGTGCCGCGCTGGCGGCGACGCCGGGCCGCCTACTGCGCCCGCGCCGCCCCGACACCGCACTGCTGGCGAATCTCGAGGTGCGTCCGCTGCCCACCGCGAGCGCCGCGGTGCGACTCACCGTGCTGAACCAAGCCACCATGTCGGCGCCGACCACCATCGTGGCCGAGGGCGTGCGCAGCCTGCGGGAGATGACGCTGTCGATGGCGGCGTTCCTGGTCGAGCATCCGAAGGCGCGGTTCCTGGTCGATCCCGCCCTGTGCGCGGGCGTGCACGACCGGGTGCTGCCCGAGTTGCCGTTCCCGGTCCCGCTGCTCGTCGCGCCGGACAAACCGGTGCTCGGTCTGTCCGACGCGCTCGCCGCGCACGACATCGCCGGTTCCGAGATCGATTTCGTGCTGCCCACCCACCTGCACTGGGACCACGTCTCCGGCCTGCTGGAATTGCCTCCCGCGGTCGAGGTCCGGTTGCCCGCGGCCGAATACGACTGGGCCATGGGCGGTCCGCACGCCCCGGCCGGTGTGGCGCGCGGGCCACTGCGCGGACGTACATTCGACCGATTCGAGCTGGACGGACCACCGGTGCTCACCTTCCCACGCAGCAAAGACCTGTTCGGCGACGGTTCGGTACTGCTGGTCGATCTCGCGGGCCACACGCCGGGCAGCATCGGCGTGCTGCTGGCGGTGGATGACGGCAGCCGGGTGCTGTTCGCGGGCGACGCCGTCTGGAGCAAGCTGCAGGTCGACCTGCTCCGCGAAAAGGCGCCGATGCCGGGCAAACTCTTCGACTCCGACCGCGACGCCGCCTTCACCACCATCCACCGCCTACACGCGCTGCCCGACGACATCGAACTCATCGCCAGCCACGACTACGAGGCCGTCACCGCCCGCGCGAGCAAGTAACCCGGTCAGCCGACCACGGTTTCGGCGAGTCGTGCGGTGATCAGCTTCTCGGCCTCGGTGACCATTCGGCCGATCAGTTCGGCGCAGGTCGGGATGTCGTGGATCAGGCCCTGGCACAAGCCGACCGACCAGATTCCCGCGTCCAGGTCGCCTTCCTCGAACACCCGCCGACCGCGTGCGCCCGCGACCAGATCGCGCACGTCGTCGAAAGTGCCGCCCGCTTTCTCGATTTCGACGACCTTGCGACTGATCTCGTTGTCCGCGACGCGCGCGGTATTGCGCATGGTGCGGAAGATGAGCTGGGTGTCGCGCTCGGAGTTGGCGACGATCCGCTCCTTGACCTTCTGATCGATCGAGGACTCCTGCGTGCACAGGAATCGGGTGCCCATATTGACGCCGTCCGCGCCGAGAGCGAGCGCCGCGACCAGGCCGCGGGCGTCGGCGATGCCGCCGGAGGCGATCATCGGAATGCTCAGTTCACGGGCCGCGGCGGGGATGAGCACCAAACCGGGGACGTCGTCCTCACCGGGATGGCCCGCGCATTCGAAGCCGTCGATGCTCACCCCGTCCACGCCGATCCGCTCCGCCTTCAGCGCATGCCGGACGCTGGTGCACTTGTGCAGCACCTTGATGCCCGCGTCCTTGTAATAGGGCAGGAACGGTTCCGGATTGCTGCCCGCCGTTTCGACGATTTTCACGCCGCTGTCGATGATCGCCTGAACGTATTCCGCGTACGGCGGCGGATTGATCGACGGCAGGATGGTGACGTTCACGCCGAAGGGTTGGTCGGTGAGCTCCCTGGTGCGGGCGATTTCGCGGCGCAGGTCGTCGGGGGTCGGCTGGGTCAGGGCGGTGATGAAGCCGAGCCCGCCCGCGTTGGCCACGGCCGCGACGAGTTCGGCGCGCCCGACCCACATCATGCCGCCCTGCACGATCGGATGCTCCACCCCGAATTTCTCGGTGAACCTGGTCCGCAGCATTGCGCTTCTCCTCTATCTCGGGCGGGCGTGCCGGTCCGCCCGTTGGTGTCGATGGTGACATGAGGATCGCCTCGTGTTCAACTCATAAGTGAGCCGAGGTTCGCACGATTGGCTCTGACCGATGCCGTGCTTGGATGCGACAGGATTGTGCCTGAACAACCAGGTAGATGTGCGTATTTGGCATCTGGATACAAATTCCGACCGCTTGACAACGATTCATCCACGGATGCCTTGTCGGACAATTAAGTTAGTTGCTATTCTGCTCCGGATTCAGCCCGTCGCCGCCGGACATCCGGCGGTCGGAGAGGAGTTCGTGGCATGACCACCGGGGCAGCAGCGCTCGCCGAGCCGTTCAGGTCGCGGCGCAACCACTGGAACAACCAGATCGCCGTGCATGCGCAGATGCGCCCGGACGCGGTCGCGGTGCGGTTCCATGGCGTGGACACCACGTGGCGCCAATTGCACGAGCGATCAATGAAATTCGCCGACGGGCTGGCGCGCCGGGGAGTCGGATTCGGCGATCGGGTGCTGATCCTCGCGCTGAACTACCCCGAATACCTCGAAGCCGTCTTCGGCATCAACGCGCTCGGGGCGATCGCGGTCCCGGTCAACTTCCGGCTCACACCGCCCGAAGTCGCCTACATCGTCAGCGATAGCGGCGCCAAAGCGATCGTCAGCGATACCGTGCTGCAACCACTGGCCACTGCGGTACGCGCGCAGGCTCCCGCCCTGGAGACCTGCGTGGTGATCGGCGGCGCGTCCGGCGAGGGCGTGGTCGGCTTCGACGACTTGCTCGCCGAAGACGGCGAACCGCATATCCCGCTGGACATCCCCGAAGACACCCCCAGCTTGATCATGTACACCTCGGGCACCACGGGCAACCCGAAGGGCGCGGTGCTGACCCACGCGAACATGAACGCCCAAGCGCTGACCTGCATCCGGGCGCTGGCGCTGGAACCGGATTCGATCGGACTGTGCACCTCGCCGCTGTTCCACATCGCCGGACTCGGCAGTCTCGCACCGGCTTTCCAGCTCGGCGCCAAGACGGTGCTGCACCCGCTCGGGGCGTTCGACGCCGGGGAATTCCTCGACGCGCTGGAGCGCGAGCAGGCCACCTCCGCCTTCTGCGTGCCCGCGCAGTGGCAGCTGGTCTGCGATCACCCGACCGTGAAGGAACGCAAACTCGCGCTCGAGGTGCTGAGCTGGGGCGCCGCGCCCGCGTCGGACACCGTGCTGCGCGCGATGGCCGAGTGCTTCCCGAACGCGTTCAATGTCGCGGTGTTCGGACAGACAGAGATGTCGCCGATCACCTGCGTCCTGGAGGGCAAGGACGCGATCCGCAAGATCGGCTCGGTGGGCAAGCCCATCCCGACCATTCAGGCACGCATCGTCGATGACGAGATGAACGACGTCGCTCCTGGCGAGGTGGGTGAAATCGTCTACCGCGGACCCACCCTCATGCAGGGCTACTGGAACAAGCCGGAGGCCACTGCGGAGGCGTTCGCGGGCGGCTGGTTCCACTCCGGCGATCTGGTCCGCCAGGACGAGGAGGGCTTCATCTATGTGGTGGACCGCAAGAAGGACATGATCATCTCCGGCGGCGAGAACATCTACTGCGCCGAGGTGGAGAACGTCCTGTTCGCGCACCCGAAGATTCGGGAGGCGGCCGTGGTTGGCCGCGCACACGAGAGGTGGGGTGAGGTCCCGGTCGCGGCGGTCGCGCTGCACAACCCGGACGACGAGCTGACGCTGGCTGAGCTCGAGCCGTTCCTCAACGAGAATCTGGCCCGCTACAAGCACCCCAAAGATCTGGTGCTGATGCCCGAGCTGCCGCGCAACGCCAGTGGCAAGGTCGTGAAAGTGCAGTTGCGCAAGGACTATTCGTCCTGAATGCCAGGAGCGCACGTTTCACGTGAATCGACGCAGCGATGGGCGTTGAATGCGTAAGGTCGTCCCATGGCGATCCGACGCATCCGCGCCGCCGTACTGGCGCTGCACTGGCAAGTGAATGTCATTCGGCCGGAAGGCTTTTTCGGGCCGATGTTAGCCGCGCCGGTCGCGGCCAGCGGTGTGGTGCCTCGTGCGACGGACTTCCACGCGGCGGCGCTCGCGCTGGATGTGCCGGTTGTCTTCACCCGGTTCACCATCCCGGTCGGCGAGGGCGAGCTCGTGCGCAACACCGGCTTCATGCGCTCGGTCGGCGCGGCGCAAACCGAATTCCGCCCCGATTCGCCCGGTAGCGCGATCATTCCGGAGATGGAGGCGCAGCCGACAGACGTGTTCGACAACCAGAAGCTGTCCGGGCTCGCGGGCAGCAAGCTTCCGGAGTGGTTGGCGGATCAAGGCATCGGGACGCTCTTCATCACCGGCGTCGCGACCGACCTGACCGTCGAGCAGACCGCGCGGCACGGCACCGACCTCGGGTTCACCGTGCACCCGGTGTCCGACTGCGTTGCTGCTGCGAGCCCGGAAGCGCACGATTTCGCGCTGACCAACCTCGAACTCGTTACTGCTGGGTGCCTGACCGCCGCGCAGGCGCTGGAACTCGTCCGCGGTGACGGCCCGATCTAGTTGTCGCGGTTCATGATGGTGTCGACATGGATGCGAGCCTGTTCAATCGTTGCCGTGTCTGGCTGAGTTCGGCTTGCCGGGCTTCGATGCGTCTGGCCAAGTCGTCCAGTTCCGCTCGCAGCTCTGGGCACATTTCGAGGAAAATGCCATGATCGCCGGTGCGGACGCAATCGAGGTATTTTCGGATGGTCGCGGTTCCCAAACCAGCGGAGACCATCATTCTGATCTGGGCAACGCGGGTGACATCGGATTCGGAGTACTCCCGGTATCCGCTGCTGTTACGAGCCGGGACCAATAGTCCTTGATCCTCGTAGTGGCGTAGCGCTCGCGCGCTTGCGCCGGTCGACATGGCGAGTTCGCTGATCAGCACCCTTGGTTCCTCCTCATCGGCTTGACATTCACGCTGACGTGAACCCATACCCTCCTGCCGTATGACAACTGGAACAACCCAACGGCGTGCCTCGATCATCCACGGTTACCACGCATCCCCTGAGGATCACTGGTTCGGTTGGCTGGCCGGGCAACTCGACGCGGTCGGCATCCCGACCACGGTTCCGGCT
This sequence comes from Nocardia amamiensis NBRC 102102, assembly GCF_001612745.1. Taxonomy (GTDB): domain Bacteria; phylum Actinomycetota; class Actinomycetes; order Mycobacteriales; family Mycobacteriaceae; genus Nocardia; species Nocardia amamiensis. The sequence continues at coordinate 51,285 of NZ_BDBA01000005.1, read as the reverse complement.
CTTCCGAACCCGCACGAGCCGGACCACGCGCAGTGGGCGGAGGCCGTCCGCGCCGAGTTGGGCGCCGTTGACGAGAACTCGATTATCGTCGCGCACAGCCTGGGCTGCCTGACCGTGCTGCGCTATCTGCGCTCACTTCCGCAGTCCTGGCACGTCGGCACTCTCGTGCTGGTGTCCGGATTCGTCGAGCGACTCCCCGCGCTCCCGGAATTGAATGCGTACATCGGAGACGGCTGCGATGTGGCGGGGTTCAGCAACCACATCGGTCGACTCACGGTCATCCGGTCCGACTCGGACCCGCTGGTTCCCATCGGTCACACCGATCGTCTTGCCGACCTCCTCGGAATTTCCGCAGAGGTGGTTCCCGGAGCCGGTCACTTCCTCGCTTCGGACGGCGTCACTTCGCTACGTGAAGTTCTGGTAGCCGTCGGTCTCGGCCATTCGTTCCGCTAGCCAGCGGCTCTATTCAGCTCGGATGGGAAATCCGTAAGGCGAACGTTGCGGACGGCAGTGGGATGACGACACCCGCTTCGGTGAGCAGCCGTAATACCTCCGGCGGCAACGGCCGACGCGGCGGTGCCAGCTCGCGGTCTACTCGACGTTCGAGCATCAGCGTGGCCCCGAAATAGCAACCCATCTGCACGAGGATGGCGACGGCCGTGCACGTGAAGACCGCGATGCTCATCGCTCGGTCACCTCTGCCGGGCTGAGAATGGCCCAGCCCGCCGGTCTGGCGGTGTACGCACCAGGGAGGCGAGGGGTGCAAGGGCAGGCATTCGCCGGGTGATACATACGCTGCACAGTCCGGCTGAGCCGCCCGATGCGGAGGTGTATTGCCGCGAGGACCAGGGCCTGGACGCAGAACATCGCGTGTGTCAGCATCACCGCGCCCCGGTCATCTGCGTGAGGACGTGCCGGACGCCGTCGATGAAGTCTCCGAAGTGCGGCATCTCCCCCAGGACCGGTGGGTCGATCCAGACGTGGCGCGGGTCGCCGGGGGCCGGAAGGCGCACCCGCATGCCGAGGTAGGCGCTCACTCGGTGTACCACCAGGATCGGGTCGTTGCTGATTCCGCGGATCAGTTGGACGTCTTCCGGCGCGGCGGCGGACAGGAACTGCCAGCGCCGCGATCGTCCGCAAACGCAGCCGGTGTCGGCGTGGGAGATGACCGGTGCGCGCATGTCCAACTGCAACAGACTATTTCGCATGACCCGTGCGATCGCAGCGGGCATGCCGGCTACCCGCACTCCGGTCTCGAGTCCGGCTTCGAGCCACAGTGCCCCGAGGTCGGTGTCGACGGTCGATCGGAGTCCGAACTCGCGCTCGTAGAGATCGCGGCGCTGCCAGGCGGCCTGGATTGCGAACCGGGTTGTGCCCATAGGAACTCACAATTCAATCGTTGGAAGTCGGTTCGGCCGTCGTGCACCACGAAGACCGTCAGACCTGGGGAGTGGCTGCGCCCCCAGGCATCGAGAAAGCCACGCGCCGCCGTCTCGCACGCACAGCGGTCGATGACCAAGTCGCCTGTCGCCCCAACGTAGACGAAGCGGAGATGCACATCCGGCTCGCCCGGTCGGGGACTTCCGTTTGGCGACAACGTGATTCACCCCGCGCGCCATTCCGGCGCGATCGCCATGGGGAGCTCCGCCTCAACGCCGCCCGAATAGGCGAGGTCTGCACGGTCGCGTCTGCGGACAGTCCCATGGTGGTTGCTGAAGCGCCATCCCGACCGTCTCCAACGCGGTGAGCCCCACCCTTCCGGCCAGATCGCTTACCACAGAGGCCACTTCGGCGGCCTTCATCGCGGCCGTCGCCTGGTCGATGGTCAGCGTGCGCCCCGGTAGGTACGAGACGACCCAGCATTTCCCGCCGACGCATTTCGCTTGATGCTCGGTCTGATCGCTGATCATCAGCGAGTTGCGGACCACTTTGACCGCCATCGCTTCCCCTATCCCCTTGAGCCAGCGCCCAATTGAGCGCCTCGCTTCGATGCTAGGTAGAGTACGTCACTTAGATTAAGTGGACAACCTAAGCGGAAGAGTTGGTCGTAGTTCTTTGCTGTACGGTGATGGCGGCCTTATCGAAGGGGAAGGATCGAGATGGCACGGACGTCTCCAACCGTCGCTGGGTGGGAATTGATGCTCCGCATCCGAGAGCAGAGCAAGGCGCTCGGGGTGAAGGCGACAACGATCCAGAAGGCCCTGGACATCAGCTCCGCGTACTGGTCGCAAGTCGCCAACTATCGCGGTGTCCTCACGGAGAGCAAGCTGGAGACCCTCCTCGACCTGCTCGAGTTCGAACCGGACGAGAAGGAGGAGCTGATCGCACTCCGCAAGATCGCGAAGGGGCGCGGTTGGTGGAACGAGTACTCGGCACTGTTCAACGACGAACTCGCCCGGTTCTTCGGGTTGGAGGACGGTGCGCGAAGCATCCGCAGCATCGAGAGCGGCGTGATTCCGGGACTTCTACAGACCGAGGACTACATCCGCGCCCTGCTGTCATCGCCCCTCTCAACAGGTCGACCAACCGAGATCGGACAGCGTGTGCGGGCGCGCATGCAACGGCAACGCCGCCTCGACGGACCCGACCCGCTTCAGCTGTCGGTGATCATCGGCCAAGCGGCGCTGATGCAGGAGATCGGCGGCCCGCACGTTCAGCGGGATCAACTCCGGCACCTTCTCCGGCTCGCCGACCAGTACCCCGACACCCTTGAGTTGCGCGTTCAGTCATTCAGTGGTGCGAGCCTGAACGCATCGACCTTCCAGCTACTGGACTTCGAGAGCTCTCGACTGCCGACGTTGGGCTGGCTGGAGTCCACTATCTTCCTCGAGGTTGTGCATGATCCCAAGCGCATCGAAACGCTCGACTTCTTGTACAGCAGAGTGGAACAGATCGCACTCGATCGAGATGAATCACTTCGTCTGATTGATCAGATTGCGAGTCAGATAAGGTAGTTACTGTGAGCACGCGGTGGTTCAAATCGACGTTCAGCGGCGAAGCAGGGGCGTGCGTCGAAATCTTCCATCGGAGCGACGCCGTGCTCATCCGCGACAGCAAGTACACCGGCCCCGCAAACGAGCAGCCGATCGTTTCCGTTGCACCCGCGATCTGGCCCACCTTCCTGGACCTCGCCCTGAGCGCGGACTCCGGCACCCTGGATGAAGGCGTGACCATCTCCCTCCACCACGACGGTGGAGCCACGATCTCCGTCAAAGGAATCGCCTTGGTCTACAACGCCGACGAGTGGGACGCTTTCACGAAGGGCATCGCGGACCGCCAGTTCGACCGCTGACCTGAGGCGATGGGGGTCGTCTGGGCCCCGAGTTACCTCCCGCGAGTGGCACATGGCTGCGGCATCGGTCGAGTAACCCTCTCCGTGGTGTGCCACTCGCGGATGCGCTAGCGTCCGTGGATCCATTGGGCGACAGCGGCGATGGCCGATGCTATCGAGATCACGCAGGCGAGTATCGCGGACCAGGTGAGGCTGGCGGTGACGTAGGAGATCTCGCGGAACCCGGGTGCCGGATAGTTGTCGTGGCCCTTGGCCCATCGGAGCAGTAAGCCGACCTGTGTGCCCGGGTCTCGGGCCGTGCCGTACGAAACCACGCGCGTCAGTTCGTCGCCTTTGCTATTGAGGTAGAGCGCGGTGGCGATGGTGAAAACTGCTACGAAGGCCGTGGCGACGATCGCCAGATACGTGAGCGCCTTGGTGCGGGCCACAGTATTGACCGCCACACTGCACACAGTGACTCCGATCGCGACGCTGGTGAGGATTCCCCACGCCCCGCTGGCCTTCGGACTGGGAATTGATGATCGAGCCCAGAGATCTACCCAGAAAGTGGTCACGTGGAGTCGGCCGAAGCCGTTCGCGTGGATCGTACCGTCGGTGCCGCCGGTAGCTGTGGTCAGCCATGGCTGGAACAGCAGGACAAATATGACAATGCAGCCGACCGCGGCGAGCAGGTAACCCCAGTTTCCATCGAGCACGGCCCGCAGCCGTTTGCCGCCAGGCACGGCCGGCGGCCGCCTTCCTGCGAGTACGGCCCGCAGCCGCGCGCGATTCCATCGACGGCGCTGCGCCCCACTTGCTTTGTCGGACTGCTCATGTCGAGCTTCTCTGATCTGCCACGGGGTAGGGCGCACGACTCCTCAGCCTATGAGTTCGGCTGTATGGGTTCCGTCAAGGAATTGGGCCTTGCGTGGAAAGGATTCGTCAAACTCCGGCCTCGCCCTGCACGCGAAATCCGATGCCCTGGAGGCACTCGGGAAAACAGAAATTGCCCCACCTCGCGTGAGGTGGGGCAATTATGGGGGCGATTACTGGCCGGTGCCAGTCCCCGTGCCGGTGCCGGTGCCGGGCGCCGCGCTACCGGTGCTGAGCAGCTTGGCGAGTTCGACCACCACCTTCGACGAGCCCGTCTCGACGGGGGTGGTCCCGCCGTTGCCGGTGCCGGTCCCCGGGTCGGCCGCCGCCATACCAGCGCCAGCCGCAACGATCCCGGCCGCCACTGCGCATGCCACACCGAACGTACGAATCTTCTTCATTGAGAAGTGATTTCCCCTCTTGCGAACCCTCCCGCTGGGTGCGGTCGTCGACCGGACCCAGTTGGGCGGAGGCTGTGATCCACCTCCGTGCAGAGTCCTATCACGTGCCGTTAACGCCGATCCAGCGTGCGTGTGGGCGAAGTTCATACGGCGAATAGCCTGAACATAACGGCGATTTCATTTCGGGTACTCGGAAGTATGTATTGCACAACCGAGGCCGATCGCCCGGTAACTCGGGGCATGCGCGTCCGCGCTCGCACTCCCGCAGTTGTTTCCGGATAGCACTACACCTGCATGGAAGTGCAGGGTCCAGCTACCTCACTCCCCTGTGACCAGCCGCATCCAGCCCTGTGCCGGTCAACACGGCGCGTCGGCGAGACGGTATTCATCCGCAGGACGCGAGCACGGCGAACGGTTTGTCACAGCAACCTTTCGGCGCATGACGAGACAAGGCTCACAGCCGAGATTCTGTAACAGGGCGTATTCACAATTGGATTTCGTGTGAATGCGCACCTCACGGTTCGCAGCAGAACCGACTCGTTGGTACCTGTCAGCAGTTCTCCCCACACGCCGTCTCGGTAATACCCATGGAGCACTTCCGGTAATCGGCATATGTCGCGCCTCACATGTGCGCTCACATCGGACCGACCGCCGCGACAGCGGAAAGGTCGTCGCCTCGCCCGCGATGGAGACCAGGGCGTCGACCATTTTCCGGGTGAGGCGCGTCATCCTGGGTGAGTGGGGATCAGCGGTGACGTGCGTTGTGCGAGCACACAATCGCAATCCCTGATCTAGAAAACAGCCGAAGGCGCAGGTAGACGGGCTGCTTCAGGGTTGCCGCGATGGGTCGGGAATGGCTGCGGAATCGCCGCGGACCCGGCTGCTCAAGCCGGGGCCGACCAACTGGACCAGGTGCTGGTACGCCTCCTCGGCCGAAAGCGGCGGATGAGGTTCCGCGATGGCGCCGAGCATGCCGACCACACCCCAGGACAGGAACGTCACGGTGGTGGTGAATTCCTCCTCCGGCATCGCGAGCCGGTCGCCCAGCCGCTCGGCGAGGATCTGCCCGACCATCACTCTGGTCGTCCGCAGCAGTACGGTGCCGCTCTTACGGCCGAGCAGGGCGCGATATACCTCGGGGTTGTCGGCGGCCAGCCGGAACAAGGTGCGCACCGGCGCGAGCGGTTCTTCGGCGTCGGTGTCCGTCTCCGCCGCGGCCACGGCGGCGTGCAGGTAATCGGTGCTGCTACGCAGGAGCAGATCGTCCTTGTCGCGGTAGTGCGCGTAGAACGTCGAACGCCCGACGTCGGCGCGGTCCAAGATGTCCCGGACGGTGATCCGGTCGTAGCCGCGTTCGAGCATGAGCTCGATCAACGCCCGGTGCAGCAGGGTCCTCGTGCGCCGGACCCGGCGATCCGCACTTTCGGTGATGTCCTGGCCGTCCGACACGATGCCTCCTGAACAAATCTTCCGCAGGTGTCCGGTTGCGGATGGTTTCGGCCATATTGCCCCTGGTCGGCACGACGACGTCCACCGATCCTGAACATATGACCGGAAACGAACCCAAGTCTGCCATCCCGCACCACGACGACGACATCGGCGTACTGCTCACCCAGCCGCGCCGCTACCGGGCATTGAAGGCCGCGTTCCTGCTCGGCCGCGCGGGTCGCCTGAACGTGCGTCTGGCCGAGCTGGCCCGCCCGTCACCCGGCGCCGATGTCGTCGACATCGGTTGTGGTCCAGGTGATTTCGCTCGCGTGCTGGCTCGCACCGCCGGTCAGGTCATCGGTGTGGATCCCTCGCCGCGGATGATCGACTATGCGACCGCGCGCTCTCGCTCCCTGCCGAACTGCCGGTTCGAACTCGGCGCCGCGCAATCGCTTCTCCTGCCCGACGCCTCCGCTGACCTGGTGACCTCGACTTTCGCCATGCACCACATCCCCGCGGCGCACCGCTGCGGCGCCGTCGAGCAGATGTTCCGGGTGCTGCGACCTGGCGGCAGGCTGCTGCTCGCCGACACCCACCCGACCGGCCCGGTCCTTTCCGCGGCCGTGCGCATCATGGCGCGGTTCGCCGCACACCGCACACGCGATGCGACGCACGACGACGCCGATCCCTTGGCTGGCATCGATATCCGCCGGTACCGGGACATGTTGTGCGCGAGCGGATTCGAGGACGTGAAGTTCGTCGCGGTGCGGCCCGCGACCGGCGTGCTGCTGGCCACCAAGCGATGAGGGACGCTGCCGGTCAGGCTCTGTCGTGGGTCCGCGCTGGGCCGAGCGGAGGTAGCGGAGCCGCAGAGAGGGCGCTGCCTGTTGCAGTCCGTCCACAGCCGGGCAATGGGCCGGATGAAGGCGAAGCAGCCGCTCAGATCAGGTCCCTCGCGGTCATCCACCGCATGGTGGCCCAGCCGCAGAACACCGGCAGCCAGCAGGTGAGCACCCGATACAGCAGCACCGAGGGCACCGCGATGTTCGCGGGCAGGCCGAATGCGGCCAGACCGCCGATCAGCGCGGCCTCGACCGCACCGACACCGCCCGGAGTCGGCGCGGCCGAGGCCAGCGTGCCGCCGATCATGGTGACGATGGTGACGGTGACGAATGTCGTGCCGCCACCGAACGCCTCCACACTGGCCCACAACGCGCCTGCGAAACCGAGGGTGATCGCCGCGCAGCCGAGGACGATCACCGCGGACCGCTTGGGGTCGCGGGCCAGATCGGCGAGTTCGCCGAGGACTTCCTGCAGTTGCGGCCGGACCGCGTTGTTCAGCCAGCGGCGCAGCTTCGGCACGAACATGAAGGTGCCGACGATACCCACGCCCACACCGGCGAGCAGATACAGCACCGTGGCGTCGGGGACGAAGTGCGAGAGATCCGCGGACGTGCCCGCCACGATGCTGAACGCCAGCAGCAGGCTGATGTGCGTGATCACCTGCACGGCCTGCTGTAGCGCCACCGCCGCTGTCGCACGGACCGCACCGATACCGCCCTTCTGCAGAAAGCGCACGCTCAGCGCGAGCCCGCCCACCCGCGCGGGGGTCGTTGTCGCGGCGAAGGTGTTCGCGACCTGCATGATCACTAGATTCCGGAAGCTCACCGCACCGGACGCACAGGCCCACAGCGCTGCCGCCGCGCCGACGTAGGTCAGCGCCGAGACCCCGAGCCCGAGCAGCGCCCACCACCAGTTCGCCGTTCGCAGCTGGGTGAAGAAGGTCGGCACCGCACTGATGAACGGATAGGCGACATACACCAGCCCGATCAGCAGGACCAACTGGATGATCTGGTTCCGCGAGAACCGGGTGATCTGCTCGGCCTCGATCCGGTCCTGCCCGGTCTGCTTACGCACTTCCTCGCGCGCGCCGGACAGCGCGTGTTTCCAGTCCGGGATCGACTTGCGAATCCCGGTGGGTATGGCCGACTTGGTCAACCGGCTCGCCGCCGCGAGCACCCGCGATTCGCCGAGCGCGTCGATGGCCGCCCGTACCGCGGGCTCCTTGCCGAAGACCGCGGTGGTCGTCACCAGCAATTGGGCGATGTCCGACTGCAGCTGCGCGTCCGACGCCCCGAACTCGGCACTGCCGAAGCCGCCGAAAGCTGTCGCTCCCTCCTCGACGCGGATGTCGACAGGTCGCAGATCCCCGTGCGAGATCTGCTTCCGGTGCAGGGTGTCGAGTGCCTGCCACAGACCGGGCAGCACCTCCTCGGCCGACTCGGTGATCGCCTTGCCCCGCGGCTGCGTGTGCGCGAACAGCATCCAGCCACGGGAGAGCGCGGCAACCGCGACCGGCGTACAGCTGGCCAGGCCCAGGTCACCTACGGCGATCGCCATCAGCGCGCGGTGCTCGACCGCGCGGTGCATGGACCCGTGCATGGCCGCGGTTTCGCTGCTGCGGAAGGTGAGCCAGCGCCACACCTGCCGCAGCGCACCGAAGCTGCGCTGGTTCTTGCCGAACATCTCGACGACCAGCTCGCGCTCGGGCCCCTCGACGGCGGCGGCCAGCACCAGTGGCCCGCGACCGGCCGGATGCACCACGGTGAACCCGGTGACGACGTGGCCGCGCCTGGCGAGCACCCGGACGGCGGCGTCGAGCGGAACCTCGAGCGCGGGCGTGCCGACCACGAGCACGATCACCGCGCCGACCAGCCAGCCGACCGCGAGCCCGAACATCGCCCGCGCCGGGACCACGGTGCTGACCACCAGGTGCATCGGCGCGAAGGCGAGCAGCAGGAACCACAGCCAGCGACGCGGCCGGGTGGGCAGCCAGGGGCTGGACACGGTGAGCATCGCGGCGATCATCGCGATCCAGCGGGGATCGTCCAGGAACTGGGACAGGAACGTGTCCAACCGGTCCGGCACCTGGAGGTGCCATTTCGGCGCGGACAGTCCGGTGCCGGTGATGGACAGCAGCAGTCCGGCGACCACTCCGGCCGCGGCATAACCGGCCAGCAACTTCCACTGCCTGCCGATGATCAGCTCGATCAGGATCGCGAACGGCAGGGCCACGATCGCCATGCCGTAGACCAGATACACCAGATTCGACTGGGCGGGATTCAGGAAGTCGACGAGGGTGGATACCGAACTTTCCAGCGCCAGCCATTCCGGCCGGGTGATCAGCGACGCCGCGACGACGATCGCCACCCCCAGCATCGCGAGGACGACCCGGACTATATCGCTCGTCCGCCGGATCATCGGCTGTAGCAGGCTACCAGTGACCGGGATTTCCCGCCCGCTCTTGCGCCCCTCCGAGTCTTCCGGCCGTACCAGTCGGGTGACGCGGGATTTGCGTTCAGGTCCTGCGTTGGGTGCCGCTCGTGTTCTGGGCGTACCCGACGAGTTGCCCATGTGCTGTGCTCCTCCGCCTCTCCGGGTCTTCCGGCCGTACCAGTCGGGTGGCGCAGGATTTGCTTCAGGTCCTGCGTTGGGTGCCGGTGGTGTTCTGGGCGTGCCCGGCGGCTTACCCAGGTGCGTACGAGATCAGTTGTTGCGTTCGCTGCACGATACTGCGCGGCGCATGCGGCGATGTTCTTGATATCCGCTGGTTGTTGCAAGGTTCTCCACCTACTGTGCCGCACATCACTCGTGCTCGAGGTTGATCCTGACATTGGTGTCAAGTTCGAGCATGTGGGCATGGACAACGAACTCTTCGACTACAGCCCGATCGTCGAGCGCGCGCCGGTGCACTGGCCCGGCGGGGCCAGGGTGGCGTTCTATGTCGGTCTCAACATCGAGCACTATCAGGTGGACCGGCCCAGCACGAGCATCTTTCCCGGCACCGCCGGACTGGCGCCCGATCCGCTGAACTACGGATGGCGCGATTACGGGCCGCGGGTCGGCATCTGGCGGGTGATCGAGGTGCTCGACCGGCACGGCATCCGGGCCAGCGCGCTACTCAACTCCGATGTCGCCGCCCGCAATCCGCAGATCATCGCCGCGGGCGTGCAGCGGAACTGGGCGTGGCTGGCGCACGGGAAGAACAACTCGATCTTCCAGGCGGACATGTCGGTGGACCAGGAGCGCGCCTATCTCGCCGACGTCGTCGCGACCATCGAACGCGCGACCGGCCGCATGCCGCGCGGCTGGATGGGTCCCGCGCTCACCGAGACGTTCCACACCCCGCGACTGCTCGCCGAACTCGGCTTGGACTATGTGCTCGATTGGACCAACGACGATCAGCCGTATCCCCTGTCCGTGCCGGGCATGCTCAGCGTCCCCTACTCGGTGGAACTGAACGACAACACCCTGTTTCTGGGCAAGGCCACCAGCGGGCCGGAATTCGTGCGGATCGTCCGTGACCAAGTCGACCAGCTCTACGCCGAGTCGGCCGACAGCGGCCGCGTCATGGCGCTCGCCCTGCACCCGTTCGTGATCGGCCGGGCATTCCGGATCAAATATCTGGACCAAGCCCTCGACTACGTGGCGACCCACCCCGGGGTGTGGCTGACCACCAGCGACGAGATCGCCGAGCACTACACGGGCGCGTCGGCACTTGCCGAATCCGCGCGATCCGAAGACGATCGGGTCACATAGCCGATGCTCGGGAGGCGGGAATGGCAATGCAGGACAAGGATTTGACCGGTAAGACGATAGTGGTGACCGGTGCGAGCTCCGGCATCGGCGCCGAGGCGGCGCAGCGGCTCGCGGCGCGCGGCGCCACCGTCGCGGTGGTGGGCCGATCGCCGGAACGCACCGGGGAGGTGGCGGCGAACGCGGGCGCGCAGCCGTTCGTCGCCGACTTCGCCCGGCTCGATGACGTGCGCAAGCTGGCCGATCAGTTGCTCGACCGGTATCAGCGCATCGATGTGCTGGCCAACAACGCGGGCGGCGCCTGGCCCAAGCGCACCGTCACCGACGACGGCAACGAGCTGACCTTCCAGGTCAACCATCTGGCGTCGTTCCTGCTGACCAACCTCCTGCTGGAGCGCCTGACCCAGTCGCGGGCCAGGGTGGTCAACACCTCGAGCACGACCTACCGGATGGCCAAGCTGGACCTGGACACGGTCAACGAGCCGACGGGTTCGTTCAACCAACTCGGCGCGTACGCCGCGTCCAAGCTCGCGAACATCCTGTTCACCAGGGAGCTGGCCCGCCGCACCGAGGGCACCGGTCTCACCACCGCGGCCTTCCACCCCGGGGCAGTCGCCACTCACGTCTACGACAACGCGCCGCTCGGCCTCGGCTGGTTCATCCGGTCTCCGCTGTCGCGCCCGTTCTTCATCCGCCCGGACAAGGGCGCCGAGCCCTTGGTGCATCTGGCCACCACCGCCGACGGCGAGGCGATCAACGGGCAGTACTTCCACCGATTCAAGCTGGAGCCGCCGAGCAACAAGCAGGCGATCGATGCCGGTCTCGCACAGCGATTGTGGACGCTGTCCGAGCAGGCCACCGGCATCGCGACCGCGGAATAGCGGCGGTCAGGGTTCGGCGTCGGCGAGCCGGAGGGAGTTGACGCCCTCCGGCTCGTCCATCGGGTCCAGCTCGACGCCGTACACCGCGCCCGACCGGTCGCTCGCGTCCAGCTCGGCGATCGCCCGAGCGACCTGCTCGGTGGGCACGAGCGCGGGAAAACTGTTGGGCGCGATGGCATTGGCGCGCACACCGAACTCGGCGAACTCGGCGGCAATACCACGAGTCAGTTGATTCAGCGCGGCCTTCGACGCGGAGTACAGAGTCTGTCCCGGGTACACCTCCGATCCGGAGATGCTCGAGACGTTGACGATGTTGCGGTTGCGCGCGCGGTTCTCCGGACCGGCGTGCAACCAGCATCGCTGTGCCAAACGCGTCGCAAGACGAAGGGGCACACCGACGTTCAGTGCGAAATGGCGATCGAAGTCCTCCAGTGCCGCGTCTCCGTCGACGATGCCGCGCGGGTGCAGCCGCAGGTGCGCCGCGTTGTTCACCAGCAGGTCGACGTGGCCGAACCGGGCCAACGCCAAGTCGACGACCCGGTCCACCTCACCCGGCTGCGTCAGATCGGACCGGACCACGAAAATGCGCGATTCGTTCTCCGGCAGCGCCGCGTCCGGCGCGAGCGGATCGACGTACCACTCCAGTTGCGACGGCGCGGCGGGCGTGCGAGTGCGGCACACGGCGACGATGTCGTAGTCGCGGTAGTAGGTACGGCAGAAGGCGTCGCCGAGCGTGCCGCTGGCGCCGGTGAGCAGGCACACGCGGCGTTCACCAGTGGACAATCTTGTCTCCTCCCCAGCGCCCTTCGGCATCCACCTTGGTGCGATGCACCCACATCACCACGCTGTTGCGGTCTTTGGCGTTGTTGCCCGCGAAGGTGTGCCAGCTGCGCGGCGTGACCTCGAACAGGATCAGCGAATTGTCCAGCGGCGGAACAAGCGTCACCGACGGTAGCGTGGCGTCGTCGGCGACGTGGTCGTACAGCGCGGTCTCGCCGCCGTCGCCGGGCTCCCACCCGGGATTGCCCAGATAGAACAGCACCGCGACGCCGCGAACGGTCTCGCGTGCGACGACGCCGGGCGCGCGTGCCCCGGTCTTGGTGTCGACCGTCCCGTCCGGCAACCGGACCTCGCCGGGACCAGGGGATGGCCCTTGGAACCAAGCCGGGTTGAGGTCGTTGTGGGGCCAGCCGAACGGACTGCCCGGACGGTGATGGTGCACCGATCCCTCGATATCGCCGGTCGCCGCGACGCCGCCGACCCTGGCGACCAGGTCGTGCCACTCCCGCGAGGCGAATATCGCGAGCGGCCCGTCGCGCAGATCGGCCAGGCGAATGCCGTCCGCGCTGTAGCCGTCGGCGACCGAACCGGACAGCCCGGGACGTTCGCGGCGAACCCGGTCCAGTTCGTCGGTCAGTCGCTGATAGAACTCCGGAACGAAGACGTCGCGGGCGTACACGTGCGGAAACGGTTGGCTGCGCCGGACCCAGCGCCGATGGGCGAACAACTCCGCGAACCACTCCGGCACCGCGAGCCCCGACTCGGTTGTCACGATCACTCCCTCCCGGTCTGACCCTCCGCGATCATAAATGGCGCAGTCGGACGGAGCCCGTCCTCAGCCCGCGCCGGGCTGAGCCAAGGCTCGAGCAGCCGCTCGCGCGGCGGGCTGAGCGAGGGTTCGGGCAGTCGCTCGTGCGCGGGGCCGAGTGAAGGGTTCGGGCAGTCGCTCGTGCGCGGGGCCGAGTGAAGGGTTCGAGCAGTCGCTCGTGCGCGGGGCCGAGTGAAGGGTTCGAGCAGTCGCTCGTGCGCCGGGCCGAGCGAAGGCGAGGCAGCCGCATATTGCCCGCACCCGCTGCACGCGTCCGAGTCTCGCGCTGCGAGGATCGGGCGGTGAGCCGTGATCTGCGTGTGTGTTTCGTTGGAGACTCGTTCGTCGCCGGCGTCGGCGACGAACGCTGCCTGGGCTGGGCCGGTCGGCTTTCGGCGGCGGCGCACGCGGAGGGGGTGCCGCTGACCGGGTACAACCTGGGCGTGCGTAGGCAGACCTCGGCCGAGATCCTGGACCGCTGGCTGATCGAGTGCTCGCCGCGGCTGCCCGAGGGCGTGGACGCCAGGGTGGTGCTGTCGTTCGGCGTGAACGACGGCTTGTACGAGAACGGCGGTCCACGAGTGTCGCCCGCGCAGTCGGTGGCCAATCTGGAGCGCCTGCTGGCGCAGGCCGCCGAGCGAGGCTGGCCGGTGCTGGTGGTGGCACCGCCGCCGATCGCGGACGACGAACACAATGCCCGCACGGCCGCGCTCGACGCGCGGTTCGCACAGACCTGTGCGGCGTCGGGCGTGCCCTACGTGAGCGTGTATCAGCCGCTGTGCGACAACGCGGTGTGGGCCGCCGAGGTCCGTGCCGGCGACGGCGCACATCCCGGGGCGGCGGGCTATGACGAGGTCGCCGCCCTGATCGCGCCGCGGTGGCGGGAGTGGTTGTTGCGCTGATCGTTTCGCTTGGTCAGCGGGAAAGCCAGCCGCCGCAATCGGATTGGGCGATCGCTCCCACGTGCTGTCGAAGTCCCCCGTGAGCGCCCCAATGGTCGATGACACTGCCGACTGTCGCAGCCGGGCCGACGGCGTTGATTCTTTGCGCTGAACTCGACGACCGTCAGTGCGGATGCCGCAGCACGCGTGTGACGCGCAGCGGGCAGCCCTCCACCGCGCCTGGGCGTATGCCCCCACGGCGCGTCCGATTGCGCGCGTCGCCGATCGGGTCAGCCGATGGACCGGCTGCGCTCACCGGCTGCGGACCGACGCCTGCGCACCGCGTCCAGATCTACCGGCCGCGCAGTGCAGGTAGCGTCCTCGTCAGAGGTGAACGCCTCGGCCAATTCCGGTAACCAGCGGAGGATTTCGTCGCGATAGTGCCCCTCGGTCTCCAACTGGCCGAGCACGCCGACCAGAGTCAGGAACGAGCGGGCGAAGGGAGTGCAGTAGGCGGGCATGGTCGTCTGCCGGAGCACGTTCGACAGGCGGGGATTCGTGGTGCGCAGCACCTGCCGGCGCAACCAGCGCGTGGTCAGCCGATAGGTCGAGTGCCGTAGCGGCTCGCCGCACGGGCTGATCGCGGCGTAGAGCTCCGCGCTATCGAAGGCGCGTCCGGACTGCACGAATCCGTGCCTGCGCGTCGCGGCCGCCAGGTCTTCAGGGCCGCCGGTGAAGATCGCCTTGCAGTAATCCAGGGTCAGCTCGGCGAAACCCGCGGGCGGCCATGCGCAGCAGGCGCCGAAATCCACCACGCCGAGCCGGCCGTCGGGCAGCAGCCGGAAGTTCCCCGGGTGCGGATCGGCGTACAGCAGGCCGTGCCTGCCCCAGCCCGAGGTGACGAAGCGGACCATGAGCATGCCGACCCGGTCTCGCTCGGCCCGCGACCCGGAGGCGATGATCCGCTGCACCGGCGTGCCCTCGATCCATTCGCTGATCAGCACGTCGCCGTGCTGTGCGACAACGTTCGGCACGTGGAAGTCCGGATCGTCGGCATAGGCGGCGGCGAAAGCCCTTTGGTGGCCGGCCTCGGCCGCGTAGTCGAGTTCGTCGGTGACCGACGCGCAGATCGCCTCGGTCACCGCCTCGACGTCCGCGCCGGGCAGGAAAACCGAAGCGAGATAGGAGATTCGGCGCAGCTGGTCCAGATCACCCGCCACCGCCTGCCTGCCGCCGGGGTACATCACCTTGACCGCGACCTGCCTGCCGTCGTGCCAGACCGCGCGGTGCACCTGGCCGAGCGATGCCGCGGCGGCGCGGCGGTCGTCGAACTCGCGGAATCGCGACCGCCACTGCTCGCCCATACTGGCCGCCATGGCGGCGTGCACAGTGTGCGGCAGCATGGCCGGCGCGGCGTCCTGCAGCCTGCTCAGCGCGATCCGGTACGGCTCGGCGAGCTCCTGTGGCAGCGCCAGTTCGTAGATGGCCAGCAACTGACCCAGTTTCGCGGCGCAGCCCTTCAGCTCGCCGAGTACTTCGAAAATGTGCTGTGCGGTGCGGAGCTGGATGTCGCGATTGACTTCTTCGGCCGATTTCCCGAATGCGCGTTTACCGGCGCCCGCCGCCTGACGTCCGGCGAAGGCCATCGGGAGCGCGGCGAGCTTGGCGCCGCGAATTGCACTGTGAACTGGAGGTTTATCATAGGATCGCGACGCGAAGAGCCGGGATCGCTTGCCCGGGAACGGTTCCCCGGGGCGTTCACCGATGGGCCGGAAGGTCATGAGTCACCTCACAGTTGCGCGGACAAGTGTGACATAGGTGCAGTACCGAACAGTAGGGCCTAGACTGTCTGGGACGTATTCGAAAATAGTCGAAAGGTGACTTCGATGGGATCCCAGACGGTGGTCGCCGACGTTGCCGACGAGCTGGCGCGCCGGGTTGCCGCGGGTGAATATCAACCGGGGGATCTCATGCCGTCGGTGCGTCAGGTGGCCGAGGAGTTCGACATGAACCGCGCGACGGCGCAGCTGACTTTGGGTCGGCTGGAGTCGTACGGCTTCGTCGAAGCTCGGCGCGGCAAGGGATTCACGATTCGGGACGTTCGCGAGTCCGGCGGCGTCGACGTGTACCGCCAACTGTTCCGCTTCTCGATTCCCATGCCCGACCTCGCGATCGAGATGTTCCACGACATCGTGGACGTGGAGCGCAATCTCGTGTTCGAGGCGCTGCTCGCCTACACCAGTGGCTCGCAGGAGATCGACATGGCCGAGTGGAAGGCCTCGATCGACGAGCTCGAAACGATTGCTCGCCAGGATGTTCCGGATCTGCGGCGGCTGCTGACCATCGAAGTCGCGCTGGTGCGCAGGATGCTGACCGCGCTCGGTCTCACCATGCAGCGCGCGATCCTGAACTCGATCGGCGAAATGGTGCTCGAGGTCCCCGAGGCGGTCGAGGCGTACTTCGCGGGCGCGCCCGACCTGCATGTCCTGGTCTGGCGCGCGCTTGCCGCGGTGTGGGCTTCCGGCTCCGGGCCGAGCGAGGCGCAACTGGCGCTGTTCGAGGATCTGTTCGGCATGTACCACGAAAAGGTCGTCGCGCGGTTCGAGGAGCTGGTGGGCGGGGTCGAGTTGCCTGTCGAGGAAACGCGCGCTGCCACGGCATAGCCGCTGTCGTTCGTACGCTGCACAGTCCGTCTGAGACGGACATTGGACATGCGCGGGAGTGCTTCTCGCCGCAGGGTAAGTCGCGGCAGCGTGCAGGGCGGGAGCGGTTCGACGCATGTCTCAGACAATTGGTCCGGGTCGGCGGCCAAAACAAGATCGGCAACCGGCCCGGTCCGGTCTTCTCCGCCGATAGCGTTCCGGCGGCTCAGATTCCGCCGTTGATCTTGTTGAGACGTTCGCACGCCTCCACATACTCCTCGATCAGCCGGTTCACCACGTCGGCGGAGCGCTCCACCCGATTCATCATGCCGACGATCTGCCCGACCGGGTTGAAGTTGACGTCCTTGGCGGCCTCGGGGTAGCGGTGTCCGCGCTTCACGCCGTCCAGGGCCACCATCATCTGCAGCGGCATCGGCAGCGGATCAGGGGTGTCGGCCTGCTCCCATGCCTCGGTCCAGTCGTTGCGCAGCATTCGGGCGGGCTTGCCGGTCCAGGCGCGTGACCGCACGGTGTCGTGGCTGGTGGCCTCGAGATAGGTCTGCATCTGCGCGGGCGGTACATTGGCCTCCTCGACGGTCAGCCACAGCGAGCCGGTCCACGCGCCAGCAGCGCCCATCGCCATGGCCGCGGCGACCTGACGGCCGTTCCCGATGCCGCCAGCGGCCAGCACCGGCAGGTCGCCGACCGCGTCGATCACCTGCGGCCACAGCACCAGCGAGGAGACCTCGCCGCAGTGGCCGCCGCCCTCGGTGCCCTGGCAGACGACGAAGTCCAGACCGGCATTCTTGTGGTTGAGCGCGTGCTTGACCGAGCCGCACAGCGCGCCGATCAGCCTGCCGGAGTCCTGTACCTGCTTGATCACGTCCTCCGGCGGAGTACCGAGCGCGTTGGCGACCAGTTTCGCCTTCGGATGCCGCAGGATCACCTCCACCTGCGGGCCCGCGGTGGTGGCGGTCCAGCCGAGCAGCTGGTTGTGGTGCTCGCCCTCGGGCAGTTCGGGTACGCCGTGATCGGCGAGGAGCTTCTCGGCGAAGTCGCGATGACCTTGCGGAACCAGCTCGGCCAGTTTCGCTTCCAACTGTTCGGGGGTGAGGCCCTCGATCCCCTTGCCCTCGTACTTGGAGGGAATCACCAGATCGACGCCGTAGACGCCCTGCACGTGCTCATCGAGCCAGGCCAGTTCGACCTCCAGCTGCTCGGCGGTGAAGCCGACCGCACCCAGCACGCCGAGCCCGCCTGCGTTGCTGACCGCGGCCGCCACGTCGCGGCAGTGGGTGAAGGCGAAGATGGGGAATTCGATCCCGAGCCGTTCGCAGATTTCGGTACGCATGGCGTGCTGGTCTCCCTCACTGCTCCGCCGCGAACGGCGCGGCGCAGATGTCATAGAACGAGTTACATAATGGTCGCGCGGTCCGGCGGGCCGTCAGCGCGTCGATGCCGCCGCAACCGCAGATATCGCCATGAAGCGGCCGCGGCGCCATCGACAGGCCCGCCCACCATGCATCGACAGTAACACGTTCTAGTTTTCTGGGGGAGTGCTGCCGTGACGTCAGTCCGCGGCGTGCTCGAGTTCGGCCAGGGAGTCCTCCAGGTGATCGAGCAGCCGGGACAGCTGCGGCACGCTGCGGCGGCAGCCGACCAGGCCGAAATCGAGGTTGCCCGCGTTGGAGGTCAGCGTGATGTTCACCGCCTGCCCGTCGAACGGGATCGACAGCGGGTAACTGGCATCGAGGCGCGCCCCGTTCCAGTACATGGGCTCGCCAGGACCCGGCACGTTGGAGATGACGATATTGAACGTCGGATTGGTCCAGGGGATCAGCGCGGGCACGAGATTGAGGGCCAGCGGACTGAGCATCAACGCCGACAGCGCCATCGTCTGATTGCACGACAGCGCGCGATAGACCTCTTTGCTGTCGCGCATCGACGCGCTGACCACGCGCAGCCGCTCCAGCGGATCGGCGAGATCGGTGGCGAGGTTGCACAGCGCCGCACCGACCTTCACGCCGTTTGTCTCGTTGTCGTCCTCGGAACGCAGCGACACCGGAACCATCGCGATCAACGGTTTGTCCGGCAACGCATCCCGTTCGAGCAGATAGCGGCGCAGCGCGCCCGCCGACATGGCCAGCACCACATCGTTGAGCGTCGACCCGGTCGCCTTCTTGACCTGCTGCAGCCGCTCCAACGGCCAGGACCGCACCACCGATCGGCGCGCACCGCCGATCGGCACGTTGAACATCGTGCGCGGCGCCGTGAAAGGCTGCTGCCGCAGCAGGGCCTCCCGAGCGGCTCGCAGCACCGACGCGCCGGAAGTGGCCGCCGACAACAGGTTTCGTGTCGCGGCCCGCACACCGGACGGCTCCGCCTTGTGCCGTGTCCTCGGCAGATGCCACGGCACCCGCGCCGCTGTGGCGGACGCGTCGCTGGTCAACGTGCGTCGTAAAAGGCGTTGTGCCGAAACGCCGTCGATCAAGGCGTGGTGCATCTTCGAATACAGCGCAAACCGTCCGTCGGCCAAGCCCTCGATCAGATGGATCTCCCACAGCGGGCGATGCCGGTCGAGCAGGCTGCCGTGCAGCCCGGAGGCCAGCTCGACGAGTTGGTCCATCCGTCCGGGCCCGGGCACGGCCTGCCGCCGCACGTGATAGCCGAGTTCGACGTTCTCGGCGTACGTCCACGCCAACTGCGGTGTGCCGAATACCGTTGCGGGATGCTTGCGGAAGGCGGGATCGATATCGGTGCAGCGCAAGAGTTTTTCATGAACCTGCGCGGCGAAGTCGGCGCCCGCGTTTTCCGGCGGCTCGAAAAGTTGCAGCGATCCGACGTGCATCGGCTGTTCGCGGGATTCGGCGAGCAGAAAGACCGCATCGACCGGCGCGATGAATTCCATGATGGGTCGCCCCCTGACGACAGTGGTGAAAGTGTTGTTGATTGCTATCGACCACGTTGTCGGCGGGCCCGCGCAGCCCAGGAAATCGCCGCGACACGATCAACTTACCTGCACCGGACCGGTCGTGTTCGGCGAATCACCGAACCTTCGCAGCCAGCAGGTAGGCCTGTCCGAACCGTTCATCGGGCTCCGGCTCACGAACCATACGGGCGATCAGGGTGAACCCGGCATCGGTAAGCAGACGCGCGAGTCGTTTCGGCGCCCACCGATAGGCGCGAGTCACCTTGTGGTCGAACGCTTCTACCGCGTCGGGACGATCGGCTGTCTGAAACGCCAGCAGCAAGTGGCCTTTGTCCCCGAGTACCCGAGAAAACTCGTCCAACACCTGCGGCACGCGATCGGGTGGGAGGTGGATCAAGGAATACCAGGCGACGATCCCGCCGAGCTCTCCGTCGCCGATCGGTAACTGTTCCAAGGAACCTTGGTCGAAGGACAGGTGTGGAAATTGCGCCCGCGCGAGCGCGATCATTCGCGATGACAGGTCGATGCCGAAGACCCGCACGCCGAGCGTCGCGAGATGCGCGGCAACCCGCCCGGGGCCGCAGCCGAGATCCGCTACGGGGCCGGAACTGTCCGCCACCAACTCCGCGAACGCGGCGAGCATCGCCCGATCCAACGGCTGGCCGACGAGCTGGTGCCGGAAAAGCTCGGCATAGAGCTCGGCGACGTCGTCGTAAGCGATGCGCGTCGCGGTCACGTCGGCGTATTCGTCCGCGGAGTCTTCAGTCGAGTCCAGCATCCACAGCAGCGTATTACGCGGTCGGATCGAAGGCCCGGGACGCCCCGCGGAGCGATTACCTCTCGGGTAGTGGGGCGGCCGCGGTGGGCACGGGCGGATCCTCGGGAGCCGGCTCGGCGCGGCTGCGCGCGGTGCCGAGAATCGAGCCGAGGATGACCAGCGGGAAGCCGATCGCCATGCCCGCGGTCAGCGGCTCGTCGAGCGCCGTGACGCCGAGCAGGATCGCGACCGCCGGGTTGATGTAGGTGATCACCGTGGCGCGCGCGGGACCGACTTCGGAGATCAACGCGAAGAAGAACAGGAACGCGACGGCCGTGCAGATCACCGCCAGGCCGAGCACGGACCACGCGGAATCGGCCGTGATGTGCGAGGGCCACAGCCATCCCGCCAACGGGGCGTAGAGCGCCGCGGCCAGCAACAGAGAGCCGGTGACCACACCCAGCGGAGGCAGGTCGGCGAGTGCCCGGTTGATGATGATCGGACCGACCGCGTATCCGATCGTCGTCAGGCCGATCGCGCCGATGGCCGCCGGATTCCGCAGATCGATATCCAGGCCGACGAGTGCGGCGACACCAGCGAATCCCACGAGCAGACCGGTCACCCGGCGCGCGTCGAACCGGTCATGGCCGAGCCTGGTCACGATCACCACCGCGATCAGCGGAACCGCGGCGATCAGCAACCCGACTGTCGAGCTGTTCAGCGTGGTTTCCGCGTACCCGATCAGGAACCACGGGCCGGTGATCTCGACCAGGGTGTAGAGCAGCAGCGGCCGCCAGCGCCGCAGCACCGGAGTCAATGCGTCGCGGTACAGCGCGATCGGCAACAGCAGCAGCCCGCCGATCAGCGTGCGCCCGAACGCGACCACTATCGGGTCGAGATCCTCCACCGCGATCCGGATCATCGCGTACGGCACACCCCAGATCACGCCCATCGCCAGGAACAGCGCCCATCCGCGTCGCGTCATCGCGCGACCGCCGATCGGCGCCGGGGAATGAGGATCGGATCGGTTCGTGACATGCTCCGCTCGCTTTCGATCACTCGGAGCTTAATCAAATGATCCGATCATCCGACAGGTCCAGTTCCCAGTTCTGAACAAGGCAGGTTTCACCCTGGTCGAGCTGTCCTCTTCGCCCGGTTTTCCCGAATAGTCGGCACGGCAATGACGTTCGAGCTAGTCTCGCCGGGAGCGAAGGGAATGCATGATCGTGGTCGACGTCATCCGCCGGCTGGCCCCGAGCGAACTGATGTTCGCCGCGGGCGAGGTCTTCATCGGGTATTCGGCACAGGTATCGGGCCCATTGGACCTGACGGCTCTGACGGCGGCCTTCGAGGCCGTCGCCCGCGCGCATCCGATCCTGCGCGCCCGCATCGAGGTGGCCGAAGGCGGCGGTCATGCGTTCGCCGTCTCCGACGCCACCCCCGAGATCTTTGTCGCCGACGCGGACCCCGAAATGCCGCTGACCGGTGCAAAATTCGATCAGCGCGTTGGTGTTTGCGCCTTGTGCGTGGTGCGCTCTGGCGATACCGCCGGCGTGACGCTCATGATCCACCACAGCGTCGCCGACGCCGCGCACGCTTTCGCCGTGGTCGACGCGCTGTGGGCTGGGTACCGGGACGCCGCCGCGGGGCGCCCGCTCGACCTGCCGGTGCACGCGTTTCCCGAGCCGGTGGAGCAGTTGCTCGCGGCGCGGGGCATCGAGAAGATGGTGCTGCCCGGAGGGCCGCCAGCGGGTGAATCGACTGCTCCGCAACCCGTTTCGCAGCCACGCGACGACGACTACCCCGTGCTGCGCACGACCCGTTGCCGGCTCACCCGAGACGAGACCGCGGCGCTGGTCGAACTCGGTCACCGCGAGAACGTCACGGTGCACGGCCTGGTGTCTGCGGCATTGCTGCGGACCGAGGCCGAGGTTCGCGAACTGCCTCTGACCGGACTGCTCTACCTGTACTCCGTTGACCTACGCACCAGGATGAGCCCCGAAGTCGACGCGACCGAGGGGACGAACGTCCTCGGATTCGCCAACTACCTCTCCCCCGAAGCCGACGTGACACTGGTCGGCTTGGCCCGTGGCATCAGCGACGCCCTGCACGCGGGCCTATCC
Source organism: Nocardia amamiensis NBRC 102102 (assembly GCF_001612745.1). Taxonomy (GTDB): domain Bacteria; phylum Actinomycetota; class Actinomycetes; order Mycobacteriales; family Mycobacteriaceae; genus Nocardia; species Nocardia amamiensis. The sequence goes on along the minus strand of NZ_BDBA01000005.1, from coordinate 28,915 downwards.
GCGGGCATCGTGCAACGGACCCCGTTGAACATCCCCGACATGGCCGCCGCACCCCCGCCGGCGCTCCCCGGTGTGGTGATCGCGACCAACTGGGGCACCATCCCACAGCTGCCCGAGCAAGACGCTCTGCGCATCGACGACTTCCACTCCACCATGCTGGCGAAACCGGACCTCACCGGCCGCCGCCCGCAACAACCAGGCGGCGGCACCTGCGTCATCAGCACCTTCGCGGGCCGCCTGAGCGTGGAAATCCACCACCCGCCGGAATTCACCGACCTCCAGCGCCACCGCATCGAGGTACTGGAACGCAACCTCCGCTCGGTACTCGTCTGATCGAACGCTCCGCTTCGACCGGCTGGCACCGCATCTGTTCGGCTGCGTCTGAGTATCGCTCGGTGCATTCTGCCTCGGACACGGCTGGCCGCGAAGCGATTGTCCGCAGCTGACACGCACTCGGCGCATGTAGCTCTGACGGTTCGCCGCAGTGCGGGAGAAATACGCGTGACCTGAAGAAGGGGAGCAACTGCCCTGTATCCGAGGTTGACCGACCGGTCGGTCATCGCTACCGTGGTGACATGCATCGTTTCCTCCGCGACCGCCCCGGTCGCCGAGAAAACAGCTCATCACCTGGCCAAATGGGCGAGTTCCCGCGCCCGATGAACCCTGCAACCGGCACGCGTGGTCGAAGTACTGGACGACCGAACCGACCAGAGTCGCAACGCGGTTGCTCGACGTCCTGCATGCCGTACGACACTGGGAGAAGCCATGATTCAGACCGTATCCACCCCACTCGGGGAGATCGCCGTGCATCTCACCGGCCCCGATCCGGCCCAGGCACCGAATCTGCTCTTGCTCCATGCCAATCCGGGCGATCACCGCGACTTCGACCCGATCGTGGCCGAACTCGCCGATCGGTGGTCGATCGCAGCGGTCGACTGGCCCGGCTACGGCCGGTCTACGGTGGCCGATCCGCTCGCGGTCACTGCCGAGGGATTGGCCGAGGTAGCCGGTCAGGTATGGGACATTTTGGCGACGAGGGGCTTTCAACGAGTGACGGTGATCGGCAACAGCGTAGGTGGTTACGCTGCCATGCGTCTCGCGCAGCGCAGGCCCGGCGCCGTGGCCGGACTGGTGCTCGTGCAGTCCGCGGGCTTCGCCCCGGTCAATCCCATGACCCGGGCGCTCTTTCGGATCATGGGCGATCGAGGTGTCGCACGTGTTGCGGTGACGCCGTCAGCGCGGGCCTATCTCGGCCCACTGGACAGAGGCGGAGTGCGCGCGGTCTACGAACGGGCCCGGCGCATCCCGGCAGTGTCCAGTCGGCTGGACGTCTATCGCTCCGTGTGGCGCAGTTTCGCCGATCCGCGGTTGGATCTGCGGACGCAGGCGCCGCTGCTCCCCGAAATACCCGCGCTGGTGGTGTGGGGCAAATTCGATCCGATCAACCCGTGGCTGCTGAGCCGACGTGGGATCGCACAAGTTCTGCCGCATGCCGATGTCGTGGTGCTTCCCACCCGGCACGAGCCGTTCTGCGAACAGCCGGCCCTGTTCCTCGAAACGGTGACACCGTTCCTGCTCCGGCATGCTGGAATGACGTCATGAGATCCGCCGAACCCGGACGTCGTGCACTCCTCCAGGCCGGCCAGACACTGTTGGCCGCGGAGGATCTGAGCCGGGTGTCGGTGAACGCGATCGCCGCGCAGGCGAATATGGCCAAAGGCAGCTTCTACCAGCATTGGCGCAGCCGCAGCGACTACATCATCGCTCTGCATCGCGCGTTCCACGACAAACTGATCGAGTCGGTGACCGCGACCATCGCGGGCGCCGAACCCGGACATGAACGCCTCGCGGCCGCGATCGACAGATATCTCGATGGCTGCCTGGCCGAACCGGCCACCAAAGCACTGCTCGTCCAGGCGCGCACGGAAGCCGGTCTCGGCGACGAGGTCGCCGCCCGCAACCGGCAAGCAGCTGAAATGATCACCGCCGACCTGGCCGCCATAGGTTGGCAAGACCCGGAACCGATCGCCGCGTTGCTGGTCGCCGCAATCGCCGAGATTGCGCTAGCCGAGCTCACCGCAGGCGAATGCCGCACCGATCTACGCGACGGAGTACTGCGATTGGCCGCGGCGCCGAAATAGCCTGCGGTGATCTCGCCGGGCGCCGCTGCGTGGCGAGGCCTGGCGTCACGTCGAAGCGGGGGAGGCGCCGAGACCTCGTTCAGCCTCCTTCGCCGGAGAAGCGGTGGCGGAGGGCGGCCGCCCGGAGCGTGAGGTGGTTGCGCTCGGCGAGGTTTTGCGCCTGTGCCGCGGCATCCACATAGAGCTGCGCCGCCGTGGCGACGTCACCCGCCCGCTCGTGCAGGTAGGCGGCCGAAGCGGTGTACCGCGGGAGGCCCGGGTCGACTTCGGCGAGTGCGGCGAGCCCTGCCTGCGGTCCGTCGGCCTCACCGACGGCGACGGCGCGATTGAGCCGCACCACCGGGCTGCCGGTGAGCCGGACCAACTCGTCGTACCACTCGACGATCTGCACCCAGTCCGTCTCGCCTGCGGTCTGCGCGTCGGCGTGCAGGGCCGCGATAGCGGCCTGCGCCTGGTACTCCCCGAGCCGGTCGCGGGCCAGCGCGGCCTGAAGCACGGCCACGCCCTCGGCGATCAGGTCGCGCCGCCAGAGGCCACGGTCCTGCTCGGACAGCGGCACCAAGCTGCCGTCGGCGCGCGTGCGGGCGGGGCGTCTCGCGTGGTGGAGCAGGAACAGAGCGAGCAGTCCCGCGGCCTCCACGTCGCCGGTAGTCGCGGCCAGCTGCCTGGCCAGCCGGATCGCCTCCGCGGCGAGGTCGACCTCGCCGCTGTACCCCTCGTTGAACACCAGGTACAGCACGCGAAGCACGGTGTGCAGGTCTCCGGGACGATCCAGCCGGACGTTGCTCACGGTGCGTTTGGCCCGGCTGATCCGCTGGGCCATCGTCGCTTCTGGCACGAGGTACGCCTGCGCGATCTGGCGGGTGGTGAGGCCGCCGACCGCCCGCAGCGTCAGGGCGACGGCCGAGGCAGAGGTGAGACTCGGGTGCGCGCACAGAAAGTAGAGCTGCAGCGTTTCATCCACCGACGCGGTCGGTCCGGGCGGCGGCTCGTCGGAGACCTGAAGTTCGCGGCGGCGCCGCGCGGTGTCGGAGCGGGCGAGATCGAGGAAGCAACGCCACGCCGTGGTGATCAGCCAGCCCTTGGGGTCGCTGGGACGCTGGTTCGGCCACGTCTCGACGGCCCGGACCAGTGCCTCCTGGACGGCGTCCTCCGCGGTCGCGAAATCCGCCCCGCGGTGGACGAGGGCCGCCAAGACGCCGGGAATCAAATCCCGCAGCTGGGCCTCGTCCACCGCGTCGGCGTCCATCACTCGGTGACAGTCGGCGCGGCGGTCAGGAACGGCCGAACTTCGAGCCACTCGTGGATCGGCTTGCCGCCCGCGCCTGGCGCTGCGGACAACTCGCCGGCCAGTTCGACGGCGCGCTCATAGGAGTCGACGTCGATGACCATCCAGCCCGCGATCAGGTCCTTGGTCTCCGCGAACGGGCCGTCGGTCACGGGCGGCTTGCCGTCGCCGTCGTAGCGGACCCATGCGCCCTCCGGCGCCAGGGCCTGGCCGTCGACGAACTCGCCGCTGCCTTCCAGCCGGGCCGCGAAGTCGTTCATGTACTGGATGTGCGCCTCGATCTCGGCGGGCGTCCACTGGTCCATCGGCACGTCGTTGACGGCAGCCGGGGCGCCTCGGTAGTGCTTGAGGAGCAGGTACTTGGCCATGACATTCTCCCTTCGGTTGCGACCGTAGTTGATCGCTCACCCCTGGGACGGAGCCGTCACGACGTTCTCGACATCCACCGCCGAACTTTTCTCGAATTTTTTTCCAGGGCCTACTCATCCGGCGACCGCGGCGCACGAACTGGTCAGAAGATGACCCGCACCCTGACCTGGCTTCCGGGGCGGGGTGCCGGACAGCTGATTTCTGTCCGCATGTCACAGGCGGCTGCGCTGTCTCGTCTCGGGTGTCGAAGGTGGTTCTACGAAGACCACACCCGCCCATAACAAGGAGCTAGTCGTGCCAGAACAAACCACACAACAGCACGTCGCGCTGGTGACCGGAGCGAACAAGGGGATCGGCCGTGGGGCTGCCGAGCAACTCGCCGCGCTGGGTATGACGGTGCTGATCGGCGCCAGAGACCCGCGCCGCGGCGAGGAGGCCGCTGCGGCGCTGCGCGCGGCCGGTGGGGATGTGCATGCGGTCACCCTGGACGTCACCGACGCGACCACCGTCGCAGCGGCCGCGAAGTTTGTCGAGGAGCGCTTCGGACATCTCGACGTGCTGATCAACAACGCCGGCATCACCGGCTCCGGACAGGTTTCGCCCATGGATGCCTTCGATCAGGTCCCCAGCACCGTCGACCTGGATATGGTCCGGGAGGTGTTCGAGACCAACGTCTTCGGGGTGATCGCGGTGACCAACGCCATGCTGCCGCTCCTGCGACGGTCGCCGGCGCCGCGCATCGTGAACGTCAGCTCGCACGCCGCGTCGCTGACGCTCAGCAGCGACCCCGACGGCCCCTTCGCGGCGCTGCTGCCCTCGGCGGCATACTCGCCGTCCAAGTCCGCACTCACCGCGCTGACCGTGCAGTACGCCAACGAGCTCCGGAAGGACGGCATCCTCGTCAACGCCGTCGCCCCCGGCTACGTCGATACCGACAGCAACAACCACACCGGGCTCCTGACGATCGCCCAGGGCGCTGCGGTCCTGGTGCGCATGGCCACGCTCGACGCGGACGGACCGACCGCCGGGTTTATCAGCGAGGAGGGTCCGGTGCCCTGGTGACAGAGGGCCCGGCCCGCGGAAGACGGACGGCGTAGACAGCCTCGGCGGGCGCGTTCTCGTTGATCACACACCACTGCAAGGAGGAGCTGACGTGACCCGGACCGAAGAGTTCGAAAACCTGCGGCCGCTGCTGTTCTCGATCGCCTACCGGATTCTCGGCAGTACGAGCGAGGCCGAGGATGCGGTCCAGGAGACCTGGCTGCGCTACGAGGCCTCCCCAACCCAACCAGCCTCGGCCAAAGCATTCCTGTCGGCCACCGTGAGCAGGATCGCGATCGACGTGCTGCGGTCGGCCCGCGTGCGGCGGGAGGAGTACGTCGGGCCGTGGTTCCCCGAGCCGCTGCTGACCGACCCGTACCAGGACCCGCAGCGGTCGGCGGAGCTGGCCGACTCGGTGTCGATGGCGGCCCTGCTACTGCTCGAACGGCTCAGCCCGCTCGAGCGCGCCGTGTTCGTGCTGCGGGAGGTGTTCGGGTTCGGCTTCGGAGAGGTCGCGGCGGCGGTGGGGCGCTCGGAGGCCGCGTGCCGCCAGCTCGCGGTCCGGGCTCGCCGCCACATGGACCGCGGCCGCCCCCGGTTCGAGGCCGACCGAACCGAGCGCGAGGAACTCGCCGGGCGATTTCTCGATGCGTTCCGGGACGGGGACGTCGACGGGCTGACAACGCTCTTGGCCGCCGACGTCCAGCTGGTCGGCGACAGCGGCGGCAAAGCCCCGCAATGGGCCGACCGCTTCATCGGTGCCGAAGATGTGGCTGGGGCGCTCGCCGCGCTCGTCGCACTGCTGGCCGGGAGCGGCGCGACGATGGAGCCGCACCAAGTGAACGGCCAGCCTGGCGCAATCTTCCGCGACCGGGACGGAAAGGTCCTCAACATCTGGGCCCTCGACATCCTCGACGGACAGATCCAAACCATCCGTTCGGTGATCAACCCCGACAAGCTCGGACACGTCGGTCCCGTGGCAGATACCTGGGCGACCTTCCGCGAAGCGAACCAGGCCACCCGGACCGAAGACGCACTGACGAGGCTTACGTGGCCTGCTCGCGGCTTGACGCGGAGCGACGACGGAAGGGGGCGACTACTTTCCGGATAATGTCCGCTGCGCCCCATGTGTCGAGACCATGTGCTACCACGCTGAACAGGTCCCAGATACGCAGCAACTGCGCCTGGTCCCGCCAGCCGTCGAAGGGGTGAGCGAGTTCCTCGTATACGGCGAAGAACCGTTCCGACTCCTGCGCGCGGGGTTGGCACCACAATGCGGCCAGGTCGATTTCGGGCCAGCAATAGGACACGGCCGGATCGATCAGGGCGGGTTCACCGCAGCTGTCGGCCAGGATGTTTCCCGGCCACATGTCTCCGTGGGTCAGCGCCGGTGCATGCGGCGGGATCAGCTCCGGAAGCTCGGCGCACAGCCGCTCCACCGCCAGCCGGTCCGGTATGTCGAATTCCGTCAGGACCAGCGGTTCCCGCAGCCACCGGAGGATCCTGTGCTGAGCGAAGAACGCATGTCCATCGGTCTCCCAGCAGTTGTCCTGCCTCATCCGGCCATGCCAACCGTCCCGGTGCCAGCCGAACCGACCGGAGATGGTGGAGGTGTGCAGCTCAGCGACCATGCGGCCGAGCTGATCCCAGAACCGCTCCCTGTCGGTGCGGGGCTGCAGTTCCTCGAGCACGAGCAGCTGTGGTGAGACATGCACAACCGTTGGGACGCGCACGCCACCGAGCTCACGCAACGCCGATAGCCCGGCCGCTTCGACGGTGAACATTGTCGGCTCCGGCTCGGCCATTGTCTTCGCGAACACCCGGCCGCTGTCGCACAGCGCGGCCATCGCAGCGACGCAGACGCACCCGCCTGTCGTCGCCTCGAGTCCCGCGACCGCGAAGCCTGCCTCCTCCAGCCGCTGAGCGAGGAGCTCCACCCCTGACATGAGGCTAGTGAACCACGAGACCCTACAACAGTCCTCAGCCGCGGGCCATATCCACGAACCGAGACAGATGCAGTTGGTGTGCGACGGTAATCGTCGCGGTCGGCCCGTTGCGATGCTTGCCGAGAATCAAGTCTGCTTCGCCGCCACGCGGGTCATCCCGTTCGAATGCATCCGGCCGATGCAAAAGGATAACCATATCCGCATCCTGTTCCAAAGAGTTATGGAGATTTATGCCGTTTGCCACGAAATTGTGTGTGCCATAGACCGTTCCGTCGAAAACCTCTTGATCGCCTACGCTGGTAATTTCAACGATCTTGTCCCAGAAGACGTCGTTGGTCGCGTACATATCGATATCCGCATCGTCCAGCACTGCCGCCACGCGGGCGAGCCGGGACCGGCTTGGCGAGTGCTTCCACATAGTCGATCCGCAGAAGCGTGAGCCCATCGCCGCCGAGAATTCTCGGTGCGTCATGTTTTTCGCGGTGAGGAGCGTGCGAACCTTCGACCAGACTTCGCGCGGAACCGTGTCGACGTTTGTATTGCGAGTCATCGGCTCCAACTCGGCGAGGGCCGCACGCGCCGACCGCCCGCGCGCGCCGTGCACGCCGACATCGCGCAGGAAGATGGTCTGGTTATCCGAGCCGTCGATGGTGAGATGCCAGCAGTCGCGGTAGCCGGTCTTGCGGACCTTCTTGATCCGGCCGTGCACACCCAAACGAAGCAAAAGCTGGGCTACATCATCGATCAGACGGCGGCTGGTCGAAGCGTAGTAAACCCGTGCCTGGCGTCCCTTTGCATCCCAGCGCACTGAGCCATCCGTGGCCCAGAGGTGACGCAAGAACAGGGCGACCTGGTCGTTCGGCAGTGCAAAAATGCGCTCGGGGATGAACTTTTCGTAGCTGCGCAGGCCGAACAGTCCCAGCTCGTCGAGCCATGCGGCGATGGGGTTCCGCTTGCCCCGGGCAAGCCGCCCCGGCGCGGGCAATCGCAGAGTGGTCACGCGCGCGGCCGCGTATTCGTCACGAATGGCCGTCACACCGAAATGTGTGGCGGCCTGTGTGACCACCGCCAAGTTCTCCTCGTCAATGCTGGCGTAACGGATTGGCTGGCGCTTGACACATGACCCATCGCCGATCATGTGGGCCAGCAGGATCACCTCGGCGTCTGGCATCCGAGTCGTGTGCACGGGCTCGGGGACGAGGCGGGGGGTGGCGAGCCGGTCGCCAACGGCCAGCTTCTCCAAAGGAATCCAGCCGTCAACGGTCAGGAACGGGTGATTGTCCGTTGCCTCGACTTCACGCCCGGAAGCGAGCCGGAGCCGGAACACCTCTTTACGACCGCTAGGAAAGACCTTCACCATCGGCCGGGCTACCATGCGCATCCGCTCATCGAGAGACCACACGAGCGGCTGCTCGCCGCTGGCGAGAAGCTCACCGAGGGTGGTCTCACCGCCGGTGTCGGCCCGCAGAATGCGAGTCGACGCGGGCAGGCAGCCCGATTCGCGCAGGTCCGAGACCATGGGGCGCTTGTCGGTTCGCTGTTCGGGACCGCGGTTGAGCTGGCTGATCGCAACCACGGGCACTTCCAGTTCCTTCGCCAGCAGTTTCAGGTTTCGAGAGAAATCCGAGACTTCCTGCTGGCGGGATTCGACCTTTTTGCCGGAGGTCATCAGCTGGAGGTAGTCCACCACAACGAGTTTCAGATCGTGGCGCTGCTTGAGCCGCCGCGCCTTCGCCCGGATTTCCATCATGGTCAGGTTCGGCGAATCGTCCACGAACAGCGGCGCTTCGCTGATCTCACTCATCCGCCGCGCCAGTTTGGTCCAGTCGTCGTCACTCATCCGCCCGGACCGCATATCGCCGAGCTTGATCTTGGCCTCGGCCGAAAGCAGCCGCATGACGATCTCGGTGCGGCTCATCTCCAACGAGAAAATAACGCTCGCCAAGCCGTGCTTGATCGAGCAACTGCGCATGAAATCCATTCCCAAAGTCGATTTGCCGACTCCAGGCCTGGCCGCGACGATGATCATTTGTCCTGGGTGCAGGCCATTGGTGACTTCGTCGAGTTCGGTGAAGCCGGTGGGGACGCCGAGGGAGATGCCGCCGCGGCTGGCGATGGAGTCGATCTCGTCCATCGTCGGCTGGAGCAGTTCCTCGAGTGGGAGGAAGTCTTCGCTGGTGCGGCGCTCGGTAACCTCGTAGACCTCGGCTTGGGCGCGGTCGACGACCTCGGCGACATCCTGGCCGTCGGCGCCGGCGTAGCCGTACTGCACGATGCGGGTGCCCGCCTCGACCAGGCGGCGCAAAATGGCTTTCTCCGCGACGATTTCGGCGTAGTAGCCGGCGTTGGCGGCCGTTGGCACGGTCTGGGTGAGCGTGACCAGATACGGTGCGCCGCCGATGCGCTTCAGTTCGCCGCGGCGGTCAAGCCCGGCGGCAACGGTGACCGGGTCGGCGGGTTCGCCACGCCCGTAGAGATCGAGGATGGTGTCGTAGATGGCCTGGTGGGCAGGACGGTAGAAATCGCCGGGGCGAATCACCTCGACCACATCGGCGATGGCGTCCTTGCTCAGCAGCATGCCGCCGAGCACCGATTGCTCGGCCGCCATGTCGTGCGGCGGCTGGCGGCCGAAGTCTTCGCCGGGGGGTTCGGGCGGGAAATCCGTGTGCCCGCGGTCATCGGTGGCTGTCACGAGACTCGACCGTCCTCTCTACCCCACGACCGGGTTCCACCCTGTTGACTCGTTCTACCCCCGGGCACCGACACGTTCGTCACCGCCGCTGACCTGGGGTCCAGCTACCGCTGCGGCACCCGCCCGTACGCACCGTTCGGGCGGCGCGCACATGGCGATGCGAAGAACCTAGGCGACCCGGCGGGCACCCGCCAAACCGGACTGTGCACACAGCTGTGGATAAGTTGGGGAGTGTTCACCTAACGATGTGCACCCCCTGTGTACAACTTGGGGAAAACGCAGGTGCGCGCGGTCGAACACGCAGATAGATAGTGACTTCTGCATTTCGGACCGTGTGGATTAATGAAGTTGCGGCGTGTCGGCCAAGTTGAACAGCCGGGCGTGTTGGGTTAACAGCACGTGAGGTGAATATGACTCGAGTCACAGCGCGAATGGTCGGTTTCGCCGGCAATCCACAGGTTGGAAAAACCGATGCTTCACCGCAAGGTGATGAGCAGCCCAAATGCTCCGAATGGCGCTCCGGCCATTCGGCAAACAATTAGCTATTTAGCAGCCGCGACACGTTCAGGACCACTCCCATGTCGCCACGGGAGTGGTCCTCGACGGATGCCCGAATCAGGCGGCCGTGACCGTCAGGTCGAACTTCGCCACCACATCCGGGTGCAGGTGCACCACGACGCCGTGCTTGCCGGTCGTCTTGATGTGCGCCTTCGGCAGTTCGATGCTGCGCTTGTCGACAACGGGACCACCCGCCGTCTTGATCGCGGCCGCGACGTCCGACTGGGTCACCGAGCCGAACAGCTTGCCGGTGCCCGCGGTCTTCACGCTCAGCGAGACCGACGCCAGGGCCTCGATGGCCTGCTTCAGCTCGTTGGCGTGGTCCAGGTCGCGGACCCGGCGGGCTTCCTGCGCCCGGCGGATGCCCTCCACCTGCTTCTCCGCGCCACGGCTGGCCACGATCGCCAGGCCGCGCGGCAGCAGGTAGTTGCGGCCGTAACCGTCCTTCACCTCTACGGTGTCGCCGGGGGCACCGAGGTTGTCCACATCAGCAGTCAGAATCAACTTCATTTGCGTGCCTCCCTTTCTCAGCGAGCCGTCGACACGTAAGGCAGCAGAGCGACCTCACGCGAGTTCTTGACCGCAACCGCGATATCGCGCTGGTGCTGCACGCAGTTGCCGGTGACGCGGCGGGCGCGGATCTTGCCGCGGTCGCTGACGTACTTGCGCAGCAACGCCGTGTCCTTGTAATCGATCGTGACAGTTCCGGTCTTGCTCTCCTTGCAGAACGAGCAAGCCTTCTTCTTGAGCACCTTTTCGCGCGCGGGCGCTTTAGGCATGGTCTTGTACTCCGTAATCAGTGATGGCCCGAATCAGGCGGGCCGATGTAGCCGTTCTCAGAACGGCGGTTCGTCATCCATGCGGCCGCCGCCCCCGAAGGAGCCGGCCGCGGGCGCACTGCCCCAAGGGTCGTCCTCGGCACCGCCGGAACGCCCACCCCCACTACCGGAAGGGGAGGCCGCGGCATAGCCGCTCCCGCCGCCGGACCCGAACCCGCCGCCACCACCGCCGCGGCTGGTCTTGTTGACCTTCGCGGTGGCGTAGCGCAGCGAGGGGCCGACCTCATCGACCTCGAGCTCGACGACCGTGCGCTTCTCGCCCTCGCGGGTTTCGTAGGAGCGCTGCTTGAGCCGTCCGCTCACGATGACACGGGAACCTCTGGTCAGGCTTTCGGCGACATTCTCCGCGGCTTCGCGCCAGATATTGCAGCGCAGGAACAGCGCTTCGCCGTCTTTCCACTCATTCGAATTACGATCGAACACCCGGGGGGTCGACGCGACGGTGAAATTCGCCACCGCCTGTCCCGCCGGCGTGAATCGAAGCTCGGGGTCGGCCGTCAGATTTCCGATGACGGTGATGACCGTGTCGCCTGCTGCCATTGTGGTTCCTCCTGCTCGGTGTGCAGTCCGCGTCTCGCTGTTGCGCTAGAGCCTAGGCACAGGCTCTGACGCAAACGAGAGTTGCCGGACTACTTGTCGTGGCGCAGAACCTTGGTGCGCAGCACCGTCTCGTTGAGACCGAGCTGGCGGTCGAGCTCGCTCACGGTGGCGGGCTCGGCGGTCAGGTCGACCACGGCGTAGATGCCCTCGGCGTGCTTGGCGATCTCGTAGGCGAGCCGGCGGCGGCCCCAGATGTCGACCTTGTCGATCTTGCCGCCCTCGGTGCGAACGACACTGAGCAGGTTGTCCAGCGACGGACCAACAGTGCGCTCGTCCAGGCTCGGATCGAGGATGACCATCACTTCGTAATGACGCACGGACCAATCACCTCCTGTGGACTAGGAAACGGCCACGGACGGTCCGTGGCAGGAGGGTCGTTGCGTCAGCAACCCGACAAGGCTACCTGAGTGGTCGTTGAGCAGCGAAATCGGTCCACTGCTCGGTCTCGGGCGGGTATTCCGGGCGTATTTGCCGGGGTACACCGGCATGGTCCGGCGGGGCCGCATAGGGTTGTCGCTATGCCCACCGGACTCGTCGCCCGCGACCTGCCCGCAGGTCGTGTACGACGCCGCGCGGCGTTGACTGCGGTGGTGGTGCTGCTGTGCGGCCTCACCCTCGCCTTGGCGTATGCGAACAAGGCGCGCTGTGCGGAGGCGCCGTTCAACACGGACGGTCGCAGCACGGTCTTCGACATCATCAAGGATTCGGACGTCTGCTACTCGGATATCCAATTCCTTTGGCTCGGCAGGGACATCAACGAACACGTCTTTCCCTACGTGCACGGCGGCATCACCGACGACGGCGCGCTGGTCGGCGGGGCAGTGGAGTATCCGGTGCTCAGCGGCGTACTGATGTGGCTCGGTGCGGTCGGCGCGGACAACGACGCGGAGTTCCTGCGCTATTCCGCCCTGCTGCTCGCGCCGTTCGCGCTGCTCACCGCGTGGATGTTGGCCCGATTGGCCGGGGGTGCTGCCCTGTTGTGGGCGGTGGGCCCGCCACTGGTGCTCTATGCCTTCCACAACTGGGAGCTCCCGGTGGTGTGCATGGCCGTAGCGGCCGTCTACGTGCTGGGGCTGACCCGCTTTTCCCTGCGCACCAGGGGAATCGCGGCAGCCGTGTTACTCGGGCTCGGTTTCTGCCTCAAGCTGTACCCGGGGATCTTCGTGCTGCCGCTGGTGGCGTACGTGCTGACCGGCGGCGTGGAACGCGACGCCAATGGCAGCGATCGCGGTGTGGACGTTCGCGGTGCGCTGCTCACCGCGGCCGCGGCTGTAGGAACCGTGGTCGCGGTCAACCTGCCGTTCGCGTTGGCCGGTTACGAGGGCTGGCGGGCGTCGATCACGTTCCAGCAGCTGCGTCAGGCCGACATCACCACGAATTCCATCTGGTACTGGGGACTTCGGCCGATGTTCGGTCCGGACGCGCACAGCGAGGCGGCGTTCCAGCAGGCGGTTTCGATCGCCTCGCCCACGCTGGTGCTCGCGGCGTTCGCGCTGGCCATGTGGCTGGGCTGGAAGCGGTACCTGAGAACCCGCGTGTTTCCGTGGGTCGGCGTGAGTGGTGCGATGCTGTGTGGATTCCTGCTGTTTCACAAGGTGCATTCCCCCCAGTACACCTTGTGGCTGGTGCCGTTCCTGGTGTTGCTCGAGGTGCCGTGGTGGCTGATCGGCGGCTACCTCGTCGCCGACGCGGCCATCGGGATCGGGGTGTTCCGCTACTTCTATTCGATCGGGTCGGGCACCTCGGTCGAGCTGATGGAGCACATCGTCCAATTCGGGGTGTGGGGACGCGCGAGCCTGCTTGTGGTGCTGTTCTTCGTGTTCCTGTGGGCGCTGCCGCGCGGGTACCGATCGGTGTCGCCGCGGACGGCGCGGTCCGACCCCAGTGATCTCGTTCCGGTTCCCTAGGCTCCGCGCTACTTGCGCGCGCTGTGCCACTGCATGCCCCAGTGGTAGGCCTGGTCGATCTCGCGCTGGGCGCCGTTGATGTAGTGCACCTCCCGGTGCACGGTGATCCCGGTGCCTTGGTTCTGCAGCAGGGCGATGGCGCAGGAGCGGGCGCCGTCCACGGGGGAGTCGAGCCGCATCTCGATCCGCGGACCTGCCGTCGGGTAGAGGGTCACCACGCCGTCGGCGGCGGCCCAGTTGGGCACGCCCTGATAAATGAAGGCGAAGATCAGGATGCGCCGGAAGAGCTCGGGCCTGGCGAGGTTGATGTGCATGTTCTCGCCGCTCGCGGCCGAACCGCTGCGATCGTCGCCGTCCAGTTTGATGTAGGGCTCGACGTCCAGCGCGCCGAAGTTGTGGCCGATCGCCTGCACCACACCTTTGGCGCCGTTGGACAGCTCGTAGAGACAGCCGAGGTCCAGATCGACCGGCTTGGAGCGGCGGAAGAACCCCTTGGGACCGCTCGACCAGTTCAGGTTCACCCGCATGGTGCCCTGCTGTTCGCCCGGCTTGGTCAGGTTGATGCTCGGCGTCGCCTTCGACAGGGTCACCTTGGACAGGTCGACGCCGCCGTGGTTGCCCTCGATGGCCATGGCGCGCTCCCCCCTCTGTGCAAACGAGAGCGGCAGCGGCCATCCCTCGGGATGGGGCCGCTGCCGCAACGGGTCTTCGGCTGCATGCCGGGAATCAGCCTACCGGCGTGGGTTCTCGTTCGCTGTCCAGTTCTTCCTCATCCGCGCCGCGATTGCGGAGGATGCTGCTGACGAACGCCGCGCCGATGAACGCGACGCCGATCAAACCTGTGACGAGCTCGTTGACGTGCACGCCGATCGAGATGAGCAGGATCACCGCCAGCGCGCCGATGGCCCAGTGCGCGCCGTGCTCCAGGTAGACGTATTCCGAGAGGGTGCCCTTGCGCACCAGGTACACCGTGATCGACCGGACGAACATGGCGCCGATCAGGCCGAGGCCCAGCGCGATGATAATCGGGTCGGAGGTGATGGCGAACGCGCCGATCACGCCGTCGAAGGAGAACGACGCGTCGAGCACCTCCAGGTAGAGGAACAGGAAGAAACCCGCTTTACCGGTGGCCTTGGCCAGTTCGGACGGGCCTTCGGTGTATTCCTCGGTGTGGAACATCGAGCCGAGCCCGTCGACCGCGATGTAGGTGATCATGCCGAGCAGGCCGGCCGCCAGGACGGTCGAACGGTGCGCCTCGTCGGAGACGAACTCCGCGGTGAGGATCAGGCCGGTGCCCGCGACCACCACGGAGAGCATGTCCAACTTGCCTGCCCTGGCCAGCGGCCGTTCCAGCCAGCCGAGCCAGGTGATCTCGCGCTCCTCGAAGATGAAGTTGAGGAACAGCAGTGCCAGGAACATGCCGCCGAACGCCGCGATCTGCGGGTGCGCGTCGGTGAGCAGCTTCTCGTAGCTGGGGCTGCCGTCGGGGAAGGTCAGCGCGTCGTTCGGGGGCGGGTTGAGCGCCAGGTCGAACGCCCGCACCGGATCCAGCCCGGCGGTGATCCACACGATGGCGAGCGGGAAGACCAGGCGCATGCCGAAGACGGCGATCAGCACGCCGATGGTGAGGAAGATCCGCTGCCAGAACGCGCTCATACGTTGCAGAACGGTGGCGTTGATCACGGCGTTGTCGAACGACAGCGATACCTCGAGGATGCCGAGGATCGCGGCGAGCGCGAAGGCGGTCGGCCCGCCGTACACGAACGCAACCACGAGCGAGAGCACCGTGACGAGGAGGGACATGCCGAATATGCGCAGGACCACGCTGGGACCTTTCGTGAAGTAAAAAACGAGTCGGCGACGGTTGCTACCAGCGTGGCTGCTGGATCGCCGGTTGTCCAACGCTGTTCCCAGGGCGCACCGGCATGCCTGGGTCGCATGACGCAGGGGGCCCGTCGCCGGGCCCCCTGCGAACAGCGAAGAATTCCTTAGACGTTCACGCCGTAGTCACGGGCGATGCCGGCCAAGCCGGAGGCGTAGCCCTGGCCGATCGCGCGGAACTTCCACTCCGCACCGTTGCGGTACAGCTCGCCGAAGACCATGGCGGTTTCGGTCGACGCGTCCTCGGTGAGGTCGTAGCGGGCGAGTTCCTGGCCGTTGCTGCGGTCGACGACGCGGATGTAGGCATTGCGGACCTGGCCGAACGACTGCGAGCGAGAGTCGGCGTCGTAGATCGAGACCGGGAAGAAGATGCTCTCGATGGTGGGCGGGGTGTTTGCCAGGTCGACGTTGATGACCTCGTCGTCGCCCTCGCCCTCGCCGGTGCGGTTGTCGCCAACGTGCTCGATCGCGCCTTCCGGGGACTTCAGGTTGTTGAAGAAGACGAAATGCTGGTCGGACAGGACCTTCTTGTCCGCGCCGGTCGCGATGGCGCTCGCGTCGAGGTCGAAGTCGGTGCCCGTAGTGGTCCGCACATCCCACCCGAGGCCGACCGAAACAGCAGTCAGGTTAGGCGCCGCCTTGGTCAGCGAGACATTGCCGCCCTTGGACAAACTGACACCCATGCGGGATTCCCTTTCAATAGTCCGTCATTGGTTCCCAGCATGTCCGAATCGCCGGGTACGTCATACGACAGTAGTAGGTTTCGCCGAAGTTGCGTAGGAACCCGCGTAACCCTCGGCGAACAGGAAGATCTCCTACCATCGGGGCGTGGCAGGCCGAAGGCGTGGTTGGTTCCGGTCGTCGGGGAACGACGAATGGATCGAGCACGCCCGCACCGCGCTGGCCTCGGCGTTTCTCGATATGGATCGGCGCCAGAGCGCGGCGGACGTGGCGGTGCACGCGGCCGATCAGGTTTTCCCGGAGCGGCGGATGGGCCAGCGCTGGGAATCTGTGCGCCACAGATGCTATGGCGCGGGCGAAAGCTACCTGGCGCTGAGTGCGGAGTTGGACGGCGCGCAGCGCAGCGGCACGCCGATAGCGCATGGGCAGCAGCGTGTCGATGCCGCGGTGCGGCAGCTGACCGACGCGGCCCGTGCCGTCGACGAGTTCTATCACGGCAACCGGAGCCTGCTCGAGGAGGCGGTCGCCGTGCTCGGCGCGGTGCCGCAGCTGGTGCGGCAGGTGCAGCTCGCCGCCGCGGCCGTGCGCGGGCAGGCCGCGGAATCCGAATTCGCGAACTATCCCTCGGTGCGCGAGCGCGCGGCCGTGGTGGATGAGGCGCTGGTCACACTGGAAGCCATCGGATCCGACGCGCCCGGCGCCGTGCGTGAGGCCGCGAACCGGCTGGACAGCGCCACGAAAGAGTTGGCGGAAGCCTTGGCACAGGCCCCATCTCGGACCGCCGCCGCGCAGAACGCGATCGCCTCGGTGACCACCCGTCTGGCCGCCGTCCGGACCAGGGCCGAAGGGGTCGCGCCCGCGTACTCGGTGCTGCTGCGCGAGTTCAACGCTGCGAGTTCGGCGGATCTGGCTGACAATGAGCGGGAAAGTCGGCGAGCCATCGAGGCTGCGGACGCGGCTCTCGGCAGGGCGCGTGCGGCAGCGGCGGAAAACAACCCGGAGTTTGCACTTGATCTGACCACATCCGCGCGCGGGTTCCTCGCCGAGGCCGAGCAGCAGGTCGATGCCGTCACCAAGCGGCTCACTCTGCTCCGTGCGATCCGGGCCGACCCGCTAGAACACGCCAAGGCCGTACGATTCCGGCTGCGGGATGCGCAAATGCTCGCGGTGAGCCGGGGGCTCGTCGCCGAATGGGGATCGGTGCTCGACGCGCAGGCGGCACGGATCGACCGAACCAGCGAAACACTGTCGGGGCGTCACCCCGACTACTGGGCCTACGTGGCGGAATTGGATGCCGTCACCGAATTCATAGCCGGGATAGTGGATCGAATGAGAAAACAAGCAGGACCACGACGAGAATGAGGATGGGGCAACGATGACCGCAGGCATCGCCGTCCAGCAGGAGGTTTCCCTGCGGAAGCGCATGCCGCTGCGCCACTTCCGGCAATTGCACGGCCCAGAGGCGAGGCGTCTTTTTCACCGGCAGCCCGAACCGTTCGCCAGCGACCGCGCGGATCGGGAATTGCTCGCGATCGGGCTCGGTGCCACCCTGTACGCGCCCGCGACCAGGCCCGATCTCGCGTTGACGATCAGTAAGCGGGCTGGGCACGGGGTGTGTTCGATGGTGATCGATCTCGAGGACGCGGTCGCCGACGACGAGGTGGAGTACGCCAAACAGCAGACCGTCGCCGCGCTCGATCTGCTCGCGGCGAGCCACGACGCGAATCCGCTGCTGTTCATCCGGGTGCGCGACGCGGACACGATCACCGAGATCATCGAGCAGCTCGGCCCGGGCGCGCAGGCGCTGACCGGGTTCGTGTTCCCGAAATTCGACAGCGTTTCCGGACCGAAGTACCTCAACGTACTGAACGTGGCCGCCCAGCGTGTGAACCGGCCGCTGTACGGGATGCCGGTGCTGGAGTCGCCGTGCCTGGTGCACCGGGAGACCCGCGACTACGAACTCACGCAGATCGCGGCGCTGCTTGCCGCGCATCGGGACCGGGTGCTCGCGGTGCGGGTGGGCGCGACGGACATGTGCTCGACCTTCGGCATCCGGCGCGATCGTGATCTGACCATCTACGACGTGCGGGTGGTCGCCGACGTCATCGCCGACATCGTGAACTATCTGGGGCGCGCGGACGGAACGGGTTTCGTCATCACCGGGCCGGTGTGGGAGTACTTCGCCGACCACGAGCGGATGTTCCGGCCGCTGCTGCGCACCGCGCCGTTCGAGGAATCCGACGCCGTGCCGTTCCGGCAGTACCTGGTCAGCCGGGATCTGGACGGGCTGCTGCGGGAGATCACGTTGGATCGTGCCAACGGCATCCAGGGCAAGACGGTGATTCATCCGTCGCACGTGGCCGCCGTGCACGCGCTGTCGGTGGTGACGCATGAGGAGTACTCGGACGCGCTGGACATTCTGCGTGCCGATGTCGGCGGCGTGGCGGCCTCGGGCTACCGGAACAAGATGAACGAAATGCGGCCGCACCGCAGTTGGGCGCGGCAGACGCTGTTGCGCGCGCGGGTGTTCGGCGTGGCGAACAAGGGAGTGTCGTTCGTGGATCTGCTGACGGCGTTGGTCACCGTATGAGTCAGGCGGCGACCGAGTTCGGGCACAACGAAATTCCCTGGGCAACAAGAATTCTCGGTATCGGACTGGATCACGATGCCGAGTGTGACGCGGATCGCCTTCGCTCGGCCCAGCTGCCGATCACGGCGCTGGTCCGGCCGGGGATTCGGCACAACAATCCGCGCCGGGCGCACCTGCTGGTGTCCACCGTGCTCGGCAAACATCTCCCGACCGATCCGCGGGTGGTGCTCGGGGCGGGCAATCATCTGGGTGATCTGGTGCGCGAGGTGCTCGGTGAGCGCGAAGCGGTGGTGCTCGGGTTCGCCGAGACCGCGACGGGCCTGGGCCACTGCGTGGCGGCGCGGATCGGCGCGAGCTGCTATCTCCATTCGACCCGGCGCGAGGTGCCGCACGCGCAGACCCTCGCCGGGTTCGAGGAGGGGCATTCGCACGCCACCTCGCACCTGTTGCAACCGACGCCCGCCGATATCTTCGTCAACGATCTGCCACTGGTGCTGGTCGACGATGAAATCTCCACCGGTGCAACGGCGATCGACGCGGTGCGCGCGCTGCACGCGTTTTCGCCGCGGTCGCACTACGTACTGGCGTCGCTGGTCGATCTGCGTGGGGTGGCCGACCGGGCCGAATTCGATGCGGCCGCAGCGCAACTGGGTGCGCGCATCGACACGGTGTGTCTCGCCACCGGCCGGGCGACGCTGCCCGACGGGCTGGTCGCCGCCGTCGGCGCCCTTCCCGAACCCAGGCTCAACCCGACCGCCGGTCATCCCGGCACGTTCCGGCGGATGGAACTGCCCTGGCCTGCTTCGGTGCCGGAGGGCGGCAGGCACGGGATACTCGCGTCCGAAACCGACGCGTTCGAGGCGGCGCTGATCACCGCGGCCGAGCTGCTGACCGCGCGGCTCGACGCTGATTTCGCCGGTCGGCCCGCTATCGTGCTCGGTCACGAGGAGTTGATGTATCTCCCGCTGCGGCTTGCGGCGCTGCTCGCCGAAACGGGTACGCCGACGCGCTTTCAAACCACCACGCGATCGCCCGCGTATGTGCTGGACGAGCCGGGATATCCCTTGCGGCGCGGGTTCCGGTTCGTCGCACCGGAGCCCGGCGACGAAGCGCCGCGCTACCTGTACAACGCGGACTGGCCAGATGATCCGCTGGACCTTTTCGAAGCGGATATGGCGGGGCTCGGAGCACTGGTCGCCAGCGCTGCTTCGGGGCGCAGCGAGGATGTCACGATCACCGATGACGGCGTCGACAGCGGCGCGGAGGGCGACGGTCCCGCGTCCGATCCGGTGCTCGTCGTCGTGGTCGACTCGCCCGCCGACACCGCACAGCTGCGGGCCGAGGGCGGACTGATCGACGTGCTGACCGCCTCCGGCGCCGATGTGCTGCTCGCGGTGCTGCGGGAGGCCGACCCGCGGCGGCTGCACGCGGAACGCGCCGAGTCGCCGGGAAAGGACGGGAGCCGACTATGACCAGCACGAGGGTGGGTGCGTTGCCTGTTCCGCTGCACGGTCCGGAGTTCGGATCGTATGCGGCCGACGAGGTTTCCTGGTTGCTGAAGGACCTGTCCGAGGTCGATCTGGAGCGCGACGTCGCCGAGCGGGAACGGAAGATCCAAGCCGGGCAGGCGCACTACGCGGAGTCACTGCCGATCGAATACCAACCGGACGCGCACTATCGGACCCTGTTCGACGAAGTGCTCACGGCCAGCGCCGAGCGGCTCGCGCTCGCCGTCGCGACCGTGTCGGAGCTGGTCGTCGCCGAACGCGGCGAGGACATCGTGCTGGTGTCGCTGGCGCGGGCGGGCACGCCGGTCGGCATCCTGATGCGTCGCTGGCTGCGTGCGCGGCGGCCGAGCCTCACCGTGCCGCACTACGCGGTGTCCATCGTGCGGGATCGCGGCATCGATGGGGTGGCGCTGGACTATCTGGCCGAGCACCACGACCCCGACTCCGTCGTGTTCGTGGACGGGTGGACCGGCAAGGGTGCGATCACCCGCGAGCTGACCGATGCGCTGGACGCCTACCGGGCGGCCGGAGGCCCGCGGTTCAATGACGAACTGGCGGTGCTGGCCGATCCCGGATACTGCGTGCGCACCTACGGCACCCGCGACGACTTCCTGATCGCCTCGGCCTGCCTGAACTCCACCGTGTCCGGACTCATCTCGCGCACCGTGCTGAACGACACGCTGATCGGCCCCGGCGATTTCCACGGCGCCAAGTTCTATCGGGAGCTGGCCGGTGACGATATGTCCCGACGGCTGCTCGACACCGTGAGCGGCGCCTTCGACGCGGTCCGCGACCGGGTGGCGGCGGAGGTGGCCGCGATCCGCGCGAGCGACCGCACGCCCACCTGGACCGGCTGGGCGTCGGTGGAGAAGGTCAGGGAGCGGTACGGCATCGCCGGCGTCAACTTCGTGAAGCCCGGCGTCGGCGAGACCACCCGGGTGCTGTTGCGGCGAGTCCCGTGGCGGGTGCTGGTCCGCGAGGCCGACGCGCCCGAGCACGCGCACATCCGGTTACTCGCCGCCGCCCGCGGGGTTCCTGTGGAAATCGTCGATGACCTGGCATATTCGTGTATGGGATTGATCAAGGACGTGCAGCAGTGAACCTCTCTCGGAAAGTGCAGCGAAGACGTGCGCTGATCGCGACCGACCTGGACCGGACGATGATCTACTCGCGTAGCGCCTTCAGCACCACCGCCGACGTGCCGACGGTCTGTGTGGAGCATCTCGAAGGCGCTCCGCTGTCGTTCATGACCACCACCGCGGCGCTGCGGATGCAGTCCCTGACCGAACCCGCCGCCGTCATTCCCACCACTACCCGCACCATCAAGCAGTTCGGGCGCATTCGACTACCCGGGGCGCCCTGGCGTTATGCGATCACCAGCAATGGGGGGAACATCCTCGTCGACGGTGTCCCCGACCTGAGCTGGCGCATCGACATCGACGCCCAGGTGCGCGCGGGCGGCGCCACCCTGTCGGAGGTGAGCAGGGAACTGCACGCCCGCATCGATGATTCCTGGGTGACCAAGTTCCGCGTGGCCGACCACCTGTTCTGCTACCTGGTGGTGAAGCCGAAGGCCGTTCCCGACGGATTCCTCGCCGAATGGGACGACTGGTGCCGTCCGCGCGGCTGGTCGGCCTCCCAGCAGGGCCGCAAGATCTACACCATGCCGCTGGCCGTCTGCAAGAGCCGCGCTGTCGCCGAAGTCCGCAAACGCCTCTGGGACAGCGGTGAACTCGCCGACGAGGCAAGGACGCTGGCTGCGGGAGACGGCGCTCTCGACGCCGAAATGCTCCGCGCCGCCGACTCCGCCATCCGGCCCCGCCACGGCGAACTCGAACAACTCAACTGGACCAACCCCAACCTCACCGTCACTCGCGCCGCCGGCATCCTCGCGGGCGAGGAAATCATCAACTGGTTCATCAAAGCGGCGCCCAACCACACCGACGCATAGGCTTTCGCCCCTGAGGGTCAGTGCGGCATCACGCCGGTTCGAAGGTGGACTTGAAGTCGGGGCATTCGACCAGTGGGTCGTGGGTGCAGGTGGAGGCGTGGCGGAGGCTGTCGCGCATGCGGCTGAGGCGGGCGATGTCTTCGTCGAGCTGATTCGCTTTCTCGGCCATGCGGATGCGAAGTTCGGCGTCGGTGGGGGAGGCGCGGAGGAAGCGTGCGATTTCGGCGAGGGTGAAACCGGCGCCTCGGGCGCAGGTGATGAGGGCCAGGCGGCCGAGGATATCGGGGTGGTAGGTGCGGCGCAGGCCGTTGCGGCCGGTCGCGGCGATGAGTCCGCGTTTCTCGTAGAAGCGCAGGGCGGAGGGGGCGAGGCCGGTGTGGTCGGCCACTTCGGCGATATCGAGTAGGGCGTCCGTCATCTCGGCTCCTTGACTTGAACCACGCTTCAAGTCACAGACTAGCTCGCATGACAATTCATCACCTCAATTGCGGATCGGTGCGGCAGATCGAAGCCACCTACGACGGACCTGCGCCCGCCCACGCGGTCAACCACTGCCTGCTGGTCGAGACCGAATCCGACGGGCTGGTCCTGATCGAGACGGGCATCGGGCTGGACGATGTCCGCGACCCGGCGGGCACGCTCGGCGCGGACTGGGTCGCGATGGCGCAGCCGAGCCTGTCCGAGGACGAGACCGCCATCCGGCAGGTGCAGCGTCTCGGCTACGACCCCGGCGATGTGCGGCACATCATCCTCACCCACCTCGATGTGGATCACTGCGGCGGACTGCCCGACTTTCCGCACGCACGGGTCCACGTGCTGGCCGCCGAGTTGGCGGCGGCACTCGCCGAAGCTCCGAGTTTCCGCTACCGGCCCGCGCACTGGGCGCACGACCCACAGTGGCTGACCTACCCGTCGGATGCCACCGGAAAGTGGTTCGGCTTCAACGCGATTCAACCGAAGGACCTGCCGGAAGACTTCCAGCTGATTCCGCTGGGCGGGCACACCGCGGGCCACACCGGCGTCGCCGTCCGCGACGGTGAGCGCTGGCTGCTGCACTGCGGCGACGCCTACTACTACCACCGCGAACTCGATCCGGCTCCGCAGCCGCACCCGGTGCTCGACATCGTGCAGACCACCTCGGAGGTGCACCACGACCTGCGGCTGGGCACCCAGGCGCGGCTGCGGGAGCTGCACCGCGATCACGCCGACGAAGTCACGCTGATCAGCGCGCACGACCCGTGGGAATTCCAGCGCGCAAGCTGACAGCCGCGCGATCGGTCATCGGCGCTGCCAGCACTGGGCGGTGTCGGCGAGGTTCCACCACGAGACGTAATCCGGGTCCTGGTCGAGCCGGGTCCAGTCGGCATCCAGGATGTCGAAGAACGCGGTGTCGGCGGTGCGTCCGCCGCGCGACTCGCCGATGTAGACGAGGGTGCGGCCGCCCGCCTGCTGGTAGGCGGCGAGGGTGGTCGAGGCCATGGGGTTTTCCCAGCCGGGCGGCCAGCAGAGGAACAGGACATCGCTCGCGTGGGCGGCGGCCAGATCGGCCGCCGACGCGGGTGGTGTCGCGGTGGGATGCCACATTGCGACTTGTCCCGGGGCGGAAGGGAAAGCCGAATTGGTCACGAGGCCGGGCGGATGTGAATCGAAAGCGGTCGTCGGTACACCGATCCGGGTGAGTTGATGCGCCCAGTAGCCGCGACCCGACCCGACCTCCATGATCGGCCTGCCTTCCGTGACCTCCGCGACCCACCGCAGTGTCGCGGGGGACGGAATGGCATACGCGTAGGCGGCTTGCAGGAGGATCTGCGCATAGGCCAGACGAGCACTACCTTTCGGATTGCCACCGTTCACCTCGCGTCGCGCCGCACGCTCCGGCGGCCCCGGAGAGACCGCGGCGGCGACGACATCCCAGTACGGATTCGTGCTGGCGCCACCGGTCATGTAGTGCAGCAGGTGCAGGTCGAAGGTGGCGTCGGCGATGTCGTCGCCGGTGCCGGGCAACCGGCCCACGGTGGACCAGTAGTCCGCGACGCGCGGATACGCTGTCGCGAACGTGGATTCGTCTTGGACCAGGTTCGTCAGCGCGGTGCGACGCTGCGGCGAGAGCGCCAAGTCAGCCATCTACCGATTCTCCGCCGCCTATCCCCTGCGTCGGCGAGCACCGAGACGATTTCACCATACCGACGCGAATCTTTTGCTGTCTGTATGCCATCTGCCCGGCAACCTGCGATACATAGCGAGCTCTATGGTCAATCGGTAGTTCGCGACGCGCGGATAAGCTGCCGTGTAAAGGGATTCGACCTCGGCCACGTGCGTATGCGTTGTGCCGAGAGCGACGAGTCAGCGATGCCTGGATTCGCAGATACGGCGGCCCGCTGAGCGGTCCCGGGGGCGATTGCATTCCGCGCCATCGCTATCCGCCGATCAGCAGATGAAACCCGGACTCAGCCGCCGTCGCGCATGGACACCAACCCGCCGAGCGTGCCGAGATATGCCGCCCCATCGGGCCCGATGGCGATCCCCGCGTAATTGTTGTTGAACCCGAGGCCGGTGCCGGACAGCTGTTTCCACACGGTCTCGCCGGTGCGATAGTCGAGCGCGGTCCAGTACCAGGGATCGCTCGGTTCGGTGCCCTTCGTGTAGGTGTAGATCAGTCCGGTGGCCAGCGATAGCTTCGGCACCACCGTCGGCGCGGCTTCGACCGTGTTGGTCCAGGTCAGATGGCAGCCGCTGCCGTCGGCCTCGATGTCGACGCGAGCGAAACCGGGAGTCGTGGTTTTGCCGGACGCGGTCGCATCAGGGTGTGCATAGCCATAGTTGTTCTCGACGATGAGTGAGCGTCCCGCGCCGATCAACGAGTTCTCGGTCGCGCCGTGGCCGGGCTCGAACACCGGCACCGCGCAGACTTGACGTTCGGCGACCGAGGGGGCCGTGCGGTAGACGACGACGTTCATCGGGTCGGCATTGTCGGTGATTGCGACATAGCCGTCGGGGAGGATGGTGGGTGTGGTGCCGGTTCCGTCGTCCACCTGGCCCGGCTTACGCTGGTTGCTGTTGGCGTAGGTGACCTGCCAGGTGATCTGTGGTGCGCCGCCGGGACCCGCGTCGAAACGCAGCAGTTGGCGGTTGGTGGCGATATAGACGTCACCGGCCGCTCCGACCGCGAACGAGTTCTCGATCTGGTTCTCCGCGCCCGCGCCGAGCCGGATGACCTGTGCCGCACCGGTATCCGGATCGAGCGTGCCGACCACGCCGTTGGTCTTGGCCACGAACCAGATCAAACCGTTCGAGTCCGGCACCGCGGAGTTCAGCGTCTCGCCCGGCTGCAGCACGCCGGTCAGGTCGTAGTCGCGCACGAGCGAAAAGCCGTCGGCGGCAGGGGTTTCGGCAAAGATCTGAATGTGCCCGGTGCTGGTGCCCACTACCGCGCGGTCGGCGTCGTCGAGATAGAAGTACCCACCGCCGACGAAGTTGTTGAACGCGCCGGGTTGCAGCGTATCGAGCGGGCTCTTACCGGGCAGCGGATGTTTGCCCAGCACGGTCATCGTGACGGGGTCGATGAGGTAGAGACCCGGTTGCAGCCCGAGGCAGGTCGTGACGATGCGACCGGCGCGGTCGAACGCCACCGAGCCGCACTCACTGCCGAGCAGCAGCGAATCGGTCCGCGGCGCCCGGCCGAGTGGGCCGGGGCG
Organism: Nocardia amamiensis NBRC 102102; assembly: GCF_001612745.1. Classification (GTDB taxonomy): domain Bacteria; phylum Actinomycetota; class Actinomycetes; order Mycobacteriales; family Mycobacteriaceae; genus Nocardia; species Nocardia amamiensis. Next base: position 3,228 of record NZ_BDBA01000005.1, on the reverse strand, counting down.
GGTATAGGTATCGCTCATCCAACCGTCGTCGTGGACACCCGAGTTACCGTTCGGCGCCAGGTACGGGTGCTGGGGGACCGGGGCGATGCCGGTAACCGGTTCACCGATCGCAGGTGCGCCGAGAAACCGTGGAACGTCGGGTACGGCTGGTATCGAAGGAATCGGCGCCGCGGCGGCGGGCACCGCTACCGAGGCGAGTGCTGCTGCCAGCAGTGCCGTACGCAGGTTTCGAAAGGAAATGTGAAACACGAGTGAACGGTATCCAGGTCCGGCTCGTCGCGAATCCCCCGCACGAGGGGCGCGAGTCCCCTGTGTGAGTGATGACGAATGCGCGGGCGTGACCACCGGGCCGGACCTGCGCCGCCTCCCCTTGCTCAGTATTGCTGTTGCCCAGCCAGCTGCTGCGCGATCACCCCTTGCAGCCGTTGCAAGCCGCCGACGGTGACGCCGCTCTGGAGCTGTCCCTCGATGGTGCGCACCAGCACCGAGTCGCTGAGCACCTTCTCGCTGGACTGGATCAGCACGGTTCCCGCGCCGGTGAAGTCGAATTGACGCTCCTCACCGGAGTTGACGCCCAGGGCCGCCGCGCCCGCGGCCAGGAAGTCGGTGACCCACCGCTGGTCGTAGTGGTGGCTCGGCGAGGGGCAATCCGCCCACCCGACCAGCGATTCCGGGTCCACCCGCAGCGGCGGCTCGGCGAACATGACCGGTCCGTTGGACGAGGCGAGGAACTTGCCGGTGCCGATAAGGGTGAGGAATCCAGGCACGATGGACTGGTTCAGCGACAGACCGGGCTCGAACGCCAGCAGGTTCGCCGCCCGGATGGTCAGGTTGCCGTTGTCCTCCAGGTCATAGGAATTGATGTCGTAGCCGCGGTCGCCGATGATCAGCTTGCCGTGCCCCTCCGCGACGACATAGTCGCCGGTGAACAGCGGTGCGGAGAACTGCTGCGACACCATGTGCAGCAGACCGCCGTGCAGGCCGTGCGTGAGCATCTGGAACCGCATGTCGCCGTAGTAGGCGATCATCGCGCCCTTGCGCATGAACCACGGCTTGTTCAGGTCGATGCAGTAGGCGTAGCTGTTTCCCGGGATGTTGTCGCTCTCACCGAGAGTCATGGGGTTGAGGATCTGGGACATGCTCACAACTTCTCTTCGGAGGCCTGTACATAGACGACACCCTGCCCGACGCAGTGCAACTGCATCGCCTCACCGGAACCGCGGCCGACCGCGTCCCGCCAGCTCAGCGCCGTCTTCAGCTCGGTCTGCACATTGCCGTAAGCGGCGACGAACGCCTGCGGGTCTACCACTATCGGATTCGGGCCGCCCACTTGCAGTTCCAGGAACCCGCCATGCGCGAGCAACACCGCCGCGCCCTGACCGGACAGCTGGGTGGTGAACATGCCCTGGCCGGTCAACGCGCCCGACGCGGCGCCGCGCAGCGCGCCCATCAGTCCGCCGCCACCGCCTCCGCCGCCCGAACTCATCACGGACACCACCGAACTCTGCAACCCGGCGGTGTTGGCCAGCAGTCGCGAGGCCTCGACGCGCAGTGTCGCGCCCGGCTGCATGTGCACCACATGCACTTCCAAGCCCGCGAACCCGTAATGCACCTCGCCGGTGCCCTGCGCCAGCATGGTGCGTTCGTGCTCGCCCGCCATCGCGCGCCCGGCCAGTCGCATCACACCACCCATGCCGCCCATCCCCTGGCCGCCCGGAATCTGATGCGGCGCAAAGGAAACGTCGCCGGTGTAGAACAGCATCGCGCCGTTGCGAGCGGCCACGCCGCCCGCCATCCCGACGTTGACCTTGACGACTTTGCCGTTGACTTTCTCGAACATTCGTTGGTCCTACCGTTCCGCCGGCTGGATCGACACCACGCCTTGCCCGTCCCAGCGCAGCGAGAACGCCTCGCCCGCGTCCTGTCCGACGAAACTGCGCCAGGACACGTCGGTGACGAACGACTGATTGAGGTTGCCGCGCGCGGCGACGAACGCGTCCGGGTCCACCACCAGCGGATATTGCGGGGACACCTCGAGGTGAATGAGCGGCCCGCCCGCCGAGAGCAGCGCGACCTGCCCCTGGCCGGAGACAGTGGTGGTGAACAGGCCCTGCCCGGAGGACGCGCCGCGCACGCCGGCGAAACGCACGTCGGTGCGCAGGTTCCCGGCGAAGGCGAGCAGCTGTTGCGACTCCACTTGCAGCGTCTCGTTGTTCAGATCGACCACGGTGACATGCTGGCCGTTGACCGCGAAGAAAACCCGGCCGTTGCCGGAGCACTCCATCAGCGAGAGCTTCTCGCCGGTGGCGCGCCGCTTGAGCCCGGCGAGCACGCCGTCGCCCCCGCCGAAACCGGCCGACTTGAACTGCACATTTCCTTCATAGGCGATCATCGAGCCGGAAATCGCCCTGAGACTGGTTCCGGCGAGGTGGGCCTCGACCACCTTCTTCGATTGCTCGAACAGTTGCGCCATGGAATGTTTGCCTGCTGTCTCGATCGGGAACACGGTGTGATTGCCGTATTCCATCTGCGTGTCGTCACCCTAACCGATGTGCCAGTGCGTGTCGGGGTAGCGCGGCCGTTCAGTACGAGCGGTGCCGAGCGCGTTTCTCGTAGAGTGTCAGGCGTACGCACCGACAAGCGAAGGGTCGAACTTGTCCGCAACACTCGCCAAGGGCCAGAACGGTCCGCTGGCCACCAATGACGTGGTGATTTCCGTCCAGCTCGCGGCGCCGGCGGATCTGTCGGCACTACTGGTCACCGAGCGGGGCAAGGTCCGTTCCGACGCCGACTTCGTCTTCTTCAACCAGCCGACCGGTCCCGGCGTGAATCTGCAGCCCGCCCCCGCCGGACAGCCCGCGTCGCTGGCGGTGTCGTTGAACGCGGTGCCCGCGGACATCGACCAGATCCGCGCGGTGATCACGCTGGACGACGCGAACAGCACCTTCGGCCAGTCCGCCGCTCCGACCGCGATCGTTTCCGACGGGGCCGGTAATCGCTTGTACGAGTATCGGATCGAGGGCCTGAACACCGAGTCGATCGTGATCGCGCTCGAGTTGTACCGCCGCCAGGGCGCGTGGAAGGTGCGCGCGGTCGGTCAGGGCTACGCCGGTGGGTTCGCCGCGCTGGTCACCGACCACGGTGTCAGCGTCGACGACGCGCCCGCTCAGCCCGCGCAGGCTCCGCAACCCACGCAGGCTCCGCCGCCGCCTCCGCAGCAGCCCGCCG
>NZ_BDBA01000004.1 GCF_001612745.1 Nocardia amamiensis NBRC 102102 | reverse complement strand
GACGGCCTGCACCGCGGCGTCGATGGCCGCGTCGACCGAGGCCGCGTCGCCGAGCGAGCCGGAGACCAGCCCGCCGAGATCGCCGCCACGCACGCTGGTGCCCTCCCTGGTGCCGAGCGACACTTCGGCGGTCACGTGGCTGGCCCATCCGTCGCCGAGTTCCCAGACCTTCTTCACCCGCTCGGCGATAGCGGCCGGGCGCTTGCCGGACGGCCCGAACACCTTGCGCAGATGGTCACCGACGGCATCGGTCAGGACGGACCCGAAGGGACGGTAGGTGCGGGCCAGCCGCTCGACGGTGGCGGAGAGCGCGCCCATGTCGGCGTCGGCCGCGCCGTCGATCGCGCCGAGCGAGAGCTCCGCACCCAGGTCGACGAGCAGCTGGTTACGCCGGGAGGACACGCCGTCGCACAGGCCCTCGATGGTGTCCACCGGACCGATCTGGTCCAGCCGCAGCTTCGTCCACAGCGCGATCAGCACCCGGGTGGCGTCGGCGGCGGTGAACGCGATGTCATCCGGACGGGGGCCCGCCGAAGTCGGGGCGGGCGCGGCGACCGGTGCCGCGGCGGCGGGTGCCGCGGCGGCTGTCGGCTCCTCGACCGGCTCGTCGACCGGCGCGGGGTCGGTGTCGGTCGCGTACACGATCGCGGCTTCACGCTCGATGTTGAGCACCTCGACCTTGGCGCCGCCGAACGCGGGCAGCTTCAGCGTCTGGCCGGCCAGGTTGGCCACCGTCGGCGTCGCGCCGAGGCCGATCTCCACGAACCGCTCCACGCCGAGGCCACCGTGCGCGGGCTCGGTGAACAGCAGGTCCTGGGTCTCGATCCAGCGCACCGGGCTGGCGAACTGCCAGGCCAGCAGCTCGATCAGCACGACGCGGCAGAGGTCGGCCGGGCGGGCCACCCAGCTGTCGAAGTCGGCCAGCACCGCGGCCAGCGGCTCCGACGGGACCAGGTCCGCGATCTCCTGGATGAACGCGCGCTCCAGCGAGAACGGCTTCGGCACCAGGTTCGGGATGTAGTGGCCGACCAGGATCTCCGGGTGCAGGTCCGAGGGCAGCAGCTGCTCGAGTTTGGACCGGAACTCCGGAACGCCCTTGCGCAGCACGGTGGAGTGGAACGGCACATCGATGCCGGGTACCAGGATGAACGCCCGCTTGCCGCCGAATTCCGCACGGCGCCGGTCGATCTCCTGCTCCAGCGCGTCCAGCCCGGCCACCGTGCCCGCGATGGCGTACTGCGAGCCGCGCAGGTTCAGGTTGACCACCTCGAGGAACTCGCCGACCCGCTCGCCGACGCCGTTGACGAAGTCGACCACGTCCTCGTCGGGCAGCCCGATCTGGGAGGGCCGGATCGCGGCCATCCGATAGTCGCTGCGGCCCTGCGCGTCCCGCGGCACCAGCGCGTGCATCGCCGAGCCGCGCTGGAACACGACCTCGAGCACCGCCTCCAGCGGCAGCACGCCCGCGACGGCCGCGAGCGCGTTGTACTCGCCGACCGAGTGGCCCGCGAAGATCGCGTCGTCCACGAAGGCACCGGCCTCGCGCAGCTCCGCCACCTGGGCGACGCCGAGGGTCGCCATGGCGACCTGGGTGAACTGGGTCAGGTGCAGCACGCCGTCCGGGTGCCGGTGCTCGACGCCGCGGGCTTTCAGGTAGGTCGGGTTGTCCCGCACCACGGCCAGGATCGAGAAGCCCAGCGCGGCACGAGTGTGCTTGTCGGCGCGCTCCCAGATGTCCTTGGCGGCCTTCGACCGGGCACGGGCGTCCAGCCCCATCCCCTTGCGCTGGATGCCCTGGCCGGGGAGAGCGTAGACGGTCTTCGGGGCCGCGGTGCGACCGGTCGCGGTCATCACCAGCTCGCCGTCGGTCCGGCAGGAGACCTCGACGATCTCGCTGCCCGCGTCGACCGCGACGCGCTCCACGCGCACGTCGATCTCCGCGCCGGGGCGGACCATGCCGAGGAACCGGGTGGTCCACGCGGTCAGCGTCCGCGGGGGGACCGAAGCGGCCGGATCGACCGCCGACACCGCGTGCTGCGCGGCGGCCGACAGCCACATGCCGTGCACGATCGGGCTGCCCAGCCCGGCCAGCTTCGCGGCGGCGTCGCTGGTGTGGATCGGGTTGTGGTCGCCGGACACGGTGGCGAAGGCGTGCATGGTGCGCGGCGCCACGATGGTGACGTCGCGACGACGCCTGCGCGGGGTGTCGGTGGCCGCGTCGGACAGCGTGCCCGCCGCGCGCGGCGGATCGGCGAGTTCGCCGGTGCCGTTGCGTCCGCGGATCGCGAACCGTTCGGTGAGCGTGGCCAGCACCGGCATGGACATCCCGGTCTCCGGCTTGTCCAGCATGGCGGTGATCCGCACGGTGACCTCGACGACGCGGCCGAGATCGGTGTCCAGGGTCTCCCCTGCCTCCGCGCGCACCGCCAGCACGCTGGTCTCCGCGGGCAGCTCACCCGCGAGGTGGACCTGATGGTCCAGGTGGACCAGGTCGAGCATGCCCTCGATGACGCTCTCGCCCTTGGCGGTGCGCGTGGCGCCCAGCACCGCGAACACGGCGGGCCAGCAGGCGCCGACCAGCACGTCGGGCACGGTGCGCCCGAGCGTGCTCAGGGTGGCGGGCAAGCCGGAGCCGGTCACCCCGGCGTGATCGGCGATGAGATCCGGTGTCCAGGCCAGGTTTACGTGCGCGACCTTGCCCTTGACCTCCGGCAGCGCCTGTCCGGCCGCGACAGCCAGCAGCGCGGACATGGCTTCGTCCGCGTCGGCCTCGGTGACGACCGGGGCGCCGCCGTTGTACACGGTGGTCGGCACGGTGATCCGGATGCGCACCACGTTGTCCGCCAGCAACGGAACGGTCAGTTCCAGGTAGGAGTGCTCCGGTTCGGGTCCGGTGGTCTCGGCGAGCGTCGCACCGCTGGGCGGATGCACCGCGCCGTTGTCGTCGACGACCCATTCGGACAGCTCGCCGAGGCGGTGCACCGGACTGATGGTGGTGCGGCCTGCCCACTCGATGTCCGGCGCGGCCAGGACGGCGTCGATCGGGCCGGTAGCGATGCCCGCGGTGCGGCGCGCGTCCACCGGGGTGGGCGCCACACCCGCACGGACCAGCGAGTACGCGGTGTCCTGCTCGAAGCGGTCGAGCAGCTCGCCGACCGGCTCGTCGACCTTGGTGATGCCCGCGACCGAGACGGTGCCCGGGATGACGCACACCTGATCGGCCGAGTAGCGCGGGTCATGCGCCTGCCACAGCGAATCCGAACGCCACCAGCGCCGCACGTCGGCGTCCACGACCGGCACGAAGTTGACCGGCTTGCCCGGCGTCTTGCACAAGGACACGAAGAACGGAACGTCTGCCGGGTGCAGCAGGGTCTGGTCTGCGGCGGGGTACCGGTCTTTCAGGGTGCACAGCGCGGCGACCGGGTCTTCGAAGTCCTCGTCGCTCCCGAACAGCGTGGGGATCTCGCCGCGGTCGGCCGGGTGCAGGCGGGATTCGGTGCGACGCACCATCTCCGCGAATCGATCGCGCCACGTGATGTCCAGCCAGACCGAGCGGGTGGCCTCGGCGATGGCGTCGCCGAGGTCGCTACCGCAGTCGAAGTCCTTGCGGTGGTCCAGGCCGACCGCGAGCTCGACGTAGCGCTCCAGCCACTGCTGGTAGGTCATGGTGACCAGGTCGCCGAAGTACGGCTTGGCTGTGGCGTTCAGCGCCGCGATGATCTCGTCCCGGCGCGCGGCGACCGCGTCGGCGTCACCGGCGACCTCGTCGAGCAGGCGGCCGGTGCGCGAGGCGGCGTTGTCGATCTCGTGGATGTCGGCGCCCAATTGGCTACGGCCCGAGGCCATTCCGCCGGACGCGGTGCCCGCGCCGACCCAATCCGGCGTGCCCGGGGTGTCCACCAGCAGCTGCTTGACCTCCGGCGCGGTGGTGGCCTCCAGCGTCGCCATGGCGGCGGTGCCGACCAGCACACCGTCCAGCGGCATGTCGGGGTAGCCGTGCTGCACCGCCCATTCACCGGTGAGGTACTCGGTCGCGCGTTCGGGGGTCCCGATGCCGCCGCCGACGCACACCACCACGTTGGCGCGGTTGCGCAGTTCGGCGTAGGTGGCCAGCAGCAGGTCGTCCAAGTCCTCCCAGGAGTGATGGCCGCCGGCCTTGCCGCCCTCGATGTGCACGATCACCGGGTAGTCCGGAACCTCGTCGGCGATGCGCAGCACCGCGCGGATCTGCGCGACGGTTCCCGGCTTGAACGCGACGTGCGCGATGCCGACCTCGGTGAGCTCCTGGATGAGCGCGACGGCTTCCTCCAGTTCGGGAATGCCCGCGGTCACGATGACGCCGTCGAACGGAGCGCCCGCCGCACGGGCGCGCTGCACCAGTCGCTTGCCGCCCAGCTGCAGTTTCCACAGGTAAGGGTCCAGGAACAGCGAGTTGAACTGCACCGCGCGACCCGGGTGCAGCAGCTTCTTCAGCTCGGCCACCCGGTCGGCGAAGATCTGCTCGGTCACCTGACCGCCGCCGGCCAGCTCCGCCCAGTGGCCCGCGTTGGCCGCGGCGGCGACGATCTTCGCGTCGACGGTGGTGGGGGTCATGCCCGCGAGCAGGATCGGCGAGCGGCCGGTCAGCTTGGTGAACGCGGTCTCGACGACGATGCGCCCGTTGGGCAGCCGCACCGGCCGCGGCGCGAACGCCGACCACGGCGTCGCCGGTTCCGGGGCCGCGCCGGGGGTGAGCAGACTGCGCTGCCCGGCGCGGGTGGCCGCGGCGACCATGCCGACGCCGCTGCCCTTCAGCGTGCCCGAGGTGACCCGGGACAGCAGGTCGCCCGGCCCCAGGTCCAGAATCCATTGCGCGCCAGCCGAAACGACACCCTCGACGACGTCGACCCAATCGATCGGGTCCACCAGGATCCGGCGTGCCAGCTCGCCCGCCAGCTCGGTGTCCAGGCTGCACTGGCCGGCCCAGCTGCTCACCAGGTCGACGGTGTCGGCCAGGGCGGGATGGTGGAATGCGACGTCGACGGACACGTCCTCGAAGACCGGGGCAAATACCGAGCCACCGCGCACCTTGGCGTCGCGCTCGCGGGCCTGCTCGTCGTGCATCTGCGCGCACCGCCGGCGCACCCGCTCCAGTTGCGCGGGCGGGCCCGACAGCACCGCGCGACGGCGTCCGTTACGGATCGAGACGACCACGGCAGCGGCCGGGTCGAGTCCCTCGGACACCTGGGCCACCACGCCGCGCAGCAGCTCGGGATCGACATTCGACACCGCGACCATCGGCGACCGATCGCCCACCGGCATCAGCCCCCGCCGCCGTGCGACCAAACCCGCTGCGGCGCCGATCATCTGGGCGATCGCAAGCAGCTCCGCGTCACGCGCGCCGCCCGCTTCGACCGCAGCCGCCGCCAGCAGTCCCTGCGAGTGCCCGACGATCGCGGCCGGCGCGTGCTCGGCCGCGTCCAGACCCTGCAGCCGCAGTGCCCGCACGGCCGCCACCTGGGTCAGCAGCACACCCGGCATGGACACCGCGGCCGAGCGCAGCACCTGCTCGGACGGCGCGGCGGAGGTTTCGCCCTCGTCGGTGTCGGCGAGCTCGTTCTCCAGCATCCAGCCGATCGGGTCGAATCCCACCGGCCGCACCACCAGCAACTGCGCAGCAACCGGCTCGAGCAGCGCTGCCGCCTCGTTGACCAGCGCGGTCAGCTCCGGCTCCAGCGCGCTGTCGCGCCCGATCTCCTCCAGTTCGTTCAGCCACTGGGCGCCCTGTCCACCGAAGGCGAGCGCGTACGGCACGCCGCCGAGCAGACGATCCAACAGCGGCGACCGCGCTCCGCCCGCCGCGGCCTTCCCGGCGGCCTCGACCGCCTTCGTGCTCCGTCCGGCCCCGGTCTTGGTGCTCTCGTTGATCGTCAAGGCGCTTCGACTTCCTTTTCCATGCGACATGCCTCGGCGACACGCCGGTCCCTCTCGGTACGCGGACGCTCGCGGGCGATCGGCCTGATACGGGCGAGGATGGCACAAAATCATGAGGAAATCCTCACGTTTGTCCGCTGGCACGCCCACTACAAAGGGATATTCGAGTACGCTCGTACCAGAATGATCAGAAACATGACCCCGCCTCATGTTTGAACCCGCAGGTCCATGGGTTACCAACACGTACGAAACATGAGTGCCCCTCATGTTGACAGTTGCCAAATCGTTATAATCCCAGGTGAGGTTACTGGCGAGTACGCCACGCCCACCCAATACTTCGCTATGGCCGAAATGCCCGGTAGAGTTTGGACGGTCGTACCATCAAGCGCGAGTGGCGAAATTGGCAGACGCGCCAGATTTAGGTTCTGGTGTCCACGGACGTAGGGGTTCAAGTCCCCTCTCGCGCACCACTTGAACACGGATTTGCGTCAAATCTGACGCAAATACGTGTTCGACCACCTCCTTGCGCACGTCCCCCTCTCCCTCGAGCCTTCTGACGTGGCCCAGCTGCGACAGCGAAGCCGCTGGCAGCACACAGTTCCGTCATCGGTGACGCCTCCGCGTGTGCGAGTAGAAGGTCGCTCCCCCTCTCACACACGGCAGCGGCACAACTGAGACGCACGCGTGCACGAGCGATCCCTCGCACTCCCTCGGCCACACGGGCGGTTCCGGCATGGCCGTGTCGCCAGTCACTCGCATCTGCATCCTGGTTTGCCCTGCGCACGGAACGTGTCCGCCAACTCCGCGCCACCACCGCAGCGGTCGAATACGGCTGACCGGAGCTGAATTCGCTCGTCTCCTGTTCCCGAATGCCATCCGGTGACGAGCATGAGTCACGGGCGACACAGACGGGCGTTCCGGCCGTAGACTCCTGCGGATTCCTCCAGCTGGATCGACACCGAGCCGCCGAACCGCGGCCGGTTCGTGCGGCCGGTTCGTGCAGGATGGCTTGATCGTCACCGGTACCAGCGCCCTGCTGGAGCTGTACTCGTCGACGCCGTTGGCAAGCCATCGTTCTCGATCTGGTCCAGTCTGTTGCGTATGAGCCAACATCCGCAAGATCCAGAATTCGCGCTGGCGTCGTTCTATCTCGATGGATATACCGCCTAGGGGCAATGCCGCGTAGTTAGCGGTTGCGGTGGTATGTCAAGCGAATCGCGTTGTGGCGCTTGATGGACTGCGAAATGAAACAGCGGAGCGCCTGGTAGAAGAGGTTTGTCACTCGCACTCGGCTTGGACACGGTGCATCTGGTCGGTCTGTCGATGGGTGGGGCAGTCGCGCAGACCGCCGCAGTGCGACACCGGAACCGGTTCGCGTCGCTGGCGCTGCTGGCCACTGTCGATGCACCGCTGCCCTCATTCGAGGACCGCGCTCGCGCAGCCGAGACCGAGGGTATGGAGGCACAGGTCGTTCCCACCCTGACTCGCTGGTTCACCAGCGCCGAACTGGCGACCAACGCATGGGGTGTGCGCTACGCGCGCGAACATCTGCGCCGGACCATGCCAGCAGACTGGGCCGCTGCCTGGCGCGCCTACGCCACTCTCGACGCGCAACAGCAACTCGAGGAACTTGCCCTGCCCACGCTGGTGCTGGCCGGTGCGGACGACACTTCGGCCACCCCTGACATCATGGCCGGTATCGCCAAGCGCATCCCCGGCGCCAGCTACCAGCAGCTGCCTGGAACCTCTCATCAGCAGACCTTGAGCCAACCGTCCCTCGTCGCCGACTCGCTCGCCGCCTTCCTGCCCAAGGAGGACTCCGCACAATGACGCGATTGGACATCACCTTCGATTCTCACGGCACCGAGGGCAGTGCCTGGCTATATCTCCCCCACCGCTCTGGCCCGCACCCCGTTCTCGTGATGGGGCACGGTCTCGGCGGCCTTCGCGAGCTCCGTCTCGACGCCTACGCCGAGATCTCGCGCTTGTTGCCGAAGTGGTGATACAGCAGGCCGTGGGCGACCCCCGCGGCCTCAGCGATGTCGGCGACGGCTACCTCGTCGTAGCCGCGCTCGGCGAACAGCCGTACCGCCGCATCGAGTAACCGTTGGCGGGTTTCACTGGCTTGCGCAGCTCGCGCTGTTCCGCGAGTACCGGCCCGTGTGGCGGCCATCGGCATCCTACCCCTCCGCCGGGGCCTTGCCCTCCCCGGCGTCCTCCCATCGAGAACAAATTGATTCTATTTCATTGACCTAGATTCAACTTGTGAAAGATCGCACTCACAGCGGCCTTCGCACCGCTGGCGCAGCGAGGGCGTGACTCCGACGTAGCCGCCCGGCTCGCGGTCATCCTGTCGTCGGACACCTACGGAAAGCGCTGCTCGGCGTGCCAGAACACATCACGCCGCTCATATGAGCGCGCCAATATCGGCAGGTGGCGATGTCGCGGTCGATCATGAAGCTCGAGCATGACCATGCTAGGGCAGACTGAGACATCTCTGGGTCAACGCTCAGTGTTGTGTTGCGCGCCGGGTCGACACCAGCTAGGTCGACCCTGACAGCGACTGCGTCGACGGATTTTTCGGACGGTCGCTCCTGCCAGAGCGAGTTGCGAATTCGACCCACCATATCGGCAACAATGTCACCGTTATTGCGGCCGGTGTCAACAGCGGGTCACACCCTGAGATTTAGAAACGTCTTTGAACTCCCGATCACGGTTTCCAGCCTCACCCACAGCCCCCCTCCGCTGAAGGTGGTGGTTAGCATGCCCACGCACCCGGCTGCCAAGGCTTTCGCGGAGCGAAGACGACCACCGCCCGAGATCCTTGTCAGTGCGGTCAGGAACGCTCGCGCTGGGCCTCGTCCGCGATCCAGGCCGCAATCTGCGCGCGGGAGGTGAATCCGAGTTTGGTCAGGATACGTTCGACATGCCCGTCCGCGGTGCGCTGCGAGATCACCAATTTCGCGGCAATCTGCTTGTTGGTGAGTCCCTGGGCAATAAGCTCTGCGACCTGCCGTTCGCGCTTGGTCAATGTCAGCTGCGAAGCGAGCGCGGTGGCGGGCGGCGCCTCACCCAGTGCGTAGGTCACTGCGGCGTTGTGTTCCATGGCCTGGCCGCGCCGGAAGGCGGTATCGAATCGTCGTCCGCCGAGCGTGCGACGCACCGTGCGCTCGCATTCGTCGTGAACTTGGGTCGCCGCCGGGAAGACAGCAAATCCAGACGCGGAGGACCGCAGAAGATTCTCCGCGGCACCCATCAGCACGGCCGCGCGCTCACCGTCCTCATCGGCGACGGTCCAGGCCAGCCCCTCGAGATCGAGCGCCGCTACGACGGGGCTGCGCATGCGCTGGTTGACTCGCAGCGATTCCTGCAGCAACTGCTGTGCATGAGACCCCTCGCCTTGCAGCCATGTTGCAAGGCCCAACCCCCACAGCGCACTCGACCGATAAAGTGATTCACCGCATTCTTCGGTAATAGACAGCATTTGCTCGTGACATTCGATTGCCCGCGGTATATCGCCCTGCGCTGTGTAGGCCCAACCGAGCAGCATCAACGCGGAAATGTATAGGTACCCTCGCCTATTCGAGCTGAATGCCTCCACGGCACGCTCGAAGAAGGAGACTGCGCGAGCGGGGTCGTCTCGATAAAGCGCCAGCATGCCGTCGGCGTAGGCGATCAGCGCCTGGTTCATGGGAGTGGGATCCTGTTCGGCGAGGGCGCGCGCCTGCTCCAGTAGTGACGCTGCCGATCGAAGGTCCCGCTGCGCCGTGGCCATGATAATGCCGGCCTCGAGCGCCTTGACACGGTCGGATATCGAGCCCGCGTCCGGGTTGGCCAGGGCGCGGTCGAGCCACCGTCGACCTTCACCGTACCGACCCCGAAAGCTCCAGAACCCGAATAGCGCATTGGCGGTGCGCAGCCCGGCATCGGCCGAGTCCGCACTGTCCTCGGAGAGGGAGAACTCGAGGGCAACCCGCAGATTCGGCTGCTCGCGATCAAGGCGAGCCAGCCAGTCGGGCTGGCGGACACTGAACCAGTCCGCCACCGAATCCAGCACCAACCGCTGGCACCAGTCGCGGTGTCGTCGACGCAGCTCCCGGTCTTCGCCGGACTCTTGCAACTGCTCGCGCCCGTAGTCGCGAATGGTCTCGAGCATCCGGAAACGCACGACGCCATCCACTTCGTTGCGGTTCACAATCGATTTGTCGACCAGGGAGGACAAGGCATCCAGCAGATTCTCCGGCGCGAGGTCGGCACCGCACACCTGTTCGGCGGCATCGAGTTCGAAACCGCCGGCGAACGCCGACGACCGGGCCCACAACCGCTGCTCGACCGGCGTGCACAACTGGTAGCTCCAGTCGATGCACCACCGCAGCGTCTGTTGCCGCCTCGGCGCGGTGCGGCTACCGCGGGTCAGCAGCGCGTACCGGTCGGTCAGCCGCTGCAGGATCTGCTCGGGCGACATCGCGCGCATCCGAGCCGCGGCGAGTTCGATCGCCAGCGGCAACCCGTCCAACCGCGAACAGATCCCGACCACCGCGGCCTTGTTGGCGTCGGTAACCGCGAAACCGGGCACCACCGCCGCAGCGCGATCGGCGAACAAATTCACCGCATCGTATTTGGGCAGTCCGCGCAACGTCGGCTCGACATCGGGGCTAGGAACGGTCAGCGGCCGCACCCGCAGCACCGATTCGCCGGCAACGTCCAACGGCTCGCGGCTGGTGACCAGAATCCGCACGCTCGGACACGCTAGCAACAATTCCGCGGCGAGCTCCGCCAACGCTTGGACAACCTGCTCGCCATTGTCCAGAACAAGGAGCGTCTCCCGGGAACGCAGGAACTCGACCAGCACCTGCCGCATCGGCTGAGCCGAATCGTCTCTCATCCCCATACCGGCCGCCACGACATCGACCAGCGACACCTGGTCCCGCACGTCGGCGAGATCGATCATCCACACTCCGTCGGCGACATCGCGTCGGGCATTCGACGCCGCCCGCAGCGCCAGCCGGGTCTTGCCGACCCCACCGATCCCCGCCAACGTCACCAACCGCGACACCGACAGCAGGTTCTTGATCTCCGCCGTCTCAGTGCGACGGTCGATGAAGCTGGTCAACTCGAGCGGCAGCTCACCAGTGCTGCTGCGACCCTCTCCGATCTGCCACGGGGCCGATTCCGGCATCGACGGCGTATGGTCCCACATCCCTTGGGCTGCAACCCGTTTTCCGTGCAGAGCCATCTCGCCCACCGGATATCCGTGGTGGCGCTGTACCTGCCGGATCGCCTCGCCGATCTCCGCCGCCGACGGCCGCTGCTGCGAATCCCGGTTCATCGCCGATTCCACCACCGCCGCCACATCATCGGGAATACCACCCTCGCGCAGGTCTGGCACCGGCTGGCTGGTGATCCGCAAGAACTGCGCCACCACCTGCTCACCACTACGCCGTTCATACGCGGCATGCCCGGTCAGCGCGCAGAACAAGGTCGCACCCAGACCGTAGACATCCGCCGCCGCAGTCGGCGTCTCGCCGCCGAGCACCTCCGGTGCGGTGAACGCCGGAGAAGCGGTCAAGATACCCGTGGCCGTCTCGAACCCGCCGACAATGCGGGCGATACCGAAATCGGTCAACGCCGGCTCCCCGTAATCGGTCAGCAGAATATTGCCCGGCTTCACATCCCGATGCACGATCCCGAGCCGATGAGCGCTCTCGAGCGCACCCGCCATCTTCACCCCGATCCACAACACGGTCTGCACCGGCATCGGACCCTGCCGACGAACCCACGCATCCATCGAATCCAACGGGTGATACGGCATCACCAGATAAGGCCGCCCGCTCGCGGTGACACCCACTTGGAGCACCGTGACGATGTTCGGATGCCCGGTCAACCGACCCATCGCCTTCTGCTCGCGTAAAAACCGCGTCTGGTTGTCTTCCTCCAGCTCGGCGGCCAGCACCTTCACCGCAACCGTGCGGTCCAAGGCCACCTGCGTGCACCGATAGACCACACCGAAACCACCGCGGCCGATCTCTTCGGCGTCCTCGAATCCGGACGCGCTCAACTCCACTGAGACGGGCATATTCACGTCACGTTGGGTCCGCAGTGAATCATCGTCGACCATCAGCGGTGGGCAGTCCACTCCATACGTGCACGAACATCGGGCACCATGCACTTACCTTTCGACAATGCCCAGCGTATCGCCGACCACAGTGCACGGGCCACCCTTGTCGGCTTTCAGCCGAGAGCGCCCTCGCCCGGAAAAGCGGTGGACCTCGCTCGCCACGCCCGCGCCGGCGATTCCTTCAAAATGACGCTTCAGCCCGGCCCACCCTTGCGACACCTGTCAAAGTAGATCGAGAGCGGCGCGCACAATGCTGTCGGAGTCGATGCCGTGATAGCGGTAGACGTCGTCGAGGGAGCCGGCCTGCCCGAACCGTGAGACACCCAATGCGGTGTGGCGCACCCGATTGATCCCGGACAGGAAAGCCAGCGTGTGTGGGTGGCCGTCGAGGACCGTGAGCAGCGGGGTGGCGCGATCGGAAGGGAAGAGTTGATCGAGAATCCAGGTCTCGCCGGTGCCTCGGCCTTGGCGTGCCTGGATTGCTTGGAACAGCAGGCCGGGGCTGGTGATGCAGAGGACGTCGGCGGGGACCCCTGTGTGCGTGAGCCGTGCTGCGGCGGCGAGGGCCTCGGTCATCATCGCGCCCATTGCCGCGATGGTCACCTTGGCGTCGTCGTGACGGACCAGTGGGTAGCCACCGGCGACGACCTGTCGGCGGCGGCGTTCGCGTGCAGCGGGGTCCGATGGGACTGCTGCCAGCGTCTGGTCGACGGGCCGGGTCGACAGGCGAAGGTAGGCCGAGGAGCCGTCCGGCCGCCCGAGGCGGGACAGACAAGCGAGCAACGTCCACTCGACGTCGATGGAGAATGCGGGTTCGTAGCTGACACAGCCCGGTTGTTCGAGGCCGATCGAGGGTGTCTTGATGGATTGGTGTGCTCCGCCCTCGGCGGCCAGGGTGACGCCGGACGGAGTGCCGACAAGTATGGATTGGCCGCCGGCGTAGATGCCATACGACCAGGGTTCGAGGGCGCGTTCTACGAAAGGATCGTAGAGAACTCCAATGGGGAGCAGCGGCTGTCCCCATCGACTCCAGGTTGCGCCGAGTTCGCCGATCAGGCCGACGAGGTTCGTTTCCGCGATGCCCAGTTCCATGTGCTGGCCGGTGGGCTTTTCGCGCCAATGCAGGATTGTCTCGGCGTCGTCGGCGAACCAGTTGTGTCGTTCTGCCGACGACCACACCCCGACCTTGTTCACCCACCCGGCGAGGTTGGTCGTGGAACTCACGTCCGGACTCACTGTGACGACACGTTTCGCCGCGTCGGGCGCCGCCCGGGTCAAGTCGAGTAACACCCGCCCGAGCGCTGATTGCGTAGTCGCGGTGCTCTTGGGAGTGCGGCCGAAATCGGACGGAATCGTGGCGGGTCGGGCAGTGCTGATCGGGTCGCGACGCAGCCGTTCCGCGACCATAGTGCAGACGCGTCCGGGTGCGGTGCCGACCTCGAATCTCTCCCAGGGTGAATGGGGGTCCATGCCCAATTCGCCTGCCAGCTGGGCGTACTCGTCGACGCTCAGTAGTGACGAGTGGTTTTGGGGGTGGCCCTGGATGGGCAATCCGTAACCTTTGATGGTGTAGGCGAAGATGATGGTGGGCCGTGTGTCATCGATCTGCCGGTACGCCGCGGACAACGCCGCGAGGTCGTGGCCGCCGAGGTTGCGGATCGCCGCGGTCAACGTTTGGTTGTCGATCCCTGCGATCAGCTGTGTGATTTCTGTGCTCCCGTTCCCGGTGCCGGGCAGCCGGGCGCGTAGTTCGTCGGCGTCGCAGCGCAGCAGCCGTTGATACTCCGGGTTCGGCATATCCAGGATCCGGTCCCGGAGCTCGGCTCCGCCGGGTCGGGCGAACAGCGTCTCGAGTAGCTGCCCGAATTTCACGGTGATCACTTGCCAGCCCGCCGCCTCGAACATCTTCTCGAGCCTGCGTGCGGCGATGTTGGGTACCACACGATCGAGAGATTGCCGGTTGAGATCGACGATCCACACCACCTCGCCCAAATCGACGATGCCGGGATCGAGGATGGCTTCCCACACCGCGCCTTCGTCGAGTTCGGCGTCGCCGACCAGGGAGTACTGGCGACCGGTGCCGGCGCCACCGCCGATGGTGTTGACATACCGGCGCGCCATCGCTCCCCAGATCGGAGCGGTTGCTCCGATTCCGACCGATCCGGTCGAGTAGTCGACGGGGTCGGGGTCTTTGGCCCGGCTCGGGTAGGACTGCAATCCACCGAACTCGCGCAATGCGGTCATGTACGACTCGTCGAGTTCGCCCAGCAGATAGTTGATGCTGTGCAGGACCGGGGACGCGTGGGGCTTGACCGACACGCGGTCACCTGGCCGGAGGTGCTCGAACCACAGTGCAGTCATGATCGACACCATCGACGCGCACGACGCTTGATGACCCCCGACCTTGAGCCCACTCGGGTTGGGGCGTACCCGATTGGCATGGTGGATCATCGCCGTGGACAGCCACAGCACTCGTTGCTGAATCGCCTCGAGCGCTTCGGGACAGGGCGCACCGAAGCTCTGGGCTTCAGGATCGACGGCCAGGGCGTTCATCGGGACTTCTCCTCGCACCAAATTTCTTGCGACCATGCGTATTCGAACTCTCGGTCGGGGGGACACAGTGACCGGATCCGGATTGCTCATGGACGTTGTGCGCCCGAATCGGGATTCAGCCGGGAATCGGGCGGATCGCCCTCCAATGACCGTCCTGTTGTGCAGAACTACCGTCCAGTGCAGCAACTCAGCGTCTTCTGCGCAATACTTGTACCTCGAGTTGATCAGATTGCATCCGAGGGATCCGTTCCGACAAGACCGGGGTTATCACAATGCCAAGCACGCACACCGTCGACCAGATCGACGCGCGGATCCTGCTCGCGCTCGCCGACGCTCCGCGGGCGACCGTGCTGGCTCTTGCCGCCGAGACCGGACTGTCACGAAACACTGTGCAGGCGCGCCTGAGCAAGCTCGACGCCGCCGGCTCGCTGCACTCGTTCGAGCGGCGCATCGATCCGCTGGCGCTGGGCTACCCACTGCAAGCATTTGTCCTCACCAACGTCACCCAGCGCAAACTCGCCGCTGTCGCGGCGGCACTCGCCGACATTCCGGAAGTCCTCGAAGTACACGGACTCAGCGGTGTCGCCGATCTGCTCATTCATGTGGCAGCCCGCGACGCGGATGACCTCTACCGGGTGGCTGGTCAGATCCTCGACATCAAAGGCGTCAAACGCACCAGTACCGCACTGGTTATGCGCGAACTGGTCGACTACCGCATCAATCCGTTGGTCGCCGCACTGGCCAGTGCCGCGCAGGACGAACGTCAACCCGATTCACGGTGAGACCACATCGAAGCCTGGGACAGCCTCGCACGCCCGCAAGTGGTGCGGCTCAGGTGAGGGAACAGGACTGCGGAAGATCAGCGCGCACCAACAGTTGCGACTGGGCTCGGCAGAGGATGTCGACGTAAGCATCGGACAGGTACCGGGAACCGGGTCGGGAGTACGCGCAGATTTCGCGGTAAATCGGCGGTGTCAACGACCGGGCGAAGCGACGATATTCCCCGTGTACCGCATTGTCGGGGACCAGCGTAACCGCCACACCGCTGGATGCCAGCTCCAACGCGGCCTGGACCTGCATGGTCCAGACCGCGGCGAGCGGTTCGAATCCGGCTGCGGCGCAGAGTGTCCTGATCACCCGGGTCAGCCCGTTCTCCTTGTCGAACAGCACCCACTGATGGCCCTTCAGATCCGCCAATGTCAGTGGCGCGCCGGTCGATACACCGCTGTCTGGCCCGGCGACAAGAACCAGTTCTTCGAATCCGATGGAGGCCACATCGGCGCCGGATAACCCCGTTCGAGGACCGATCGCCAGATCGCCTTCACCAGCACGGAACGCGGCCTCCATCGCTGTGGCATGCGGGTAATCCTTGATCTCGAGCACGACCTCGGGAAACCTTTCGTGCCAGACGGCGATGCCCGATGGAAGGATGGCGTTGGCCACCGATCGGACGGTGAGCACCTCCAGATCGCCTCGTCGCCCCGTCCGCGCATCATCAACTGCCTGTTCGGCCCGCTCGACGACGGCGAGAATATCTCGCGCCACGGGCAGCAGTGCCCGGCCCGCGGGAGTGGGCCGGATACCCTGCGCCGTGCGATCGAGCAGCGTGACCTTCAGATCTGTTTCCAGACGCTTTATCTGCTGGGAAAGTGACGGTTGAGCGATGAAAAGCCGCTCGGCCGCCATGGTGAACGACTTCAGCTCACAGACCGCCACAAAGTATTGAAGCCGTCGTAGATTCACGAGTCCGCACGCTACGAGCCCCGATCGGCTTTGTCTATATGGGCCTGGGTCTCGGTCTCAGGGTTGGCGTGATTGGGCACATTGGCTAGTCGGATCCGTCAGGCACCTGCGCGAGGTGGCTTGCGACAGCCTGTTCCAGGTGCACCAGGTCGTTGGCGATGCTGACGTAGTTGAAGCCTTCGGCTAGTCGGCGCGCGGCGGTGACGCCGTCCGGGCAATGGATGCCTACTGCTTTTCCTGCCGCTGCGGCAGCCTTCAGCACGGTGCGGAGTGCGTCGTCGAACTCGGCGTCGACTGCGGGGTCGGTGGGGGTGGTGCCGCCGAGTGCGAGGCGCAGATCCGATGGTCCGATGTAGATCGCGTCGACGCCGGGAACCGACGCGATCTCGGCGGCATTGCGTAGTCCGGATACGGTCTCGATCATCACCACGCAGGCGATCTCGGCGTTGGCCCCGGCCGGCGACGGCCCGATGCGCAGCCCCGCGCGCAGGGCCCCGTTACTACGGTGGCCAACCGGCGGGAAACGACAGGCCGCCACCGCGGCTTCGGCCTCAGCCGCCGTATCGACCATCGGCACGATAACACCGCGGGCACCCGCGTCGAGTGCCTGGGCAATCCAGAACCGATCGTTGGCTTGCACCCGGACCAGCGCGGCCGTGCCGGTGCCTGCGGCGTCGATCGCGGTGATTCCGGCCAGCACGCCCCGATATTCGATCAGGCCGTGCTGGGCGTCGAGACAGACATAGTCGTAGCCGGACATGGCGATCCGTTCGGTGGCCACCGGGTTGTCGCACACCACCCAGTAGCCGATGGTCTGTCGCCCGGACCGTAACCGCTCAGCGAATCCGGTCGCGCTTGTCGTCGAATTGGTCGTCATAGTGCCTCTTCAATGGGAGTGATTCTTTCGATGTTCGGCAAGGGTGTCGAAGCCGAAGTCAGCGGACAGATCCCGCCATACGGCGTGCGCGTGATTCGCGTGACGTTGCGTGTTGTCGTACTCGATGAGCAGGTCCGGGCCTTGTATCCGGTAGTAGTGGGGATCATCGGGTGCCATACCACCCGCCCAGCCGAACCAGGTGACGTCGAGCACCGCGTCGGTTGCGTAGCGCGCGGCGTGTACCTCTGCCATTGCGGCCGGTACACGGCCGGTATACAGCGCGATCAGTCGTCGGAGCTCGCCACGCTGCGTGGGGTCGAGGTTTCGCGCACTGATTCCCTTGGGCGGAACGGAAATCGCCAGGGCAGCGTGATCGGCTTCGGTGTACCCGCTGGCCTCTTCCGCGTTCCGGTCGACGTCATCGACAAGCTTGTTCAGCGCGGGGTCCGCGAACTTGCCGCGCCATAGATCCTGCATATGCATCATGGTGTCGCCATGTGTCACGCGGGCTCGGTTCCCGGACACGATGTCCGATATCGCGGACTCGTGCAGCAATGCCTGTTCGCGCTGTTCCGCGTCGAAGGACCTGAAGAGGTTCCGTGCGACATCCTCGATCCCGCCGAGCGGCCGTAGCGGCGACCCACCCAGGAACAAGGTGCTTGCCGGGTCGGCGCCGATGAAGCAGGGTGTCGTCGACACCAGACGGCCGCCGACGATGAGGTTGTTGAGCGAGATGTGATGACCGCCGAAGCGCCAACCCCACACCTGGTCACCCGGCACGCCGAACACCCTGAGCCAGTACAGTCCGGGATCGCGGCCACGTTGCCGAGCCCAGCGGGCCTTCCAGCCTTCGACCCGGTCCAGGATGTTCTCCAGACCGACCACGGTCGCGACAGTGGCGTACCCGGCCTCGGACAGTCCCGACGCCACCAACTGCATCGCCAGGCTCTGCTGATGCGCCAGCTGGTGACCTAGTGCGAGCCCGCCATGGTCGGTCGGCGTGTAGTACCACCGCACTCGCTCTGCTTCGGCGTCGGGCACCAGCGGGGAATCGAACAGCGCGGCGGCACGCTGACCGGAGGTCAGCGCGTCCAGCCATGCCGTGGCGGCGCTCGCCATCGCGGCGGCCACCGACTGCCGTGGTTCGTCGATCGCAGCCGACATCACCGAATCCGGGACGCTACCGACCATGGATCGGTTCCCCATCGTCGGACACATCGAGCATCACCTTGATGGCATCGCCTCTGCGTTCGGCGTAGGTGTCGAACGCTTCTCCGATGTCGCCGAGTGCGAAATGGTGTGTCACGAGTGCGTCGGTGTTCAGTCTTCCCTGGCTTGCCAGGGAAACGGCTCGTGCGACAGAGCCCGTTCCTTCGCCACGAACGGTCTGCAATGAGATTCCGTTCATGACGGCATGGTTGAGGTCGGCCAGCACCGGCTGCTCGAAAAATCCCACGAGCACGACTTTGCCGGACCGCTTGGCCATATGGATCGCCTGATCGACAGCGGGCGCGGCGCCCGAGCACTCGAGGACGATATCGGCGCCGCGCCCACCGGTGAGATCGCGTACCGCGGCGACGGCGTCCACCTCGCGCGAGTTGAGCACCATGTCGGCGCCGAACTGCTTGCCGAGTGCCAACCGGCTCGACCTGGTACCCACCAGAGCCACCGGGTCGGCTCCGAGTTGGCGGGCGACCTGAACCGCCAGCAGCCCGATGGGCCCGGGGCCGATCACGGCGACACTCGCGCCGACGACGAGGGAGCCGAGGACATCGAAGGCGTGCATAACCGAGCCGACAGTGGTGAGAATTACCGCCGCATCGAAATCAACGGAATCCGGCAGCCGATGCAGGGTGGACACATGATTGACCACATATTCGGCGAACCCGCCGTTGACCGTCATTCCCTGTGACCGATGCCCTTTGTCCCGCTTGCCGGAGTTCAGGCAATCGGTATAGGAACCCGAGAGACAGTTGACGCATCGCATACAGCCGCGATGCGCCTCGGTCACGACCCGGTCACCAACCGAAAACTCGTCGACGCTGCTCCCCACCGCAGCCACCACACCCGCGTACTCGTGCCCGGGGACAAAGGTTCCCGGAGGCGGTCCGTCACCGGCGAAGAACTTCCGACTTCGAATCTTGAGGTCCGAACCACACAGCGATGCCCGGCGGACCTGGACCAGGACGTCGTCCGGTCCTACCTCGGGCACAGGCAACCGCGTGGTTGCGATCGTCCCGGGCTCGCCGAGCACGGCAGCCAACATTGTCTCAGAGGGCATCTGCAACCTTTCAGTTGAAATTCGAGCAGAAAACCGGTTGTCCTCGATTGTGTGGGCCCCGTCGTCGGCAAGTCCAAGACCAGAAGCGCGAGACACGCATAGGCAACACCTATAGATGCTCGTGACGTCCGTCGCGTGGGTCACCGCTTACGAAGCGTCGGCGCGGCTCGCCTGGGGACGGGAGAGCTTGGCTGTGAAATCCTGCTCGAGCTCAGGTCCGGCGCAAATTCCGGTTGGCACCGATCTGCGTCGACCGCTTCGATACCGCTCCGAGTAATATCGGACACATCGTTGCCGATATAGCTGGACATTAGCGGCGATAGCGTGGACGCTGGTGCCATTATGGAGACTCGATTAGCGGTCAAGTCAGATTTGCGCCTCACAGGCGCGCGCGGTCGGCGCGATAGGTCGATGGTGCGGGTTGGTTACGCCTTCGCGGTTGTCATGCTCGGTACGACGATGCCGACGCCGATGTACACCTCGTACGCCGCCGAGCTCGGATTCTCCATCAGCATGTCCACGGCGATTTTCGCGATGTACGCCGCCGGGGTCGTCGCGGCACTGATTCTGTTCGGCCGGTGGTCGGACGTGCTCGGACGTCGACCACTGCTCATCGCCGGACTGGCGTTTTCCGCAGCCAGTTCGCTGGTGTTCCTTACCGCGGGATCGGTGTGGCAGTTGCTGCTCGGGCGGGCGCTGTCGGGACTGTCGGCCGGTATCTTCACCGGTACCGCGACCGCCATGATCGTCGAAGCCGCACCCGCGAGGTGGAAAACCCGAGCCCACGTGGTCGCCGGTGTCGCGAACATCGGCGGATTGGGTATTGGGCCGACGCTGTCGGGTGCGCTCATCCAATACGGCCCATGGCCGCTGCGATGCGTTTTCGCCGTACACTTGGCGATGGTCGGCTTGGCTGTACTCGCAATCCGGCAGACGAATGAGACCGTTGCGGCACAGCCTCGGTCTCGGCCGACCGTGCAGCGGCTGTCGATTCCGCCGGAGGCACGGCAGGTGTTCATTCGTGCGGCGACGGCGGCGTTCGCCGGGTTCTGCGTGATCGGCCTGTTCGCGTCGGTGGTGCCGACGTTTCTGAATCAATCTCTGCACGTTCACAACCAGGCTATTGCCGGGTTGCTGGTTTCCTCGACGTTCGCCGCCTCCGCGGCTGCCCAAGTCCTCACCAGGGCGCTGCCCGTTCCCAACGCCATGATCCTCGGTTGTACAGCGCTGATACTCAGCGCCGCACTTGTCGGCGCGGCGCTCAGCGCCCGGTCGGTGCCGATCCTCATCGCGGCCGCGGTGATCGCCGGCGTCGGACAGGGCACGAGCTTCAGCAAGGGACTGGGCGCGGTAGTGGAAGCGGCTCCGCCATCGCAGCGCGGCGAAATCGCCTCCACCTATTTCGTCGTGGCCTATTTCGCGATCTCCGTTCCCGCCTTGGGCGTGGGGTTGGCCGCCCAGCACTGGAACCTTTCCCACATCGGCATCGTCTTCGGAGCAATCCTCGGCGCCGTGGCCACGGTGTCATTGCTCGGCACCGTTCGCGCTGCAACGTCGGATCCCGGACCAGCTTCGGCCCCCGCCCTCACCTGCAGTGGTGCCGCAGCCCAGTAGCGGCTGGCAGTGAAGCAAACATCAAGTCAAGACCTTTCGCTCGTCATCGCGTCCGGCGCCGAGGGTGCACAGCGTCCCGCCGACTTCGACGCGCGCGGGCCTACGCGATTGCCGCCGTCTCTGTTGCCGAGGTGCCGCCGCTATATTGACACCGAGCATGATAACGGCAACACTGTTCCCATTATGGCAAAGGCGCTTTGCAACCCACGTTGTGTGTCCGATTGGAGGCGGTCATGAATTCCGCAGGTCGCTTGCTGCTGCGCGGCGGGATCGTCCTGACGATGGACGAAGAGCTGGGTGATCACGAACGCGGCGATGTGCTCATCGAGGACGGCAGGATCGTCGAGGTGGGGCAGGACCTGACCGCCGATGCGCAGGTGCTCGACTGCGCGGGCAAGATCGTCCTTCCCGGTTTCGTGAACTCGCATCACCACATGTTCCAGACCGCTTTGCGCTCGTACTGGGCCGATGCCCTCGACCTGGACTACTTCATGCAATCGCGGGCTGGAGCCGACGCGCTGTTCCACCAGTACACCCCCGAGGACGTCTACTGGGGCCAATTCGGTGGGGCACTGGAGAACCTGGCCGCGGGAACCACGACCGTCGTCGACACATCGCAATGCTCGTATACCCCCGAACACACCGACGCCGCGCTCGAAGGAATCCGCCGATCCGGAATCCGATGCGTCTTCAGCTTCTCGCCCTCACTCGGCGATCACGAGCCGGACCCGTCGTATGCCCATCCAGAAGACATCCGTCGCCTCATCGAGAACGCCGGTCCGGTCGAGGAGGGAACGCTCGTCCGCCTGGCCCTCGGCTATCACGTCGATGAGGACTTGTTCGAGCTTGCCCGAGACCTCGGTCTGCCGATGTTCGCGCATGTCAATGACACCAGCTGGGGTCATGTACTCGAGCAGTTCGAGAAGGAGGGACTGCTCGGCCCCTGGATCACCTACATCCACTGCCTCGGTCTCGAAGACGCCGCATGGCGAGCCATCGAACGAACCGGCGGCAAGGTATCGGTCTCCACCAGCGCAGAGCAATCGCTCGCCATGGGCCAGCCGGCCTTGCAAACGGCCCTCGAACATGGCATCCCGACAAGTTTCGGCACGGACACCGTCGGCATCGCACCCGTCGACTTCTTCTCCCAGATGCGCGCGGCCTACCACTGGCAGCGCAGCCGCATCCAGGCGGCGATGCAGAGCAACTCACCCGACGTTCAGCCGGTCACGGTGCGGGACATACTCCGAATGGCAACGCTCGGCGGAGCCCAAGGGGCTCATCTCGACCATCTCGTCGGGTCTCTCACCCCGGGCAAACGGGCGGACGTCATCGCGTTGAACGCACGCACACTCAACGCCGGACCGGTCAATCATGCGGCGGGCGCCGTGGTGCAGCACATGGACACCAGCAACGTCGACACCGTGATCGTGGATGGACGAATCGTCAAGCGCGATGGCCGACTGCTCGGCGTGGACGTCGAATCGGTACTGCAGCACCTCGAACGATCGGCGGTTGGCCTCGTGAGTCGTTCGCGAGCTACCGACATCCTTTTCACGGGTTGCCGACACCTGTCATGACCACGTTCGACGTTGCCGTGATCGGCCTGGGTCCGGTCGGTGAGCTGGCGGCGCTGCTGCTGGCGCGTGCGGGGTTGACGGTACTGGTACTCGAGCGCGAGAGCGACGTATACCCCAACCCGCGCGTCGGCGTTCTCGATGGAGAAGCGCTGCGCACGCTGCAGAAAGCGGGAGTGTACGAGCGCGCCGTTCCCGACATGCTCCTCGGGGCCGGAGCCCAGTGGGTGTCGGCTGGCGGCAAGGTTGTCGCGACGACGCTGCCGACGGAGCAAATCCAAGGGCATCCGTGGATATCGGCGATCTACCAGCCGTTGCTGGATAAGCAACTTCGGGCGGCCATTGCGGAGTACCCGGACGTCGATATCCGCCTGGGTCACCGGCTCACCGGGTTGACCCAGGACGACGAAGGCGTCGAACTCACGTTTTGTGATGCCGACGGCGGGACCGGTAACGCGCGCGCACGCTTCGTTGTCGGCTGCGATGGCGCAAACAGTACGACCCGGGCAGCGATCGGCGTCGAGCTCGCCGGATCCGCATACACCGACACGTGGCTCATCGTCGACGCGAAGCTACCGGAGCCGGTCACACATCTCCCGTATTTTCAGATGACGCTGGACCCGGCGGCACCCCGCCTGACCGGACGGCTCGCCGCTGGTGGGCACCGCTGGGAACGCAAGGTGATGCCGTGGGAGGACCAAGAAGAAATCCTGACACCACGAGCCGCGCGGCGAGTGATCGCTGAGGATGCGGACCCCGACACCGCGGAGATCCTGCGTCATCTCATCTACACCTTCCGAGCCAAGAGCGCCGAGCATTGGCGGGTCGGGAGGGTGTTGCTGTGCGGCGACGCCGCCCACCTGATGCCTCCCATGATCGGTCAGGGTCTGAACTCGGGAATCCGGGATGTCACTAACCTCAGCTGGAAAATCGCTGCCGTGGTGAACGCCGGTGCGCCACTGCGGATCCTCGACTCCTACGAGGCCGAGCGGCGTCCGCACGCCGACGCGATAACCAAGCTGTCGGTCCGGGTCGGCCATCTGGTCACCATGCAATCGCGGTGGGCGGCGGCGATTCGCGACGGGGTGGGCGAGACGCTCCTGCGTGTCCCGCCATTACGGGAACGCGTTCGCCAAGGCCGCTGGCGCCCGCCAGCGCGGTACCGACGCGGCTTGCTTTTGGCACCACCATCGCTGCGCTCGCCGGTTGGCCGCTTATTTCCGCAGCCGATCGTGCGGACGTTCTGCGGCGCGGAGCACCGCCTCGATGACATCTCGGGCTCTGGTTGGCGCATCATCGGCTGGGACGCCCTCGTCAATTGAGCTCGACAGCACGCTGAGGAAGTTGATGCCGCAGATATCAGATGAATCGGCTGCTCAGCAACACACCGAGGCGGTCGAGCGAACCGGTGTCTGGAAACTCGATCCCGCAACCGCGGACATCAGGTTCTTCGCCCGCGGGCTGTGGGGGCTGCTCCCGGTAACCGGCCGCTTTCGTAGCGCATCCGGCTCGTTGACCTGGGGTAAGGATGGATCGGCCACGGTGCTGCTGGAACTTCACGCCGCTAGCATCGCGACCGGTCTCGGAATGCGAGACAGGCATCTATGCGCGCCGGAGTTCCTAAACGTGCGAAACCACCCACTGATCTCGTTCCATGGCGACGCCATCAGTCGCGGCCCAGAGCGACTCGCGGTAGCAGGCAAGCTGACCGTTCGCGGCACCACCACCGAAATGCAGATCGACGTCGAACTCGAACCGGACGGCCCCGAAATCGCCGCCGCGACGAAAGCGCGGATCGACCTGTCCGCCTATGGCTTCGCGGCTCCACTCGACATGGTCCGCCCCAAGCTCGACCTCGAGATCCGAGGCCGTCTCATCCTCGCCCACCCGGGAACCGAGCGCACCCGCCCGCTTGCCTCCTACTGATCTCGCGCGCACGAACCGTGGCCGCTGACAGCGCAGCGCATCTGCCGGAAGATCCGTCGCCGCGGTGAGCGGAAGCTCGAGGGAGACGAGTAAGTCCCGATACCGTTGGGCCAGTTGGGTCGGCGCGCTGCGGCTGCAGGCGACGATCTCGCGGTAGACACCGGGGCCGATTCGTCTGGTGTGCTGTGTCCAGCCGCCGGGCAGGACATTATTGGGCACAAGGGCTACGCCCAGGCCTTCCATCGCGAACAGCAGGGCGGCGGTCACCTGCCCGGTACGAGCCACGGCACGAGGGGTGAATCCGAGGCTGGTGGCTACCCGGTCGGCGATCTCACTCATCTAACCCGCGTTCGAATTTCGGGCTGGACAGTCTGGCCGAGCATTGCCGACGCTCGCATCGAACAACGTTGGTCGAACGGCTGCCCTGGTGGCCCGGGCAGCCGTCAACCGGCGTTTTTGAACGTGTACGCGGGATCCGGCCCGCTCGGCGTCGAAAACAGGCATTGGCACGGCATAACGGGATAGCTCTGGTCCACTCGATCATCGACAGCGACGGCCCGAGCCCAACCTCCTTCGATGGCCTCCCGCGCGAACGTCACAGCCGCCTCGTAGGAGGCAACGAAATGCAATGGTGAACCGATACCGAAATCGACCATCAGATGCCACATCGCATTTCCAAACTGATAAAACGCCCTCAGCGGCGCTGATGGCAGCCCGATCTTCTTCGGGCATTCGGTGTCCGAAGCTCGTCAGGTCGCGACGCAGCCGTTCCACGCAGGACGTTGCCGAGATTCACCCTTTTCCCCCGACATTGGGTACGGCGGGGGCATCGACGGCTGGGGTCATCGCGGTGGCGTGTGCCAGGGTTGCCCGAGCCATGTCGGTGGTGGCGATGGAGCCGATGTAGCCGTCGGGGCGGATCAACAGGAGTGCGGTGTCGGCCACGCCGTAGATCTGGGCGAAGGACTCGGTGATGTCGACGAGCACGACATCGGCGTCCACCTGCTCACCGCCATTGATGGCGACCTTTTTCAGTCCCGCGCCCGCCGACGGCCACGTCAATGCGGCCAGTTCCTCGGCGGCCGCGCGGCCGTAGCCGATGGCGGTGAAATGCGGTCCGGAAAAGAGGTCGAACAGGCGCTGCGCTCCCCCGGCCGCGTTCAGCAGTTTCGCGTCCGGTGCGCGGTCGCCGACTCGCAGCGTTCCGGTTTGTTCGGCATCGGCCGTGACCAGCGGGCCGCCGCGGTAGTGCAGGCCGAGCTGGCGTTCGTCATCGCCGCGCTTGATCGACGACGGGTCGAGTTTGGCCAAGCCCTCGTACTTCTTGGTCGCCAACCCCAAAACCCCGGCCGCGATCGGCTGCCGCTCGGCCTCGTAGGTGTCGAGCAGACTGTCCGGCGCACCCGCGAGCACCTGGCCCAGTTTCCAGCCCAGGTTGTAGGCATCCTGCAAACCGGTATTGAGTCCTTGCGCGCCCGCGGGGGGATGGACATGAGCGGCGTCACCGGCGATGAATACCCGCCCTGCCCGGTACCGTTCCGCCAGGCGAATGTTGGGGCGGAATACCGATGTCCAGCCGATGTTCGACAAGCGCAGGCGGTCGTCGCCGGTCTGTTTGCGGATGCGCGCGTTCAGGCTGTCCTCGTCGAGAGCGGGCTCCTCACCGGGTTGCAGGCGGATCATCACCTGAAAGAGATCGGAGTGCGGTAGCGGGCACGCACCGACGAACCGGCCGCCCGGACGCGGCCATACGTGCCAGCGATTCCGGGAAAGACCGTCCACCATGGCGTCGACGATGATCATTCGATCGGCTTCGTCGGTCTTGCCTTCGAAGCCGATGTCCGCTGTTTTGCGGACCGTGCTCGCCCCACCATCCGCGCCGACAAGGTAGCGAGCGCCGATCTCTTCGACACCGTCGCCGCCGGCGACCGTCGCCACGACCGCATCCCGGAATTGCTCGAATCCGACCAATTCGCGTTTCGATTCGACCGACACGCCCAGCCGCTGCAGTCCGGCGCGCAGCGCGGCATCGGTGCGGAACTGCGGAATCAACCACGTATTCGGGTGTGGCACATCGGATGTCAGCTCGTTGCGGGAGATCATATGCCACGGAATCGTCAGCGGACCCGCATGAATGCCCAACAGCGGGTACTCGGCTCCGCCGGCGCGGATATCGTCGAGGACGCCCAGGTCCTCGAGCACTTCCAGACTGCGCGGCTGGACTCCCTTGGCGCGCGAACCATCGAAAGACCTCGCGGCTTTGTCGATGATCCGCACCGCCAGTCCGCGGCGGGTCAGATCGATCGCCAAGGCGGTGCCGGTCGGCCCACCGCCGACGACCAGAACGTCGATCAGTCGAGTGCTCGACTCTGTATTCATCGTGACGACCCTTTCCTGGCAGCTTCGGCAAATGCGGTGAAAAGCAGACTCATCCGGGCGGGCTCCTCGTAAGGGACCATGTGCCCGCACGGCGAGACAATGTGCGCTTCGGCCGGCGCGAACAATGCGGACACCTCATCGAAGCTCGTGATCGGGGTCACTTGATCTTCGTCGCCCCACAGCAACATCTTCGGAAACGGCAGTGTCCCGGTTCGCCGGTAGAGGTCCTGACGGCCACCCAGCGGGAAGTCGGCGATCGTGGCGGCCAAGGCGTAGATCGAGCCCTCGAACTGGTAGCACTCGCGCACCATCGCCGTGAGCGCCGCGGACTGCTGCGGATCCCGGACATTGTGGGACAGGTGCCGGTCGAGCATTTTGCTGCCCAGCTTCTTCGCCAGAAAGGTGCCCAACATCTCCTGACGCAGCAAGCGGGCGAAGGCGGGCGTGGGCTGCAGGCCCGCGGGACCGGCCAAGGTGAAGGTGGCGATGCGGTCGGTGTGGCGTTGAGCGAAAGCCATAGCCACCAACGCACCCATCGAAGCTCCGACGAGGTGGAAAGGTTCGGCCAGATCCAGACGCTGAGTCAAGTCGACGATTTGCCGCACGAACAGGGCCTCATCGTAGGTGGCCCGTACGCGATCGGAATAGCCGCGTCCGTACGGACTGTAGGCAACGGTGCGGAATCCGCGCGAATGCAGCTCGCCGGCGAGTTGATCCCAGTAGAACAGCGGGGTGGTCAGGCTACCCGCGAACACGACGACCTCTCCGCCGTCGGGCCCGGCCATCTCGTAATGCGTGATCCCGTCGCCGCATTCGATGAAGTCACCACGCAGTTCGGCACGTGTGGCCTGGTCCAGCTGACGGGTTTCGCCGGGCACCACGAAATACTTCATGACTTTCCCTTCTTCGGCGAGTTCGCCTCGGTCGTCAAAAAGTTCAGTAGCGCGCTGGCCACCCATTCCGGATCTTCGTCGGGGAGCAGGTGGCCACCGCTGGGATGAATCCGTTCGAGGCTGCCCGGGATATCGCGCGTGAAAAACTGTCCGTCGACCGACGCGCTGCGCAGCACCAGCGTCGGCGCTGTGATGGCGGGAATCTCAGCGGTGCGGTCGATCTGGTCGGTGTTGGCGAAGTCGATGAACGCCTCTTGGTTGCCGGGCCGGTTCAGCATCGCGTGCACCCGGTCGACCATCGCGTCATCCACCACCGACTTGCGCGACCCGACCGCCGAGCGCAGATTCCGTTCGGTGGCCGAGCGAGACGCCAAATTCCGCATCAACACCCGACCGATCGGGTTACGCGCCAGGCGCAGCGCCAACGGCAACGACTTGCCCGGGTAACCGGTGGCATTGATCAACACCAGCCGCTCCACCCGCTGCGGATGATCCAGCGCGAAGTTCCAGGCGATATTGCCACCGAGCGAATTGCCGACCACCGACGCCTTGGAGACCCCGATGGCGTCCAAGAACGCGGCGACCGTCTCGGCGTAGGCCGGTATCCGGTAGTCCCGGTCGGCGCGCCGACCCGTGAGCCCGAAGCCGGGCAGATCCGGGCGAATCACATCGAACGACGACGACAACGCCGCGGCCACCTCGTCGAAGCAGTGCAGCGAGGAGCCGCTGCCATGCAGAAGCAACACCGCAGCCCCCGTCCCGGCCCGCTTGTAGTGGAGGTTACGGCCCTCGGCGATCGCGAAGCGCGAATCAGGGTCGATGTAATCATCGGCGGCTGCTCGTCTACTCATAATGGTTACAGTGTTGCCGGTACATGACCGCAGGTCAAGTGATAATGGCAACAATGTGACCACTATATAGTGATCACGTGTCCAGACCGTCGATGCGCAACAATGCGAGTGTGACCACCGCCGATTCAGACGCCGCCGAGACCCCGGCTCGCCGCTCCCCCGGCCGCCCACGGGTCCCCTTCGACCGGATCGTGAGGACCGCACTGCGCATCATCGACGAGGAAGGCGCCGACGCACTGTCGATGCGCACACTCGCCCAACGCCTCGAAACAGGCACCGCCGTGCTCTACCGAGCAGTCGCCAACCGTGCCGAACTCATCGCCCACGTGGTCGACTCGGCCCTCGGCGAGATCGAAATCGACGACAACGCGCCCGATGACGACTGGCAGCGCGCATGCGTCACCGCCGCGGAGGCCATCTTCGCGGTCCTGAACCGCCACCGCGGGATCGCGCACCTGCTCATCGAGCAGGTGCCGATCGGACCCAATTCGCTCATGTTGCGCGAGCGAGTCCTGGCCCTGCTGCTCGCCAACGGCTTCCCCCCGGAGTCCGCGGCACTCGTCTACGCCACCATTGCCCGCTATGCCATCGGCTTCGCCGCCCAGCTCCAAGGCCACGACACCGAAGCCAACATCGACCCCACCCCACTCACCGCGCTCTACCGCCAACTCGATCCCGCGCGATTCCCCGCCACGATCGCCGTCGCCGATTGCCTGCCGAGGCAAACCCTGGAAAACGAATTCCGCTTCGGCCTGCAACTGCTCGTCGCGGGCCTCGTGCCACTGCACGACGCGGCGGCCGACGGGGTGGACCCCACCTGATTCGTTCGGATGCCGCTGCTTCGGTCCATCTTGGCGCTCGGGTTTAATTCGGATACACTGTATCCGAATTAGATACCCGGACTTCGCGCGGCGACAGCCGTCGTGCGCGAGATCGCGAGTGTTCCGAGAACAGGAGAATCGCATGCGTACCGTGCAAACCAGCGCCAGCTACAAGGCCAGTCCCGACGAGGTCTGGAAGGTCCTCGGCGATCCGGCACGCTGGGGCGATTGGCTTGTGATTCACAAATCGTGGAAGAGCGCCGTCCCAGCCCAGCTCACCAGTGGCGACACCGCTACCGCAAGCGCGAGCGTGATGAACATGCCGGTCACCATCGACTGGACTTTCGAGAATGTCGACGCGCCGCACTCGCTCGCCATGGGCGGAACCACAAGGGCAGGCGTCAAACTGGCACTCGCCCTCAGCCTGCGAGGGGAGGCCGAGACCACCACGGTCGAGGTAACAGCCAGTATCGACGGCGGGATGATCGACGGCCCCATGGGCGGGGTCTTCAAGAACTCGCTCGTCGGCGCCCTGGACAAATCGCTGAAAAAGGCTCAGGGGCTCGTCGCCTGATATCTGTCAGCCGCACCGCGCCGTTTATGGCCCGCGGCTCGGGACAGATTCGGTGATACCGGAAAGGTGGTTCGATTGAACGAGCCAAGGAAAACCATCGCCGCGATCGGGTGTTCAGGCCAAGTGGCCGAAGTCTTCGTACGCGGCCTGCTGGCACAAGGAGTCTCGGTCCACCTCCTCGCCCGCGACGCCGATACGCTTGCGCGTCGCTATCCCGAAGCGACGATCGTCGCCGGCAGCATGATGAACGCGGATGATGTCGCGCGGGCAGCCGACGGCGCGGACGCGGCATTCTTCTTGACACCGATCGCGCGGCAGAATGACCCGTCAACGGAGTTCGAGGCCGCGAAGGCTGTGATCGCCGGCGCCAAAGCGGCCGAGCTCGAGCACCTGATCTACACCTCCGCGCTGGGAGCAGGCCGGAACACCGGCGTCGGTGTTCTCGACGCCAAGTTCGAGGTCGAACGCTTGTTGGCGTCGAGTGGCGTCGGCTACAGCGTGCTGCGATGCGGATCATATATGGAGGATGTTTTCGACCCGCGGCTGGATTTGCTCAACAAGGGCAGGTTCTTGTTGCCTATCGACAAGTCGCGCCACATCAGCTACGTGAGTCAAAAAGACGTGGCGCCGTTCATCGTGCAAGAGTTGGTCTGCAAGGATCGTGTGGTGAATGGGGATATCGACTTCGTCGCACCACGAAGTTACGCCGTCCACGAGGTCGAGCAATTGCTGACGACAGCGGCGGGCCGCACGGTGAAAGCGTCGCCGCGGTTCCCCACCTACTACCTTTTCCTGGCTGCTCTTCCTTATTTCCGCTGGCGTGGACACCGACTCTCATCGATCATTCCCCTGGTTCGTTACTGGGACAGCCACGGCTCCGTCGCGTCGGAGAATACGGTCGCAGCCTATGCGCCGTCGTTCCATATGACGACCCTGGAAGAGCATCTCACCAGTCTCTTCCAACAGCAGAAATAGGCTCATTTCAGCGGTAGGGCGCCGTCCATACCGCCGACATCGGTAATTTTCCATCCCGCACCCGAATCGACGGTGACGTTGTACGTCACCGTCGTTTGGCCTCCGTCGGGAGTCTGGGCGTTGGTGGAGTTGACATTCAGGAAGACGTTCACCTTGTATACGCCGCCGGTCTCCGAGGTGACCACGGCGCTGACCGGTGTTGCGGTCGAGGACCATTTCAACGGCACCAAAATTTCCTGCAGTTTCGGTGCGGTGGCATCGAATTTATTCGCCAACTGAGGGCTGGTATTCGCCTTGAGCTTGGCGATCCACGCGTTGTAGTCCTGGAAGTTGATGGTGGAGGCGCCGACCGCGTAATCCGTGGCGACTTGCTCGGCACGGCGGTCGGCGGCGGCGGCGGCGTCGCGGTCGCTGAGATCACTACGAGCCGAAAGCCACAGCGCGGCGAATACGCCCGTTGCCGCCACCAGAGCGATGATCGCGGCTCCGAGTGCGATGGCGGACAGTCGTATCGACACCGTCCCCGATGCGCGCCCGGTCGCTACGGAGTTGTCCTCAGCCCGTGCCGGTCGGTCAGTTGTCGTTTCTTCGTCGATTCGTTCGTTGACATCGATGGTCATGTGTGCTCCTTGGGTGTTGTTTTCGATCTGTTCGCCGGTTATTTGACGTTGATCTGCAAACGCAAGGCGCCGTCCCCGGTTTCGGCGAGTGCTTGCGAAATCAGCGCGCTGAGGTCGACGCGACTCAGCTGCCCGGCGGCATGCGTGGTCAATGGAGTGAGCACCGGCACCAGCTTCGCCATGTCGGGACCCATCTGCTCGAGGTAGTCGGTCAATTCGGCGGAGAACGGGATGAGGCCGGTGTCTTGGACATACATGTCCGGCATCCGTCCGATCCGGACGAGTCTCTCGATGGATTGCGCGAGGTTGTCCGCCGATGTTCCGACCTGGTTCCAGCCCGGTGCGGCAGCGCTCATCGCCGGGCCGGTCCAATCCATATCCGCGCCCAACGCCTGCAGGTCGATGAGCATGCTGTGTATGGCGTCGGTGCGGGACAGCAGGGTGGCGGCGAGCAGGCTGGTGGATCGAGCCAGCTGCGGCACGATCACTTCGGTGCCCGCCAGTCCTCGGGTGAAGGTATCGACGATGTCACCGATCGCCTGCGGGTCCAGCTGTTCCATCAGATGGGTCACCTGCCGGGCCACCTCGGGTATCGAGGTCGGCGTCCGGATGGCCCGAGTGTCGATGTGTTGTCCGTCGCGCAGATACGGGGCGGCCGCGTCCTTTACGGGCGTGAATTGGACCTGTGGTTCGCCGAGCGCGGAGAGGTTTTCGATGCTGACCGTGCTTGCCACCGGGATGTGGTAATCGTCGCGGACTCGCATACTGACCTGGACGCCGCCGTCGCCGTTGCGCACGGACACGACCTTCCCCACGCGAACCCCGGACAGCAATACCGGTGATTGCGGACCGAGGCTGCCCGAATTGGTCAGTGTCATCGTCAGTTTGTCATAGCTGGTAAACCAGTCGACGCCGACAACGCCGAAGGTGAGGTAGGCGAGAGCGAGCAGTGCTACCGCGGCGATGCTGCTCAATGACAGTGCGGGACCGAGGATTCGTGATTTCAACGCACTGCTCCGATCATGCGTAAGGTATCGATGATCCGACTGGTTTGTTCCTGCGCGGGGACTCCATTTCCGGTGTCGACACCGGTGATGTCCACTTTGGGCCCGTGCTCGATGAACGGAATGATCTGGTCCCGAAGCAGTGACACGAGTCGGTTGAGGTTCGATGGCGCGTTCAGGTCCAGTGGCCGATCGGTGAACAACAACGGCACAAAAGCTTTCGCCGCGGCGTCGCCCGCCGTCACCAGCGGCGTCATCCAGGTCAAGGCGTGGGCGATGTCGCCCATCGCACCGGACAGCCCGAGCACGAGGATCAGGGATTTCAACGCCGAGGTGACATGCGTGGCGCCCTGCTCATTCAGCAGCCCGCTCAATGCTCGATCGCGGTCGAGCACCATGGCCACATTGGCTTCCATACCGTCGAGGAAGTTGTCGACCTCGCCGAGATGCCGTGCGACATCAGTGAAGTCCGCGCCGATCACCTGCGCGATATGCGCGCTGTCGGCAGGCTGTTCGGGCAATACCGCATTCATGCGATTCACCAGGTCCTGGAACTGCTGCACCGCACCGCCCTGAACGAATGCCGCGAGGCCGGCCATGACGTCTTCCACCTGTACGGCTGGTTTCGTCTGTGCGATCGGGATGGTGCCGCCGTCGGCGATGGTTTTGTCGAATCCGTTCGGCGGTGTGGTCAACTCGATGAAAACATCACCCAACAGGGTGTTCTGCCGCAGTTGTGCGGTGGTGGCGGTGGGCAGTTTCACCGCGCGATCGATGTCGATATCCGCGATCACATGGCCTGCGGCGGTGGCCGCGGGATCCACTACGCGCACTTTCGCGAGGTCACCGACCTGTACACCGTTGGCCATCACCTTCGCCCGCCCCGGCAGGTTGAGCGCGTTGGCGAACTCGACATGCACCCGGTAACCGTCGCCACGGCCCATGCCCGGGACCGTAATGGCCGACGGATCGAGTGCGCAGCCTCCCAGCGTGCATCCCGTCACCGCGAACGCGAGCAGCTTCGTCGTGAGTTTCATTGCACCCCAGTGTCTTCTGCGGTTGCAGAGCGAAGTTTTCGACAGCGGCAACCCGGTCCTCATTTCGTTCCCGCGATGGCCAGTACCAGCGAAACCAGATCAACATCGGCCAAACCGTGCTCGGCGCTGCGACACCGGCCGGGAACAGCGACGTTGATCGCCGCACACAGCTGATCGGCATCCGGTTGGGCGAGAGCCACTTTGGGGGCAGCGTAGGCGAGTGCGACCCGTCCAGTGCCGGGATCGACCGAGCGTCGGAAGGCGTCGGTCAGCGTCGGAATCATGCCGACCAACTGCTCGAGTGTGCCGACATTCGCGCCGACCCAGCGGACCATCGGCACGCTCGCCCGCACGAGGTTCAGCAGCGGCCGACCGAATTTCGTGGTGATGTCGTTGAACCAGGGCAGCAGTACCCGCAGCGCGTCGATGATCCCGACGAACGGCGCGATGACCTCATTGTTGGCTTGGTCCAACATGCCGGCCAAGCGGGTGAGCATATGTTCGAGATCGCCCCAGTTGTTCTTCATCGCCGCGGCGAGTGTGTTGATCGCATCGATCAGTTCGCCGATGCGTCCGATCGCGGCGTCCGGTGATTTCAGTGCGTCACCGAGCGTGAACAGCAACTCGTTGAGTGCGGGGCCGGTGCCCGACACGGCGGTATCCAGGGCCGAAACACCGCCGCTGACCGTGCCCTGTCGGGCCGGGTCGTCCGGAGCGCTCATCTCGGTCGCGAGTTTCGACAGGGCCTCCAGCGTCTGGGTCATGCTCTTCGGAGTGAGTGCGCGGGTGATGCATCGACCGGAGTCCCACTTCGGCGCGGGTTCAGGTGCCGACAGCATCGCGAGGTTACGGTCGGCGACCAAGGTGTCGGACAGGGTCACCGCTGAAACGTCGCCGCGCAGCGGGTGATCGGACTCGACTCGGAAGTCGACCCGCACCCCGTCACCGGACGGTTCGATCCGGGTCACCGAGCCGACCGGGATGCCGAGCATGGTGACATGGCTGCCCAGGTAGAGCCCCGCCGCGTCCGGCATCATCGCGCAGTACGAGCGCATCGGCTTGTCGGCGCCGGTGAGCACGACGTACCCGGCGGCCGCGAGCACGACGATGACCAAGACGGCCGAAACCGACATGAATCCGCGGGAAGCAAGAAATTGGCGCATCAGCACGACCTCCCCGGCACCGGAATGCACAGTGCGGGCGCGGGCACAGTTGTCGCGGATCGGTCTATGGCGGGACCATTCGGTCCACCGGCGATCTGCTGCAGCTGCTGCCCCAGGTGCTCGACGGTGGCCACGACTTGGTCGAGTCGGCCGGTGAGCCTCTCCAGCTCGGGGATCACCTCGGCGAGTTTGTCGAGCATGGGTTTCAGCGAGCTGTCGTAAGCCGGTTCGGCCGCCGCGAGGCGCGACAGCATCCGTTCGAGCAGATCCAACGATGCGTATAGCTCGGCCCGCTTGCCGACGAGAATGTCGGTAGTGAGGTTGAGTTCGCGATTGAGTCGACCATACAGCGCGGTGTTGCCGCTGATCGCAGACAAATACTCCTGCGAAACCGCCAGTGCCCGTGAGACGTCGGCATTCTGTCTGTCGAGGATATCGACGACGGAATCCACCGCACGTCCCAGCTGTCGCAGGCCGTCCGGGCTCCGGACGAGTGCCGTCTGCAGCTCGCCGAGATTATGCCGCAGGGTTTCACCATCGACATCGCGGACCGGGGTCACCGCGTCCTGGAACGCCTGACCGAGAGTGTATGGCAGGCGCACCCGATCTTTCGCAATCACTTTTTGGCGCAACGGTTTCGAACCGGCCGATGTCAGTGCCACATAATGACCGCCCGCGATGGTGAGCATGCGGATGTCGAGGGTGGACTGATCGCCGACGAAGACATCGGAATCCACCGTGAAGGTCATGTGCACCCGATCGTCGTACAGTTCCAGTGATTTGACCGTTCCGACCGTGATGCCCGCCATGCGTACGTCTTCACCGGTGCGGATGGCTCCGGCCTCGGTCATATCGGCGCCGTATTCCGCCCGGCCCGGTGGCATCGCATACAGGACGCCACAGGCAGCCAGTACCAGCACCACCGCGGCCGCGCCGATCAGGCCGAGCCGCAGCTCACGGCGGCGCACCGATCGGTCATCGGCGACGGGGCGATCGCCGGCGAGGCGAATCCTTTTGCGGAGTCCTGAAATCAACGGTTGCATAGCTCGATCCTCTGACCGCCGATGAATACCCGCAGTTGCGCTGGCACCGGCGCATTTCCTTTCGAACAGGTCCCGTTCATTTCGGGTCCGGCCGCAGGCAACATCGCATCGAGCGCCTGCAGGAGTCCGGGGAGTTTGCCCAATACTTCGGTCGCCGCCTGCGGATCGGGAAACGCGGCGTGCAGGGCATTTTCGAGGTCGGGATTGGTGTCGGGGGTGAATCCGAGGGTCGCGAGCATATCGTCGATGGGGCCGAGCACCGGCGGTGCGGCAAGGGCGAAGTCGACAAGACCTTTCAGTTTCTCCTCCAGTACGGTGAACAGGTCGGTCAGCCCCTGGATCAGAGTTTCCAGATACGGCGACTTACCGCCGACCCGGTCGTCGATGGCATGCAGGTTGCGCACCAGCGTGGAGATCACGACCTGCCGATCGACGGCATAGCGGCTCAGCTGTTCCACCGCGTCCAGCGCCGGTCCCAGGCCGGTGCCGTTGCCCTGGATCAACGCGAGGACGCTTTCGGCGAGTTGGTTGAGGGCACTGGGCGAAAATTCCCGAAGTACCGGTTGCAGCCCATTGAACAGGGTGGTGATGTCGAAGGACGGGATCGTGTGCTCGGGCGAGACGGTCGCGCCTGCCGCCAGCCTCTGCCCCGGCGCGGCGGGTTGACGTAGGTCGATATACCGCTGGCCGGTCAGCGTCTGGTAGCGGATCGCGAAGGTGCTCGTCTCGAACACCGGGTGGTCGCGTTGCACGCTCACACCTACCGAGGCTCGTCCCTGATCCAACGCGATAGTCAGTACCTTGCCGACTTGCACGCCGTACATCCGCACATCGTCGCCGGCCTTCAAACCATTGGCGTCGGTGAAAATTACGCGGAACGAGTCGGTGTTCCCGGAGACCGGCCGCTGGATCGCCGCCACCACCGTGGCCAACAGCACCGCCATCACTGCCGCGAATGCCACGAGCCGCAAAACGACGCCGACAGTCGATTTCATCGTGTACCTCCCGGAATCGCGGCGGGATCGCCCGGTGCAGGCGTCGCGACATCGACTCCCTTGCCCACTGCACCGAGCAGTGGGGCGGCCAGCACCGGAAACCCACGCAAGGTGAGCTCGAGTCGCAGAACCGGGCCCTCCGGGGTGGCGACGAACGAATTATCGATGCGTTCCAAAAGGGTTCGCAGTTCCGCACTCGACCGCTGTCGGGTGGGCACCATCTGGGCTGTGACGCTCAGCAACGGTGTCAGCATGTCGCTGTAGCCGGTGTAGTGCCGCTGCCCGGTGTAACCCAGGTTCGTGATCGCGGGGAACAGCTTGGCGGCGATCATATCGACTCCGGAGTCGAATAGCGGCTGGTCGGTGCGCAGGACTTCGATGTTGTTGATGTGGTCGAGCAGATCAACTGTGGCACCGGCGAATTCGGCCGTTCCATGCAGTGTGGATGCATACTGCCCGATCAGAAAGGACGGATCGTAGCGCTGGGTTTCGGCGACCGCACGGCTCAGCATCAC
Source organism: Nocardia amamiensis NBRC 102102 (assembly GCF_001612745.1). Taxonomy (GTDB): domain Bacteria; phylum Actinomycetota; class Actinomycetes; order Mycobacteriales; family Mycobacteriaceae; genus Nocardia; species Nocardia amamiensis. The sequence goes on along the minus strand of NZ_BDBA01000004.1, from coordinate 97,378 downwards.
AACGGCTTCCAAGATCGGGGTGAAGGCCTTGGCATCGGTGGCCAGAGCGGTCAGCACATCGGCCAGCTGTGGCGTCAGTACCCGGTCGGTGGTTTGCCCCAGCGACCGAATCAGGTTGCCCATCGTGACATTCGAGACCCGAGACGCCGACGCGCCGGTGAGATCGACATTCCCGCCCTCGTGTAACGGGACACCGCCCTGGCCGCGCCGCAACTCGACCTCGCTGATGCCGAACAGGTTCGACGGCGCATAGTCGAGGACGAGTGTGTCGGTGAGTCCGGTGAGCTGGGACTTATCCAACCGCAGCGTGATCTGCTGCTGCCCCGCCCCGGCACTTTCGATGCCGGTGACTTCGCCGATATTCACCCCGTCCAGCCGCACTCGCGCTCCAGTGACAATGCCGTCGCCGATCTGCTCGGTGCGCAGCGTTACCCGCATTCGATCATCCGCGCGCACCGCCTGAGCCCCGGCCCAGACCGCGGCCACGACCGCGACAACAGCGAGGGCGATCACGCCCGTCCGCCGCGCGGACTTCCCGGTGGTGGCCGCCCCTGGCAACCCATACGTTGGCATTCTCGCTACCCCGTGAATGTGATCGTCGCGCTGAAACCCCAGATGACCAGGCTCAACAGCATGTCCAAAGTGATGATCGCGACGAAACTGGCTCGCACCGCACGTCCGGAGGCGATACCGACGCCCTCCGGTCCACCGGTCGCGAAAAACCCCTGATAGCAATGGATCAGGATCACCGCGATGCCGAAAACCATCACCTTCAGCACGGCAGCGGCAATATCGGGACCGCTGACGAATTGGCTGAAGTAGTGCTGGTAGACCCCCGATGCCTGGCCGTGGACGCCGACGACGACCAATGTGCAGGACAGATAGCTGAGGATCAGTGTGATCAGGAAGGTGGGCACGATCGCGACCACGCCAGCGATCACCCGGGTGGTCACCACGAACGGAATCGACCGCAGACCGAGACATTCGATCGCGTCGATTTCCTCGGAGATGCGCATCGACCCGATCTCCGCGGTCATCCGGCATCCGGCTTGCGCCGCGAATCCGATACCCGCGATGATCGGCGCCAGCTCCCGAGTGCTCGCGAACGACGAGACGATCCCGGTCAGCGGGCCGAGCCCGATCATGTTCAACGTGCCGTACGACTGGATACCCACGGCCGCGCCGAGCACCATACCCAGCACGATCAGCATCGGCACCGTGCCGCCACCGACAATCAGCGAGCCTCTGCCCCACGTCGTTTCGCTGATGGCGCGAATGGTTTGGGTCCGATAGTGCCTGAGCGTCAACGGGATCGCCGACAGCACCTGCCAGCAGAACGACAACATGAACCCGATCGAGTCGATCGGCAGCAGCAGCTCTTGCCGTCGGCGGATCACCCGATACGCCCAGCGCAGTCCTTTCGGCGCGTACGGCGTCGCGGTCATCAGGCCATCCTCGTCGGTACGAACATCTGAACCAATTGACTGACAACGAGATTGACGACCAGCACGGACACCACCGACAGCACCACCGAGGCATTCACGCCATCGGCCACGCCGCGGGGCCCGCCCCTGGCCTCCAGCCCCCGCTGGCAGCCGATGACCGCCACGATGAACCCGAAAAGGATCGCCTCCAGCAGCGAGATCCCCACATCGGTGACCGTGGTGAAGGAACCGAAAGTCGCCCAATAGCTGCCCGAGGTCACGCCCTGCGCGCTGATCGCGACGATGTAACCCGCGGCCACACCGGTGAAGATGATCAGCACGTTCAACAGCGGTGCGACCAGCACCATCGCGGCAATGCGCGGAATCACCAGGCGGCGGACCGGACTCACGCCCATGACCCGCAGCGCGTCCACTTCCTCGCGGATCGTGCGTGCGCCCAGGTCAGCGGCGATCGCCGCGGCGCCGGCACCGCCGAGTAGCAGTCCCGTCGCGATCGGGGCGCCCTGCTTGATGACTCCGAGCCCGCTCGCCGCCCCCAGCAGCGAGTCACCGCCCAATTCTCGGATCATGTTGCCGATCTGTACCGAGACGATCACACCGAACGGAACCGCCATCAGGATCGCGGGCAATGCCGTGACCGTGACCATGTACCACGCTTGATGCAGCATCTCTCGCCACTGGAATCGGCCACGCACCAGATCCAACAGCCCCTCCCGGACGGACTCGATCGCGAGATCGACCGTCCGTCCCCAGGTGCGTACGCCCGATACGACGGTATCGGAGAAATTTGCTCGTACGATCCGCAGCGCGGATGAATCTTTGCGCTGTTCGATCGACACGTTGGGTGCCAGAGTCAAAACAATCTATCTTTCGCTCGGGATGCTCTCGCATACCGGATGTCCCAGGGCGAAGAGCACCTGCTGGGCGAGGGTCTCGATCCACTCGGCTGTCACAGCGGCCGGATCACGCCGCGAAGTTCGCAGGATCGCCAAAACGACCCCGCATGTCAGATCCAGAGCGGCTCCCACATCGTGGACGTGGAAGCACCCCGCCGACAGCCCGGCTCGAATGCCGGACGATAGGCGTGAGCGGATGTCGGGGTTATCGAGAATCCGGCATCGCGCGGCGAGGACGATCGCGGCGGCGTCGGGATCGGCGAGGCCGAGCGCACCGAGCGCCCGCACCTGTGCTCGGACGACCTCGACCGGCTCATCGATGCCCGAGGCCGCGTTGTCCAGGATTCGGGCAAGGTCCTCGACCACCTCGGCGATAACCAGGTCGAGCAATTCATCTTTGTCACGGAAGTGGTTGTAGAAGGATCCGGTCGCGACACCGGCGTGACGGGCCAGATCGGCGATGCCGAGCCGCGCGGCCCGGCCGCTACCCAATGCCTGACGGCCTGCTTGGATCAGCGCGGCGCGTGTGCGCAGCGCGCTTCGCGCCCGGGCGTTCACCGCGTCGGCATCCTGTGACTCCAGCACCCCCTCGGGGCTGCCGTGGACACGCTGGTCACGAAGAGCGGAATCCGGGTCGATCCGACCCTCGGCAGTAGCTCGTCCACTCATAATGGATACAGTGTGACCGCTATCACGACAGACGTCAACAGGTTTCAGCAACATTGTTGCCGTTATTTTGCCGAGACTCTTCGGCTACGATGTATCCGAAAGAACTACCAGGTAGAACACTATCTCTACACGAATCCAGCTCGGGGCCGCCCCCGCTCGGCCGCATCGCGGGACCGCCCCTCGATGGCGCACACAGCCCCGCGGCAGTGGGTTACTGATCCAGCGTGACGTCCGGGCGCGAAAACAAAACGGTTGTCGACGGCGGCCCGAACCGCGTCAGAGCGGGGAAGAACTCGATGCGCATCCATGGGTCGGCAGCCCGGCCGAGTGTCGTCAATGCCGAGTGGCTATAGGCACGCAACATGCTGATGAATCCGTCGTGCAGCAGCGGGCGCACCGGCGGGAGGAGAGCAACGACCCACAGAGGGAGCGTCAGAATCAGAGTCAGCGCAAGTTTCCTCGGTGACGGCCGATCGAGGTCGATGACCAGGAATCGCTTTCCCACCCGAGTGGCTTCGGCGATCGCCTTGTAGGCCACAACCGGCGGCAAGTGATGAAACGCCCTGGCGAAAACGACAAGGTCGTAGCTGTCGTCGGGGGCATCTATCGCGGTCGCATCGACTACTTGCGTGCGCACCCGCGGGTGTGCGCCCAATTCGCCGGCGGCGATGTTGGCGACCGAGGTCGGGTCCAGGTCGCTCACGGTGACGGCGGCCCGGGGATGGTACTCCACGATCTTGGCGGAAAGCTTCCCATGGCCGGCGCCGATCTCGAGTATGCGCGGCGCGGGTATATGCGAGACCACCCGCAGCGCCGCACGCGCACTCTTCTCATGCACCTTGTCCAGTGTTCCCACGCGGTCCAGGCTCTTGATGACCTTCTGTTTGAGCTCGTCCGGAATGTCGTAGCGGTCGGTGTACTCCAACACATCGGTCTGCATGCGCCGATCCAGCCAGGACGCGTTCGGCCCACCTCGCGGCATAGCGGCGATTGCCGACTCGACTTCACTCGCACCCGTCATGGCCATCCTCCTGGAAAGCGACTCGACACAGCTGATGCGACCAGGCTAACAAACGAACTAGTTCTTCTGACTGTTCTAAGCCTATGCTCAGCCGATGCGAAACACGTCCGAATTGCGCGAGGCGATCATGACCGCCGCCAGGGATGAGTTCGCGCGGTACGGTCTGGCCGGTGCGCGTATCGATCGCATCGCGCACGCCGCCCACGCCAGCAAGGAACGCCTGTACGCCCACTTCGGCGACAAGGCCGCGTTGTTCCGGGAAGTGGCGGCCCGAGACGGCGCCGAGTTCTTCCAGATAGTCGCTCTCGAGCCCGACGACGTCCCCGAATTCGTCGGTAAGCTCTACGATCTCGCCCGTCAGCGACCCGACTTCCTGCGCATGATCACTTGGGCGCACTTGGAAGGGTTGACTCTCGACGAACCTCAGGCTGCCGGAAAACCGATCCCCGCACAGACCCTTGCCGCTATCGAGCAAGCCCAGCAGCGAAACCTCGTCGATCCGGTGTGGGACCCGCTCGAGCTGCTCGTCATGCTCTTCGGCATCGGACTTTCCTGGGCGCAATGGCCCGACCCGACCGCGCTCACCGACAACCCGGCGGTGATCGCGCACCGCCGAGCAAGCGCGGTAGAAGCCGCCGCACGGGTCATTCGGCCGCGAACCGGGTAACCATTTCAACGGCGGCGGGCGGAGTCACCCACAACGAGCTGTCCGCGAAAATCCTAGCTGGACTTCAGGATCCATAGAATTCGTCGAGCAACGGCCGAAGCGCAGACTCCACGTCGAGAGTGGGGTCCAGTGCGGCAGCCGAACGCAGCGCCGCCAGAGTCAGTTTCATCAGGCATTCGACCACCGCGCCGACGTCGAACGGCTCATCGTTCTGCAGCCAATAGACGGCAGCCTCGTCGATCGCGCCGACAATCGACCGGATCATCATGCGTAAGGCCGGATTCTGCGGGTCGAGCCCCAGCAGCGAGATCCAGGCCTCGATGGCCTGCCACCGGCCTGCCTCGAGCACCTCCCATGCCTCGGGATCAGCGCCCCGACCCCCCAGCACCAAGCGCAGGGCGAGCCCGCGATGAGCGGCCAGAAACCTGAACTGCGCGATGAACGCGCTGCGGATCTGCTCGACCGGCGATATTTCGGGACGCAGCACATGGGTCTGCAAGATGCGATTCGACGTGTCCTGTATCGCCTCCAAATAGAGGCCACGCTTGGTGCCGAAGTAGTGGAACACCAGCCCATGGGCGGCATCGGCGGTCCGGCAGATGTCAGCCACGGCCACCTCGTCATAACTGCGCTCGGCGAACAACTCGACCGCCGCATCGACGAGACGCTGCCGGGTTTCTGCGGCCTGCGCGGCGCGCGAGGTCAGTCGGCTCTTATCGGTCGTGCTAGTCATTGCGCCCTCCATCGCTGAACACCTCTCCGCCCGATAGTGCCGGTTGACCTGGGAAAAAACAAGTTGATTCCAAGTCGTTGACATCAAATCAATAAAATTGTTACGCTACCGCCAGATCACTTGATGTGACCCGACTCACCTATCCGCCGCAGCAGCAGAACTGGTACATCGCACCGTTGCCGTGCGTTGTTCAGGGCGGATCGCAACAAGGAGGCGACCATGGATGCCGGGAAGAAACTGGCCCGAATCGGCAGGCAAACCACTCGCCTCCCCAGCACCACGGGACCGTCATCCGAAGGAACTCGGCTCCCAGGGTTCCCGCGGAGTTATTGGATGAGCAACAGCTTCGGGACCGAAGCCACGCCGTCAGCGTTGACTACGCCCAGCGGCCCGGATCAATTGCGGCTGACGTTCGGCTGTTTCCCCAGTGGCGTCATCGCGGTCTGCGCCATGCGCAACCAACAACCCGCGGGCATGGTGGTCAGCTCGTTCACCTCGGTGTCGCTGGACCCAGCGCTGGTGTCGATCTGCATCATGAACAGCTCCCAGACCTGGGCGTCGCTGCGCGATGCGCCGAGGCTCGGGCTCAGCATCCTCGGTGACGAGCAGGAGCCGATGTGCCGGCAATTGGCGTCGCGCTCCCCGGATCGGTTCGCGGGCGTGGAATACGAGTGCACCGCCGAGGGCGCCGTGCTGCTATCCGGCGCGGCAGCCTGGCTGGACTGCGCCCTGCACGACGAGTTCCGCGCAGGCGATCACACGATCGTGGTGCTCGCCATCCGCGGCCTGCACGCACATCCCACCGCACTCCCCCTGGTTTTCCACGGCTCACGGTATCGCCGTCTCATCACTTGACGGAGATCGGATTCAGCAGTACCACAACATCTTTCATCCAAGGAGCGACAATGAAGATCGGTAACCTCGGTGATCGCCTGGTCATCGTGACGGCAGCCGGAGCCGTCGACGTCGAACGCGCCAGCGGTGGCCGCTTCACCGCCGAGCCGCAGGCGGTCTACGAGCGTTGGACCGCGTTCCGGGAGTGGGCCCACAGCGCCGATCTGTCCGCCGCCGAGCCGTTGGACCCCGCGCTCCTGCGACCTCCGGTGCCACGCCCACCCCAGATCTTCGCCATCGGACTGAACTACCGCCAGCACGCCGCCGAGTCCGGTCTCGACCTGCCGAGCGACCCGCTCGTGTTCACCAAGTTCGCGAGCTGCCTGACCGGTGCCCACAGCAGCATTCCCGTACCGACCGACGGAACCGCCGACTGGGAGATCGAGCTGGCGGTCGTGATCGGTGTCGGTGCCCGCAACGTCTCGGCCGACCGCGTCTGGGAGCATGTCGCCGGCGTCGCCGTGGCCCAGGACATCTCCGAGCGCTCCGTCCAATTTCGAGGTCCCGCACCGCAATTCAGCCTCGGCAAATCTCTTCCCGGCTACGGCCCGATCGGCCCCTGGTTGGTCACCCCCGACGAGCTGCCCGATCCCGACGACCTGCACATGACCTGCACGCTCAACGGAGAGGAAGTGCAGAAGACAAGTACCAAAGACATGATCTTCCCAGTGCCGCAGCTGATCTCACGGTTGTCGGCCTTGCTCCCACTGCTGCCCGGTGACCTGCTGTTCACCGGCACACCCGCCGGCATCGGCAGCGCGATGAATCCGCCGCGCTTCCTGGAGCCCGGCCAGACCCTGATCAGCCGGATCGACGGTGTCGGCGAACTGCGAAACCCCATTGTTGCCGCCGATACGGCGTGATCCTGCCGAATTTTAGACCCCCACAGTGATTTTGGAGTACGCATGACCACCGTAGAGAATGACCGGACCGAGACCATCGAGGATGTGCTGGCGCGTATCAAGGAGTTGACGCCGCTGATCCGGAAAAATGCGGCCGACGGCGATTCGGCCCGCCGCGTGTCCGAGGAGACGATCGCCGCGCTGAAGGAAGCCGGCGCGTTTCGAATCCTGGCACCGCGTCGCGCGGGCGGCCTCGAGACCAGCTCGCGCGCGTTGCTGGACGTAACCTCGGCGATCGCCGAGGCCGACGGCGGCGCGGCATGGATTGTCATGATATCGAACACCAATGCCTGGATAGCCGCCCTCAAAGGGGGCAGCGCCTTCGAGGAGATGTACGCCGCGAGCCCCGACCTGATCGTCGCCGGTGTGCTGGCGCCTTCCGGCACAGTCCGCAAGGTCGCCGGGGGCTACCGGGTCAACGGCCGCTGGCCCTACGCTTCGGCCAGCTTGCACGCCGACTGGGCTACCAACGGGGCACTCCTGGTCGACGACGACGGTCAGGTGCTCGACCAGGTCGGGATCGCGATGCCCCGCGCGGACTTCCAGGTCGAGGACACCTGGTACGTCGCGGGGATGCGCGCATCGGGCAGCAACACGATCGTCGCCGAAGACGTGTTCGTTCCCGACACTCACGTTTCGTCCCTTCTTCCGATCATGACGGGCGAGTACATCGCTGAACATCCCGATGCGCCCCTCTACCGCTCGGCCATGACCTCGTTCATGAACGTCGCGGTCCTGGGACCGCAACTGGGTCTCGGCCGTGCGGCCCTGGAGCTGGTCCGCACCAAAGCCGCGGAGAAGGCGCTGGCGTACACCACGGTCACTCGGCAAGCCGACTCCGTCGCCTTCCAGATACTGGTCGCCGACGCCGCGATGAAGATCGAAACCGCCCACCTGCACGCCTACCGTGCTGCCGATGACATCCAGGCGCACGCGGACGCCGGAGTGTTCCCGGAGCTCATCGCCCGCGCCCGGATTCGCGGTGATGTCGCGATCACCTTGCGCAGTATCAACGAGGCGCTGAACATCCTGCTCGATGCACACGGCGCCGCATCGTTCGCCGAAGTCAATGCCATGCAGCGGATTTGGCGCGATTCCAACGTTGCCGCGCGGCACGCGGTGACCCTGCCGCACGTCTCGATGGAAACGTACGGCAAGGCCCTGCTCGGCATCCCCGAGCACATCACACCGCTTATCTGAGCGGCAGGTCGATCCAACGGTCGTAGAAGTAATCCCGCCGAGGGCGTGCAGGCCACGCCCTCGGCAGCGGTGACGCTTCACCGAATGCGACTCGGACCAGGCGCACGTACCCCCGAGCGAGCGGACCGCTATGGTAAGTACAGAACCGTACTTCCCAGAGAGGAGCCGCCGTGACCGATAACGCGCCCATTCGGCGGCCGCGCATGACGCCTGATCGCGAGTACGAGCTACTGACCGCGGCGCTGGATCTGCTGCGCGAGGTCGGATACGAGGCGCTGTCGATGGATACCCTTGCGACGCGGGCACATTGCAGTAAGGCGACACTGTATCGAATGTGGCCGACCAAGCCACAGCTGATCGCCGCAGCCCTGCGCGCCACCGGGCCGACCGACGCGAAAGATATCGATACCGGAAGCCTTCGGGGAGACCTGGTGGCCATGGCCGACCGGTTCGTACCGCGCGCAGAGCAGGACACGGCACTGATCGCCGCGCTCGACCACGCGATAATCACCAATCCCGACTTGGCCGCGACCCTGCGAGCCGTCCTGCTCGAGCCCGACACCGCCGATCTCGCCCGCTTCGTCAACCGAGCGGTCGAACGAGGAGAACTACCCGCACGGCCCCCCGCCGCCGAATTGCTGTCCCCCCTGTTCTTCGGCGTGTTCGTCACGCGGCCGGTCTTCGACGGTTCCTTCGCCGATGCCGACTACATCACCCGATTCATCGACGACATCGCGCTACCGGCACTACACCACTCCGCCTGTCGCTGATCGAATCTCGGCCGCGTCCAGTTGACAGCAGCAGCCCGAGTCGTCTTCATGAGACACACCTCACACTCTAAATAGTACGATTGCGTTCCTCCCGAGCCGCTGCCATTCTTGTTATAGAACGACTTCGTACTATAAGAGAGGCGTAGTCCATGCCCGAGCACGCGGCTGTCGAACTGACCAAAAGCGACCCTGCCCCCGCCGATTCCTCCCGAAGTCTCGGAGGTTCGCGGTGGTGGCTACTCATCGTCATCGCCCTCGCGCAGCTCATGGTGGTGCTCGACGCGACCATCGTGAACATCGCATTGCCATCGGCGCAGCACGACCTCGGCTTCAACGACAACGAACGGCAGTGGGTGGTCACCGCATACGCCCTCGCCTTCGGCAGCCTGCTACTCCTGGGCGGCCGGATCGCAGACCTGTTCGGCCGCAAAGCGACGTTCCTCGTCGGTCTGGTCGGCTTCGCCGTCGCGTCCGCGGTGGGCGGTGCCGCACCCAGTTTCGAAATGTTGGTGGCCGCCCGGGCCGGGCAGGGCATCTTCGCCGCACTGCTCGCCCCAGCGGCGTTGTCGCTGCTGACCACCATCTTCACCGAAGGCAAGGAACGAGCGACCGCTTTCAGCGTGTACGGCGCGGTGTCGGGTGCGGGCAGCGCCATCGGGCTACTGCTCGGCGGTGTACTGACCGAGACACTGACCTGGCGCTGGACGCTGTTCGTCAATCTGGCCTTCGCGCTCGTTGCGGCCATCGGCGGGGCACTCCTACTGCCGCGTGTTCGCCGGGACCGCACGGCGCGGCTCGACGTACCCGGTATCATGCTGGTGTCGGCTGGTTTGTTCAGCCTCGTCTACGGCTGCACGAACGCGGAGACCAACGGGTGGGCAGATATTTCCGCCTGGGGCCTGCTGGTGGCCAGCGCCGTTTTGCTGGCAGCTTTCGTATGGTGGCAAACCCGCACGAATCATCCCGTGTTGCCGTTGCGGATCCTGACCGACCGCACTCGCGCCGCGTCGATGACCGCGATCTTCATCAGCGGTGCGGGGATGTTCGGCATCTTCCTCTATTTCACCTACTATCTGCAGATCAATCTCGGGTACACGCCGATCCGTACCGGCCTGGCGTTCATGCCGATGGTCTTGGGTCTGATGATCGCGGCCATCACGGCGAACAATGTCCTGATCCCCCGGATCACCCCCAAACTCGTTGTGCCACCCGGTATGGCGATCACCGCGATCGCACTGGTGTGGATGACCACCTTCGACGTGAGCAGCGCGTTCCTCACCCACGTGCTGCCCGCACTGTTCGTCGCCGGTTTCGGTATCGGTTTGATCGTGGCGCCCGCCATGAGCGCGGCGACCCTCGGGGTGGCGGCCGCGGACTCCGGTGCCGCGTCCGCGACCGTGAATGCCGCGCAGCAGGTGGGCGGCTCGATCGGAACCGCGTTCCTCGCCACCATGTCGACCAGCGCAGCCAACGACTACCTGGCATCCCACGGCCCCATCAATCCCGATGTACTCGCCGACGCTCAGCTCACCAGCTACGCCACCGCCTACTGGTGGTCGGCCGCCATCCTCGTCACCGGCATGGTCGTCACCGCTCTGCTGTACCGCCGCGGTGTCCTCGAACAAAGCGACTCGCAGACACCGACCGTCCACATGTGACCCACGACCCGAGAGCAGACAGTCATGATCAGCAGTACCGCAGGAATCTACCAGCGGGTTTCCCTGGAACTATCGGAGCGGTGATGCGGCGGCGAATGACCTTCGCAGTGTTTGTCGCGGCTACGGTCATGGCCGCGGCGACGGCACCAGCGAACGCGTCCCCGACCGAGCCCGGCACGGTCCCCGTCCCGGTGCTGGGCTGGAATAGCTGGAATTCCGGAATTCCGCTGAACGAGAACACAATCCGAGAAACCGTCGACGCCATGATCGCCTCCGGCATGCGCGATGCCGGTTACCGGTATGTCAACCTGGACGCCGGATGGGCTGCACCCGAGCGAGATTCGCACGGCGACCTGCAGGCCGATCCGGAAAAGTTCCCGCACGGCATGGCCGCCGTCGCCGACTATGTCCACGACCACGGCATGCTCCTGGGCTTGTACTCCAGCCCCTACAACGAGACCTGCGGGCAGACCCGAGCCACGGCCGGCCTCGGCCACGAGGCCCAGGACGCGCGACAATTCGCCGCATGGGGCGTGGACTTCCTCAAATACGACTGGTGCCACGCCGACTCCGACCACAACGAACAGGTCAACGTATTCACCGCGATGCGAGACGAGCTACGCGCCACCGGCCGCGCAATCGTCTACAGCATCAACCCCAACAGCTCCGACGACGCCGACGCGGGCACCACCTACGACTGGTCGACGGTGGCCGATATGACGCGCAGTACCGGCGACCTGATCCCCTTGTGGCGCAACGATTTACCACCGGCGAAGATCGGCGACTTCGACACCCGCGGATTCGTCGGCGTCATAGATCAATACACCACCACAGCCACCGGAAACCGGATCGGGCGCGATCCGGACATGCTCGTCGTCGGGATCACCATGGCCGAGTTCTTGGGCGCACACACCGACGGCATGCCCGCCATGGCCGCCAAACAGGGTGCGCTGTCCGCCGAGGACGCCGCGCGTCTCGGTACCGGTCTGCGCATCTCCCCGCAGTTGCTCGACCTGCTCCGCCGACAGGACAGCCTCACCATCGCCGAACAACGCGCCCACTTCTCGCTGTGGGCCATGCTCGGCGCACCACTGATCGCAGGCAACGACGTGCGAACAATGTCCGCCGAAACCCGCGACATCCTCACCAACCGCGAAGTCATCGCCATCGACCAAGACCCGACACGCGCACCTGGCGCCGCCCTGCCCGATGACCATCGCATCATCGTCAAACCACTCGCCGATGGCTCCGTCGCGGTAGCGCTGTACAACGACAGCGGCCGCCCGGCAACCATCAAAACCACCACCGCGGCAACGGGACTCGCAACATCCGAGCAGTACCGGGTCCGTGACCTATGGGCACACACGACCACAACGACAACAGGTCCGATCACCGCACACGACATCCCGCCACATGGGGTCGCCTTGGTGCGCGTAACACCCGATCGCTCGACCTGAACACTGTAGGTCCGCCCGAAGCACACTGCGACGCTTCGGCTCCGGTCTCGGTGATCGTGTCTTCCGGGTCGGCCGCGGGTCAGGCGCCCCGAGCGCGACACCGCCCCAAGTGCCGCCGATCGATATTGCATCAGAGTCCAAATCGGCGGTTCGGATTTGGCGCGTGGTCCAAGCGGAGGGCCGGCCGGTGCGGGTTGACTTGGTCGCGTGAGCATCAACCTTCTCCGCTACTCCACCGAATCGGGCGCCCCTGGCTGGGGCGTCGTTCGCGGCGAGCGGGTGCTGCCGCTGCCCGGCGAGTACCCGACGGCCGGCGAGGTGCTTCAGGAAGGCGCCGAGGTGGCTCGAGCCCTGCTGACGGAATCCGGCGATTCCGGCATCGAGTTGGCGGACGCCACCCCGCTCAACCCACTGCCCGGAGCGAAGGTCAACTGCCAGGGCACGAACTACCGAGCGCACATGGCCGAGACCGGGGTGGATCCCGACCAGCCGTTCAACCTGTTTTTCACGAAGTCCACGGGTTCGCTCACCGGGGCGCGCGACGACATCGTCACTCCGCCACACGTGCGGCTGCTGGACTACGAGATCGAATTGGGGATCGTCATAGGCAAGGCGATCACCGGCCCGGTGACGGTTACCGCGGAGAACCTCCCGGACTACGTCGGGGCTTTCGTTGTCGGAAACGACGTCAGCGCCCGGGATGTTCAGCTGTCTCAGGGGCAGTACTACAAGGGCAAGAGCTATCGCACCTTCTGTCCGGTCGGCCCCTACCTCTGCGTGCCCGACCGCGGCGAGGTGCACAGATGGAAGGACCTGCGGCTCCGCCTCGCGGTCAACGACGAGCCCCGCCAGACGGCACTGGCCACGGAAATGGTCTTCACACCCGCGCAGACCCTCACGGAATTCTCTCAGCTGGAGGACTTCGCGGTGGGTGACCTGTTGCTCACCGGCACTCCAGGCGGGGTGGCCATCAAACCGCCCAAGCCGATCGTGCAACGCCTCGCCGGGCTGCTGCCCGAGGCAAAGAAGTGGGACCTGTTCATACGGACGCAGTCCCGCAACCGCGCCTACCTCACGCCGGGAGACGTCGTCACGGCGTCCATCCGCACCGACGATGGCGTGCTCGACCTCGGCACGCAGCGCAACACCGTGCGTTGACCGGGAAACTCGGAGAACGAGCGATGTCCGACACCACACCACCGGCCGACCTCGAGGCGCTGCCGTGTCCGAGGTAACCATTGTCGGCGCCGGTGCGACCAGATGCACCCTGGCGCTGCTCTTGTCGCGCTACGGCCTCGCCAGCACCGTTCTCGAACGCCGGACCGACCCGTTGAACCATCCGGCCGCGCATGTCGTCAATGCCCGGTCCCAGGAAATCTGGCACCACGCTTCTCCGACCTTGGCCAGGCAGATCAGCGCCCTGGCGCCACCGGCTGAGCAGGTCGGTGTGATCCGCTGGTTCACGGACCTGAACGGCGCCCCACTCGGTGAAATCGACCTGCTGGCCTCCCCCGAGCAGGTGGAACGCGTGCAGAGCCACAGCCGGTACCTCATCTCGCACATCGGCCAGCACCAGCTCATGCCGGTGCTCTGGGATGCCCTCGAGGCCGACCCACACGTCGACTTCCGTCGCGGCGCCGAAGTACGCGACGTGCGGATGACGCCATCCCGCACGACGGTGCACGCAGCCGACCCGCGCGGATGCACGACCGCGATCTCCTCGCGATTCGTGGTCGGTGCCGACGGCGCCAACAGTGCGGTGCGTGCAGCTCTGGGTATCGGGATGCGCGGCCGGGTGCTGGCCAACATGGGCAGCGTCTTCTTCAATGCCGAGTTGTTCACCGACGACATCCGCCCGTTGCTGAGCTGGATCTACTCCCCCGCGTTGTGCGGGGTGCTGATAGCGCATGCCGACGACGACTACGTGCTCATGACCCCGTTCCTGAGCGAGCACCAGGAGATCGCTCGGGACGGTCGCGCGTTCTGGGCGCGAACGTTACCGCGAGTGATCGGGCAGCACGTCCCGTTCCGAATGCATTCCACGGGCACCTGGACGATGACCAGTCAGGCCGCCGAGACCTTCGCCGAGGGCAACGTGATCCTCGCCGGTGACGCCGCCCACCGGTTTCCGCACACCGGCGGTTTCGGCCTCAACAGCGGCGTGCAGGACGCGCACAACGTCGCTTGGAAACTCGCCGCCGTTCTCGAAGCTCGCGCGCCGACCTCGCTGCTGCACAGCTACGAGCCGGAACGGCGACCTGTGGTGGAACGGTTCGCCGAACAAAGCGTCGACAACCACTTCCGGCTCGACGAGGTCATGGCCGGCCTGGCCCCGGGCAACCGCGCTCTCGCCCAGGTAACCCGCGCTTTCGCCCCCGCCGTCGATCGCCGCTGCTGGGAGACGGCGCCGCGGCACGTGACCGACGCGCCACGGTCGGATCCCGAATACCGGACCAGTTACAGCATTTCGCCTCCACCGGACTCGAATTCGGCTACGCCTATTCGGGGGCACTCATCCGGACCGAACCGACGCCGCAGCCGATCAACGACGACGGCATAGTGGACTACGTGCCGACGACATGGCCCGGTGCCCGCGTACCGCACGCGTGGCTGGCCGGTGACGACGACGACGTGTCCACGCACGACCTGCTCGACCTGCGTGACTACACGCTGTTCACACCCGACCCGCAGGCCTGGCGTACCGCCGTCCCACCCACGATGCCCGTCATAGTGGTGGGTCTGGACGCCGCGATCGCCTCGGACCGACAGCAGGTGCTCGACCTGTTCGAGGTCGGCGAACACGGCGCCGTGCTGGTCCGGCCCGACGGGCACGTGGTCTGGCGCACCACTGCGGACGCCACCTTCGCCGCGGCGGAGCTGGAGCGGACGGTCAGCGGCTCAGCGATCTCCACCGCCGAGGAAGGCGTCGCACCGTAAGCGCCCTCGCCGCTATACACCGGTCGCGAACTGAGGTTGCGAGCCCGGATGTTCCGACGTACTCGGCTCGGCCGCGCTCGGCCTCGATGCGTAGCAGGAGCACCAGAGCATCGTGACTACAACGTCTTCCATGTAACGGCGCTCTTGTTGCTGCGCGATGTCGTACCGGGACGGGTGCCTGCCCCCTGTTCGAGCAGCGTCGAGGGGTCGTCGCCGGAACGCAGTCGCTCCAGGAGGTACCAAGCGATCATCTCTTTGCTTCGGGCGGTCTTGACCACCCAGTGGGCCAGTAGGTCGGGTGCGGCCGGGTTGGTGGAATTCGGGGTGGCCTCATGAGTCATGGTGTCTTGTCCCTTTCGGTCGACCGCGTTGCTCGATGCGTTCGAGGGCCTCGGCCGCCGGATTCACGGACGACGAGGTCTCCCGAAAGGGGCACCGATGTTCCGCCGAAGCGGTGCCGGACACGGATAATGATCCCCATCAGCCAACCCCGGGGCGCCCCTGAGGCGCTTGTACTGCCATGCAAACACCCGCCGGCACTTTGGACCCGAACCCATATGAGAGGAGAAGCCGCAGTCAGCGTGGCAACCGGTCACTCATCGTCGAGAACCACCGAACCCAACTCCTCGGCCAGCGCGAGCGCGGCGTGCAACTGCATACGCCGAACGCCGATCTTGCGACCTCGCAATTGCTCGGCACGCTGCACGCGGTAGGCGACGGTGTTCCGCGCCACGTGCAGCCTTTCCGCAGCCACGCTGAGGCTGCGCTCGACATCGAGATAGCACTTGAGCGTCACGCGAAGAACAGCCGTGGCCTCCCCCCGCTCCGCCAGCGCACCCAGCTCACGCAGCACGAACTCGCGGGCCCTGTCCAACCGGCCACCGAGCATCGCCACCAGATCGAGCTCGCCGTAATCGAACAACCAGCGCTCGCCGGAGCCCAGCATGCCCACGTGGGCGACCTCCAATGCCTGTTCATGGCTGGTGACGAACCCACGAACGCCCGCACCGGACAAGCCGACCGCCACGCGGACACCGTCCGCCTGCCGCTGTACAGGAACGGGTATGGCAGGCGGACGGCGAACGCTCGCACCCCACGCCCACACACGGCGACCGCCAACCGGTATCACCAGCGTCGACGAGCATCCCGCGGATTCCAGCAGGCCTGCGACCATGTCTTCGAGCCGCGTTGTACCAACGGGTACCTGCTCGTCGGACCAACCGACCATGGCGAGATGCTGCCTGGTCAGGTCATAGCCCAGCAAGCGCACCGCCCGATCGAGCGGTACGGCGTCACCGCGCAGAATCTGCTGGATCACCTCCATCCGCGCCGCGGCCGAACTCGCCACCCACGCCTCATGGGCATTGCCATATGCCTGGGCCATCTCGCTCGTGAGCCGATCGGCGATGCCGAACGAGAGTGCGGTGATACGCCGCATTTCCGCGAACCGCTGCGCGCCGGGCACGAGTCGTTCGGCGGCGTCGAGTACGTACTCCACAACCATCGAATGGCCCACCTGAATGCTGCGCAGCATATGTTCGATGCCGATCCCGCGGCTCACCACCTCGGCGGGGCCGAGCAAGACGCCAGGGGCAGCCTCGACCGTGAAGTCCTTGACGCCTGCGATCACCCCGACGGCTTCCAACGCCACCGCTTCGCAGCCGCCGCGCACCATCTGCACGATTCCGTCCACATCCAGCTCGGGAATCTCGGCGAGGATATGTGCCGCCATCGCCTGACCGAGCTCAACGGCGTACCCGGCAGCACCGGTACCTACCCGGGCCGCGAACTCCGCGACCTTCTCCGGCGGCAGCACCGAGCGGTGCAGCGCCGCCGGGTCCGCCGGGGCGAGATCGCGCACCCACTGGGATAGACCACTGGACGCCGAGGTCATCGGCACACGCTCCTTCCTGGATCCGCAGACCGACCGTTGATGACGATTTCGTCAATATTATGCGGCGCTCTCCACCTCAGGTACGAGGCGATCAGACCTCAGCCCCGTGGCTCGACGCGTACCAGACCTGTCTGGAATGCGATGACCACGAGTTGTGCGCGATGCCGAGCGCCGAGTTTCGTCATGGCACGCTGAACGTGGGTGCGAATAGTCAACGGGCTCACATACATTCGCTCGGCGATCTCCTCGTTGGACAATCCCTGCGCCACATGCACGACGACCTCGCGTTCGCGCGCGGTGAGCACCTCGAGAGATTCGGCGGGCGCGGTTTGCGGTGCCGGGTACGCGAGGAAACGGGCGATGAGAGCCCTCGTAGCACTGGGGGAGAGCAGCGTGTCTCCGGCGGCGATCGCGCGGATGGCGCTGAGCAGTTCCTGCGGTCCGACATCTTTGCCGAGGAAGCCGCCGGCACCGGCGCGCAGGGCTCGCGCGACGTACTCGTCGAGTTCGAAGGTGGTGAGGATGAGGATGCGCGTGGCCAGGGACTCGTCGCGGCAGATCTCCTGGGTGGCGGCGAGTCCGTCGAGTTCGGGCATGCGGATATCCATCAGTGCGACATCGGGTTTCGTGGCTCGTACGACTTCCAGGGCCTGTCTGCCGGTTCCCGCGACGCCGACCACCTCCATGTCGTCGGTGGAGTCGATCAGCATCCGGAAGGTTCCGACCAGCAGGGCTTGATCGTCGGCGATCACGACGCGGATGGTCATCGCTGCTCGGTGTCCTTCTCGTCGTGGCCGTCGGTACGCGGTTCCAGGGGTAGTTTCGTGGATACTTCGAAGCCGCCGCCTGGTCGGAATCCGGCGGACAGTTCACCGCCGACGGAGATGGCCCGTTCGTTCATGCCGATCAGACCGTAGCCGGGCTCGCCCGCCTGCTCGGAGCCGTGACCGTTGTCGGAAATGCTGATCGTCAGCAGCGACCGGGAGTAGTCCAGACGGACCGACGCCGAGGCTGTTCCGGCATGTTTTGTGACGTTGGTGAGCGCCTCCTGCACAATGCGGTAGGCCGTCAAGTCGACTCCGGGTGACAGCGGCTGCGGCTCCCCCGTCACCGATGTCGAAATCTGGAGTCCCAGGGGCTCGAAGGAGGCCAGCAGTTCCGGGAGACGGGACAATCCCGGGGTCGGTTCCAGAAGGGTTTCCGGATCGTTCGCCCGGCGCAGCAACCCGACTGTCGCTTTGAGTTCTCGCAGTGCCGAGGAGGTGATGTCGGCCAGCTGATCCAGCATCTGTTGTGCCTGTTCGGGTTGGATGCGCAGCAGGTAGGCGGCGGTGGATGCCTGGGCGTGGGCCAGTGCCATATGATGGGCGACGATATCGTGCAACTCCCGGGCGATGCGGACTCGTTCTTCGGCGACACGGTGGCGTGCCTCCTCCTCGCGGGTGCGTTCGGCTAGTTCCGCTCTCGCTTGCATGGCAGCGAGATAGTTGTGCCGGCTCCGTGTCGCGTCGGCGAACGCGCCGGCCAACATGAATCCGGCGAAGAGGCTGATCTTGCCGGGGGTGAAAAGCGATCCGGGACTCAGCACGATTGCCGCAGCCATCAGCACGACGCCGGATGCCAGCGGATATGGCTGGATCCACCGGCGATCCTGTCGCGAACCGACGGAATGCGCTGCGACCAGGGCAGGTCCCACCAGCATTCCCGAGACTCCGGATCCCATTGCGCCCATAACGACACCGCAGACTGTCGTCACCGCCAGCACACTGCGCGGGTAGCCGCGGTGCCACAGCAAGGCGATAACCGCGACGGCGGCGAACGCGGCGGCGGCCGCAGACACAGGCCGGACGATCTCCGGAGGGCCGCTTTCGGCGTCCAGCGTGCTCGCGAAGAGGGTAAACCCGAACAACGCACTGGCGAGCGCCACGTCGACGATGCGGAAATTGCGCTGCATCAACTGCCCTCGGTCTCGCGAGATCGGATCTTTTGTCGTGTCGAAGGTAATCCACCGAACCACGCGAATGCGGTAGACCACCCGGCAGTGGCCTACCGCTCGCCGATCAGCTCAAACGCGTGCGGGAGCCGATTCGGGCACCTCGAGATGACGCAGGCTCTCGCCCTCGACATCCACGTTCGGCAAGATCCGCTGCAGCCGACGCGGCAGCCACCACGCGTTGTCGCCGAGTAGCGCCAGCACAGCCGGAACGATGGTCATCCGCACGATGAACGCGTCGAAGACGACCGCAGCGGCGAGGCCGACACCCATCATCTTGATCATCGACTCACTCATCCCGACGAAGCCCGAGAAGACGGCGATCATGATGGTCGCCGCGGCGACGACAACCCTCGCGCTGTGCCGGAATCCGGTAACGATCGACTCGGTCGCCGACTCGCCGTGCACATATGCCTCGCGCATTCTGGTCACGAGGAAGACCTCGTAGTCCATGGCCAGGCCGAACACCACGCCGATGAGGAAGATCGGCATCATGCTCATGACGGGTCCGGTCTGCTGGACCCCGAGCAGGTCGGCGAACCAACCCCATTGGAACACCGCGACGATCACGCCCAGTGATGCGCATATCGACAGCAGGAAGCCCAAGGCCGCCTTGAGCGGAACCAGCACGGACCGGAAGACGACCATCAGCAACAGAATCGCCAATCCGACCACCACCGCCAGATAAGGAACCAACGCATCGGACAGCGTCTGCGACATGTCGATATTCAGCGCGGTCGTTCCGGTGACCAGCATTTTCGCCCCGGTTGCCGTGCGCAGTTCACCCGCCTCGTCGCGCAGGGTTTGTACGAGGTCCTTGGTCTCGGCGGCGGTCGGTCCGGCCTGCGGCACCGCGGTGAGCACGGCGGTGTCACCGGCCTGATTGAACATCCCAGCGGTTACCGACACCACGCCTTCGGTCGCAGAGATCTCCTTTTCAGCCTGTGCCACAACGGCTTTCGGATCGGGAGCGCCCTGCGCGTCCACCACGATGGTGAGGGGTCCGTTGGCGCCGGCACCGAAACCCGCGGCGAGCGCGTCATAAGCACGGCGCTGCGTGGTCGAGGTCGGCTGCGACGCATCGCTCGGCATGCCGAGCGCCAGATCCTTGACCGGAATGGCCACAACCCCGAGACCGATCACCGCGAGCAACAGGACCGGGATCGGTCGGCGCACGACAAACCTCGCCCAGCGAGTTCCCATGCTGTCCTGAGTGTTTCGGGCCTCGTCCGGCGCGCGATCGCCCTCGCGGAGTCGGCGCGGCAGAACGGCGTTCGGGAAGAACCCGAGCAGCGCGGGCAGCAATGTCAACGCGATCACGACCGCAACCAGCACAGTGCCCGCCGCCGCCAAACCCATGGTGGTCAGCGCGGGCAGGCCGACCATCGACAGTCCCGCCAGTGCGATGACGACGGTCAGGCCGGCGAAAATGACCGCCGACCCCGCCGTGCCCACAGCACGCCCGGCGGCCTCCCCGGCAGTTCGTCCGGCCTTTCGTTCGGCCAGATACCGCGAGACGACGAATAGCGCGTAGTCGATGCCGACCGCGAGCCCGAGCATCATGGCGAGAATCGAGGTCGTCGACGACAAACCGATCGCCACGATCGCGGCCACCCCGACGCCGATTCCGATCAGCGCTGTGACCAGCGGAAGCCCTGCCGCCGCAAGGGATCCGAAGGTGATGAGCAGCACGACTGCGGCAATGGCGACGCCGATCACCTCGGTCGCACCCGCCTCGGGTATCGCCTGCAGGACGGTGCCGCCGAACTCGACGGTGAGCCCGGTCGCCCGACCCTGCTCGACCGCGTCCTCCAAGGCCGCTTTCGTCGCGTCGGTGATGTTCGCGCTCCCGGCGTCGTAGGTGACAGTGGCGTAAGCGGTCGTACCGTCCTTACTGATCGCACCTACTTGGAAGGGGTTGAGCACGTTGGCCACCTGAGGACCATGCGCGACATCGGCCACAACCTTCTCGACCACGGCCTGGTTCCCGGCGGCAGTGATCTGCTGACCCTGCGGCGCCACGAAAACGATGCGTGCGTCGGCGGCGTCGGATTTGCCCCCGGGGAAGCGCTGATCGAGCAGGTCGAACGCCTGCTGCGATTCCGTGCCTGGCATCGACATCTCGCTCTCGGCGGCCTCGGGTGCTCTTGCCGCGCCGAACACCAGCGCGGCCAGCAAACCCACCCAGAGCAGCACGACCATACGCCGCTTCTCGAAGCAGAACCGACCCAGTCGGTAGAGGAATTCAGCCACGACGTCGATAGTCGCCGGGCGGATCCGTAGTCGTCATCGTGCACATGCAGGCTATCGGCAGTACTGCATATGCAGTACAACTGTGTTGGACAGAACTCGCCACGCGGGATCGCGCGCCGTGCATCCGAGCGCCTGGCAACGGCCTTAAGCTGGGAGAAATGAGTACACGACCGGGGTTGCGGGAACGGAAGAAGGCGGCCACCCGCACCGCGATCGCCCAGGCCGCCGCGGCACTGACCAACGAGATCGGTCTGGACAAGGTCACGATCGACGCTATCGCCGAAGCCGCCGACGTCTCGGTCCGCACCTTTCACAACTACTTCACGAGCAAGGAAGCAGCCGTCGAGCACGCTGTCCGCAGCAGCTTCGACGACATGGTCTCGGCACTGGCCACCCGGCCCGCCGAGGAGGGTGTGTGGGACGCGCTGCTGGCCGTCACTCTGGAAATGTTCGAAGCGGTACCCGGTGGCATCGATGGAGTCACCGCCATGATTCGGACCGTCGAATCGACGCCCGCCATGATGGCCAGGTACACCCTCGCCCGCATGGAGGATAAGCAGCGGCTGGCGCAGGTCGTCGCGCGGCGAACCGGCACCGACGCCGTCACCGATGTGTATCCGATGCTCGTGGTCGCGGCTTCGGAGGCGGCGGTCGAAGCCGCAGTAGCGTTGGCGGACAAGGGATCCGGGCGCGACTTCGAGGAGCTGCTGCGCGAGGCGTTCGAGCGCCTGCGACCTGCCCTGAACCAACCCGGAGCAGATTCTTAGAATTCTGCCAGGTTGTGCAAACTTGCCGAGGTATGCAACTTTGACTTAGGCTGGGAACGGACACCGAGCCGGACTTCACTCAACGGCGAATCGACGTGTCACCACATTTCGCCGACTACATTCCCGCCCGAGAGGTGGTTACCTTTCCATGTCTGCACCCGCTGTGGAAATAGCTTCCACGAAAGGCCGTTTACCCGCGCTACCTTCCCTTACCGGGTTGAGATTTATTGCCGCCTTCGCAGTATTTCTCTTGCACTCGGGATTCCTGGTCCAAATATATCCGTTCGCGACCTCGGACGCCTCGAAAAAGCTGTCGGACATCATCCCGCTGCAACTCGGCGCGACCGGCGTCGCATTCTTCTTCCTGTTGTCGGGATTCATCATCGACTGGTCGTACGACAGCGCCAAGGACACCATCCGCGCATTTCTTCGGCGACGGGTATTCAAAATCTTTCCGTCGCATCTGATCACTGCCCTCATAGTCGTGGTCCTGCTCGGTTTCCCACTCGCCGAACTGGCCGGTCAGATCCCGAACTTCCTGCTGATCCATACCTGGTCGCAGGATTGGGGCACCAGTGCGGAATTGAACAGTCCGTCGTGGAGCCTCGGCTCCGAAATGCTGTTCTACTTCCTCTTCCCATTCCTGGTGCCACTCATCAACCGAATCCGCGGGCGAGCGATCTGGTGGACCATCGGAATCCTCTCCGGAATCCTGCTGGCGATACACCTGATAATCCACTTCGCCTTTCCTGCCTTCGACATTTCGAGCATGGCGTCGATGTATCCACCCCTGCAGAAATCGCCGGACATAACCTGGTCGGGCTATGACTATTCGGCCGCCATGTCCGCGTCCCCTGGTATGCCCATGTCCCCCGACATGCCCGGGTCCGGCGGTAGTTCAGGAACATTTACGATGCCGACCAGCGCATGGCTGTCCTACCAATTCCCGCCCACCCGCCTGCTGGAATTCTTTGTCGGCGTCATGTTCTGCCGCCTGGTGAAATCGGGAATGTGGCGCAACACCAACCTCGCCTGGCCGCTGGTCGCCAGCGCCGGGGCCTACGCCCTGACCTATTACGTGCCGATGGCGTTCAAGACCTCCATGGTGATGATGCTGCCCCTCGCCGCACTCATCGCGACCTATGCGGTGCGCGATCTCCGCGGCATCAAAGGGATTTACAGCAGCAGGCTCGGAGTGTGGTTGGGCGACGTATCTTTCGCGTTCTACATGGTGGGATATCCCGTCCAGCTGTTCCTGCAGCGCCACCTCATCGCCGGGCACAGCTGGGGTCTCCACGGCTATCTGTTCATCACCGCATTGACATTCGTCATTCAGCTACCACTGGCCGCCGCGCTCTACCACCTGGTGGACAAGCCGATCATGCGCCGGTGGGCACGCAAGAAGACCAAGGTAACCCCGCCGCCCGATACCGCAAAAGAAGTCGACGAATCAGCGAAGGAAACCGTAGCGAGTTCAGCGGCCACCATGTCATCCACACCTTCATCGACGGCAGATCCGGTACCCCGCACAACTCCCCGGTCCGAACCCGTCACGTGAAATATTCGACGGCGATGAGTCCGTAGACAACGGAGATGGGGACCGAATCCGATAAGGCAACGGATTCGGTCCCCAATTCTGCACTCGAGGTCCGCCGCGGCATACTCCCGCACCTCGCAAGCACCATGTCCGTCGCAGCTCAGACCAGCGGCCCCTTCTTCCCCGAACGTCCGGGGTGCACCCGGTTTGACACCGAACATGATAACGGTCACACTGTGTCCTTTATCATGGTCAGCGCACAGTCCCGGGGCCACGGCGTGGCTCGAGTTCGAGAAGCCGGCTCGCCCTGCCTGCTCATTCCCCGCGCCGCCCGGTCGCGGTTCATCCGGCCCGCGTTTCTCGTCGCCGGTCCCGCGGCGCCCAACCGTGCCGCTCACCACCGCACCGAGGAGACTTCGTGACCAGCCAGCGCTACCACCTGGGACGTCGACGTTTTCTGGCCGCGACAGCAGCCGCGGCGGCCAGCGGATGGATGGCGACCCGCGCAGCGGGCTCAGGGGCGGATCCTCTTGTCCCGCAACCAGCATTGATACGTTTACGACAGGTTGTAGTTGTCACCTCGGGCCGTAACTGCCACCGTAGCGAGCACCCGCCTAGCGGCTATGAGCGCGCGTTGGCGGAACCGCCGGATGCCCGCAGGCCGCCGCGCAGCGCGCTGCGCGCACCGCCATCACCCCGCACACAACACCGACGCCGCGACCATGGGCTGCTAGTGTCCTGAGTCGTTAATTCTTTGGCAGTAGGCAGCGAGTGTTTCGAGGATCTCGTCGGCTGTTTTGGTCCAGACGAACGGTTTCGGGTCGGCGTTCCAGGCGTTGATCCAGGCTTGGACGTCGGCGCGGAGTCCGGTGACGCTGCGGTGGGCCGAGCGGCGGAGTTTGCGATTGGTCAGCTCGGCGAACCAGCGTTCGACGAGGTTGAGCCACGAGGCGGAGGTGGGGGTGAAATGCACATGGAAGCGGGGGTGGCGCAGCAGCCATTTCTTGACCTCGGGGGTCTTGTGGGTGGCGTAGTTATCGCAGATCAGGTGCAGGTCGAACTCGACAGGTACCGCCTTGTCGATCGTTTTGAGGAACCGCAGGAACTCTTGGTGGCGATGGCGCGGATAGTGCTCGGCGATGACCGAGCCGCTGGCCAGATCGAGTGCGGCGAACAGGTTGGTGGTGCCGTTGCGCACGTAGTCGTGGGTCATGCGCGCCGGCGTGGTCGGCATGATCGGCAGTGTCGGTGCGGTCCGGTCCAGGGCTTGCATCTGGGTTTTCTCGTCCACGCACAAGACCAGCGCGTTCTCCGGCGGGTTCATGTACAGCCCGACCACGTCGCGGACCTTGTCGATGAACTGCGGGTCGGTCGACAGCTTCCAGGTCTGCACCAGGTGGGGTTTGAGTCCGAACGCCCGCCAGATCCGCGAGATCGCCGACTGCGACATGCCCGTCGCGCCCGCCATCGACCGCGTCGACCAGTGCGAATCATGGTGCGACGGTTGAGATTCCAGGGTCGCTGTGATCACCCGTTCCACCTGTTCATCGGTGATCTTGCGCGGCGCCCCCGGCCGCGGTTCGTCCGACACCCCCTCGAGTCGATCACGCTCGAACCGAGTTCTCCACTTGCGCACAGTTTCTCGCGTCACACCCAGCTGACCCGCGACCTCGGTGTTCGACCCACCTTCCGCGCACGCCAACACGATCCGAGATCGAATTGCCAACGCCTGCACGGTCTTTCGGCGACGCACCCACCCACGCAATACCTGACGCTCGGCATCCGACAGCTCCAGAGGCTTCACCTTCTGCGACACCCGAATATCGTAGCCCGCCAACGAATTAACGACTCAGGACACTAGATTCCCATGTGCGATGTACCCTCGGCGGGGCACATCACACATGGCAACGGCGATGACCTGCGATCATCGGTTGGCCAGTTGGCGTGTCAACACAGCGACTGCCGAAGCTCCTACGTCGGCGCGACCACTGTAAGACCGTGCGCCTCAGCCGCAGCAGTGGTTTCAACGCCACCCGATCACCTGCTCCGACTATGCGGTAGGAGTCGGTAGAGGCCCAGCGACCGATTCCGGCCACCTGTCGCGCGGCAACTTGGACGGCGTCGATCGCTTCGTCCACTGGTACTTCGAAGAACTCACGGCCCGACAATCGGCTCGCGGGACGCTGCGCGGCCGTCTCGACCTCTTCTGTACCCGTTTCCACACAGAAATATTTCTCAGCTATTTCATCAAGGTGGCGAAACTTGTGCCACCCCTGCCACTTTCACATACAGGCCGAAGATCCAAGTTGACGGTTACCAGTCAGCGATCTATCTTAGAGGTGTCTTCCGCACGGATCCACCCCATCGGTGGCCCGAATCGGTAACCAAGTCCCCTCTCGCGCACAGAGTCCCAACGGAACTGTTGGACTATCGGTGCCGTGTGTGCGAGTGCACTCGAACACACGCAGGATCACCAGTGAATCGTTCCTCTGACCTGCGCCGATCTTTGGCGTATCTGCCGGATCCCGCCGCTTCGGCGGCCTCGAAAATGTTTGCTGGCGGGGTGATTGCCGGTGATCGCGCCTGTCGTTCCACCGCAGTCGCGGTTGCAGGCACAGCTCTCCGCGACACCCGTTGTGCGGACCGCTGACCAGAGCATCATCTACGGCATGTGCACCGTCGGCGAGACGGGCCGTGTCGTGGACAAGCACGCCTTCACCGAACTGGGCTGGCGGCCCGGATTGCGCCTGGAACTCACGCCCGGGCCCACGTGGTGATCGAGGGCTCATCCCCGCTCGCGCGGGGAGCACACGCGCGGTGTGATCGACGACGACCTCGGCCAGGGCTCATCCCCGCTCGCTCGGGGCGCACAGCAGTTGGCCGGAGAAGTCCGGTCCTGAAGCGGGCTCATCCCCGCAGGCGCGGGGAGCACTGAATTCCACACCTCCGCTCGCGCGGTCGTGAGGGCTCATCCCCGCAGGCGCGGGGAGCACGGAACGTCGCGGTTGAAGAAGAAGCCGGTAGGGGGCTCATCCCCGCTGGCGCGGGGAGCACACTTCCTAACCTGCGGATTCTTCAGCAGATCGGGTCATTTTCATTCACTTTCGGTTCGACCGTTGATGGTACTGCTGTTAGCCGCCCGGTTGTATCGAGTGTTGCTACGCCATCCAGCCGTAAGCCTTCCTGTCGCACATTGACACGCCTCGTCTCCGACGACGGGCTGCACTACCCCCGCCGCGCAGACAGCCGCCCCGGCATCGAGCCGCTGCCCGAACGGTTCACCCTCGAACAGTTCGTGCCGTCCCAGTGCGTGTACCTCGTCGCCATGCCCACGCGCGGCGCACGGGCCGCTGAATGCGGTGTGGCGCCGCGCCGTGCCCGATCTGCCGCACCATCACCACTACCTCCAGCAGCGCGGGCATCCGCAGTTGGGTGCCGATCAGAGCCGTCGTCGGCCGCTTTCCGCCGAGCAGGATGTCGAAGGCGGCGGTCAGTTCGGCATCCCATGCATGGGTGCCTGCCGCTGGCTTTCACTGGACATCATGAGAACTCCTGTGTATCAGTGGTCCGGACTCGCTGAGACGTTGAGGGCTGCCACTGGCATTGATGTCGGTAGGCGGGTTCTGGTTGTCGGTGTTGCGGCCGCGCCAGGCCCGGTAGCACAGGGCGGTGGTTGCGCCTGCGGTTGCGAGGACCGCGGAGGTGGCGTTGCTGAGGGCCACGATCGCGACAACGGCCGTTAGGATCAGCGTCAACGCCGCCAAGTCGAGCACGGTGGCCGATCTGGGATTGCTTCGGCGTGGGCGCTGGTCGATCGGCATGAGAGGTCCTTCCCGGTTCGTGTTTCTCACCGGATCTATTAGTGCTGTCAGCGCGAGATCCCCCAGGATCGCAAGTGCGCAGCAGTTTTCGGTTCAATGGGGGATGTAGTTCGTGCCGTCCTATAACCCCTTACGACTGGTGCTCGATCTGTGCCCCGGGAGTAGCTACCGGTGGCTATCGCGAGGAGTGACGCGCGCGTGGAGGAGAAAACACATGGGTACATCGAGCTCAGAGGCCGTACCTCGGCACGAATCCGGCACTTTCAGCGAAGAACACCAGCGCGGCTCCGGGGGGAATCGGTACGCGGCGAACCGTCCTGCGGGGCCTGTCGAGCAGGCCGTTGAGGAATTGAACCAGGCGGCTGCGGAGCGGAAGTTGTTCGAACTGCTTCGTGCCCACGGCGTCCGAGGGCCCGTCTGGGAGACGGTGATCATCGCGATGTCCGAGTACGCCACCCAAGTTCTGGACCCGTGGATCTGGACTGGTGAGATCTACCGCAAGCTCAGCGACAAGGCCATCGGTTTGAAGGCCAACGCCGCCGAGCGGGAGGCGTTGACCGCGGACCGTGACTATCGACAGGAGATCATCGCGCGCACCGTGGTCGGCGCGCTGACGAAGTTTCAAGAGGCGATGCGTGCGGGAAAGGGCTGGGACCCCTGCCGAGGGGCGAAGCTGCGGACCTACTTCATCACCGCCTGCCTCTATGCCTTCCCGCAGGTCTTCGAGGAGGAACTGCGGTGGCGGCGCGCCAATCAGCCGGTACCCGTCGAGTACGACAACATAGCCGAGCTCCTGGATGCCCGCAGCCCCTCGAGCGCAGGCGGTGCTGCCGACCCCAGCACAGCCGTGATCGACCGATTGATGATCGAGGACTATCTCGCGACGCTGGCAGAATCCGACAAGCTCATCGTCCTGGCGGTTGCCCAGGGCTACACGCACGCTGAAATCGCGCACCTGCTTTCGAGCCAGACGGCAACCCCCAAGGCGATCGAACGCCGGCTGGATCGGATCCGCAAGAACGCTCGTCTGGCCCTGAGGAGCGAAAGATGAACCGATTCGACCTCACCACCGCGGCAGGTCTTGCCGCCTATACCCAGGCCCTGATCGACCAGTCGTCGCTCGGGGAACAAGGGCCTCGCCGGCTACGGCGGCGGGCTTCTCGCAACCAGATCGACCGGATCCTCGAGCTCCTCGACCGGCCTCCGCAGGACGCCGATACAAGGCCCGCAGCAGCCGAGCGCGAAACTGCCGAAGATGGGCCGGCACCCGGACGCGGTGGCCCGACCCTGTCACCCTCCGCTGATGTCGTCGGTCGGCGGAGCTCGACATCGACACTCGAATCATTGGTCACGCAGTTCGCCACCGAACTCATGGCCGTCGATTCCACGACGATGGCGCCCGCGACCGAACGCGTCCTCGCCAGTCTGATCGACTACCTGGGTTTCGAATTCGGTTACCTGCGGCGTATCGATCGTGACCGTCGTGCGACCGTGCTGGTCGCCGAATGGCCGCGTAGGTCGGCGCCGGACCCGGATCCGCTCGACGTCGTGTACTTCGACCAGCCGTACTCGCCCTTCCATGCGGTCGAGGACGTGACCGAGCCGACGCTCATCCAGGCGGACTCCTACTTTGATCAGCAGGTGACCTCGGCTGTGGTGCCGCTGCTGGTGCGGGGTGAATCGATCGGCGTTCTCGGTTTCGTCAAGCATGGCGACTGGGTGTGGAGCGCCCAGGAGCTGGGCGCTCTCACGGTGATCGCCGCACTGCTGGCCCAACTACAGGCACGGATCGCGGCCGAGACGAAGATGCAGTATGACGCCCTGCACGACGACCTGACCGGCCTGCCCAACCACCACGCGCTGTGGAGATACCTGGAGCAGCGGCTGCGGCCCGGACGACCCGGACCGGTAGCGACGCTGTGTGTTGGCTTGGACCGGTTGAAGACGGTCAACAACCACCTCGGGCGCACCGCAGGCGATAGCGTCCTGCGCGCCGTCACAGCACGGCTGAGAGAGAATCTGGAGCGGAGCGACATGATCGCCAGGTTCGGCGGTGACGAGTTCGTCATCGTGCTGGCGAAGCCTATGGACGCTTGTACTGCCGAATTCATCGCGTCAGGGATTCGGCAAGCACTGGCGGGCAGGGTCACCGTCAATGGTCAATCCATCGGTTGCGCTGTCAGTATCGGTGTCGCCGTCGGCATCCCGGGCGAGGTCGCCGCTGACGTGCTGCGCCGAGCTGATCAGGCGCTGCGGGCGGCGAAAACGCAAGACGGCGACGGGGTCGCGGTATTCACCGACAACATCTTCATGCAGTTCGACCTCCGCGATGATGTCGCGCTCAACTTGTCCAGCGCGGTCTCCGACGACTCGCTGGTCCTGCACTACCAGCCGGAAGTCGACCTGCGCACTGGGCGCGTGCTTGCCGTGGAGGCGTTGGTGCGCTGGCAGCATCCCACCCGCGGCCTGCTGGCACCGGACACATTCGTCGGGGTCGCGGAAGCCACGAACCTCGCAGGCGAACTCGGCGACTGGGTGATTCGCACCGCCTGCGCACAGTTCGCTGACTGGCGTCGCCGTCGGCTGACCACGGATGTGATCTTGCGGATCAACGTATCTCCGCGGCAGCTGATCAGACCCGGTTTCGTGGAAAAGGTGGAGACTGCGCTCCTCAGGTACGGCATTCCGGGAAACCTGGTGTGCTTCGAAATCACCGAAAACGTGTCCCTGGAGGACCTGCCCCGCACTCAGACGACCCTGGGTGCGCTCACACGTCTGAACGTGCAGGTCGCGATAGACGACTTCGGCACCGGATACAACACCATGCCGTGCCTGAAAGCACTGCCCGTGCACACGGTCAAAATCGACCGCAGCTTCGTCAGAAGCCTCAACCACAGCAGCGACAACCGCGCCATCGTCGAGTCCATCATCGGTCTGGCCCGCGCGTTCGAACTCGAAGTCGTCGCAGAAGGAGTCGAAACCGCCGCGGCGGCACACGCACTGCTCGATCTCGGTTGCCACCGCGCCCAAGGGTTCCTCATCGCGCAGCCATTGCCTGCCGAGGAGGTCGAGGCGCACCTGGCCGCCAAGGAGATTCCGCTCAGCCTCGCGGAATCCCAGGCGTGGTAGAGCCTGATGTTGTAGGTGTGGCAGCCATTCAACAAGCGAGCGTAGTGCCGGCCAGTTCACGCCAGCTCGCCTGCGCACCCTCCCTCGTCGCCTCGGTGAACCGCGCTTCGCCGAGGCGATGACGCGCTGTCTGCTCGATCCGGGCCGTATCCGGTTGAGAACGATCGGGCAGTCCGCGTACCTCGGCACTCGCCGCGAGCAGCCGCACGGCCTGCTCATATTCCTGGTCACGCAGCGCCAAGTCCGCGACGCCGACGAGAACCTGGGCGACAAGGGGCGCGTGCCCCGTCGCGGATGCCGCCTGGAAGGCCGCGGCATGGAGTTCGCGGGCTTCACTGGGACCGTTTGCGAGGTATCCGAGCAGGCTATGTATCACCGCACTGATATGCGGCTGCTCGGCCTGGCTGCCCAGCATGGTTGTCGCGACGCCGATCTGCTCGTATGCCTGCTCGGTGTCGCCGCTCCATCGGGCCAGGTCCGCCTTCGCGAGGGCCAGTTCGGCCAGCGCGTTCGGCCAGGCAACCCGATCCGCACACTGCTGCGCCTCCGCCATGGCGGCCGCCCCCGCCGCTATATCTCCCGACAACCAGTACAGCTGAGCCTGGCGCGACCGCATCGCGACCACATCCTCGATCGCGCCGACCTCGGTGACCACCGCGATCGCCTGCTCGAAAAGCTTGCATGCGGAGGCGAATTCGCCGCGCGTGGCGATGCGATTCGCCAGCTCGGTCAGCGCGAACGAAATCCCCCAGCGCTCGCCGAGGGCCCGGAACTCGGCGAGCGCAGTCTCGAGGTACGCGTCCGCATCCCGCCCCTCCCGCCCGAGCACGATCCGCATCTTGCCCAGCTGTAGTCGGGCCAGCGCGCGCACCCAGGGATCGTCGTCGGTGAGCAGCGCTTCGAACGCGGGCAGATACTCATCCGGCCCCTGCAACAGGCGTTCCAGCGCGGAGACGAACGCCAACGCCGGATGGCCGGCCCGAATACCCCGGCTGAATCGGTACGCCTTGTGGATCCATTCCTCCACCTGGTACTCGTCATTGCGTCCGGAGCTCACGAAATGCACGGCCAGCCCGTACACCGTTGCCCGGGTGGCGTCGTCCACGTCGCCGGACGCGTCGGCGGCTGCGGTGACCAGCTCCATACCCTCGGCCTTGTGCCCGCTGAGCCACCAGTACCAGCCCGCGGCCGCCGCGAGCCGCATCGCCCCGGCCGCATCGCCTCCCGCGAGCGCGCCACGCATCGCGACAGCGATGTTGTCGTGCTCGATCTCGAGCGTGGCGAGCCACTCCAACTGCTCGGCGCGGCGCAGGTGCGGCTCCGCGGTTTCGGCGAGTCCGGTGAAGTACGCGAGATGCGCCCGGCGAGCCGGATCCGATTCCCCCGCCTCCACGAGCCGGTCGAGGGCGTACTGCTTGATCGTGTCGAGCATTCGATAGCGCGGCCCGCTGTCCTCAGCGGTGACCAGCAGCGATTTCTCGGTCAACGCGGTCAGCAGCTCGAGCACCTCCCATCGCTCGACCGCCACATTCTTCCCGCCGTCCTGCCCTTCGTGCCCGCCCCCCACGCAGACCTGCTCGGCCGCGTCCAGGCTAGCGCCGCCGGAGAACACCGCGAGCCTGCGCAGGACCATCCGTTCGGCGTCGGTGAGCAGCTCCCAGCTCCAGTCGACCACCGCGCGCAACGTCCGGTGCTGCGGGATGGCGGTACGGCTGCCGCCGGTGAGCAGGCGGAAGCGATCGTCGAGGCGGTTGGCGAGCTGGTCGAGTGACATGGTGCGCAGCCTGGCCGCCGCCAGTTCGATCGCCAGTGGTATCCCGTCGAGCGCACGGCAGACGCGCGCCATGGTCGACAGTGCGCGGGCATCGGCCGCGAGATCCTTGCGTACCGCACCGGCTCGGTCGCGCAACAGCTGAACGGCCGGGGAGGATTCGATCTCGCCGGAGTCCGCATCCTCGCCTGGCAACGCCAGCGGCTCCACCTGCCATAACGCCTCACCCGTGATGCCGAGCGGTTCCCTGCTCGTCGCCAGGATCCGCAGCCGGTGGCACTCTCCGAGCAGCCGGTGGGCGAACGCCGCCGCGGATTCGATCACGTGCTCACAGTTGTCCAGGATCACCAGCGTTTCGCGCTCGCGGATCGCCGCGATGAGCCGGTCCATCGGTTCCGCGTTCGGTGCGCCGCCGAGCAGCGCATCCCGGAGCCCGAGCGCGGCGAGCGCCGATTGGGCGATGTCACCACTCGCGCCGACGGACGCCAGTTCCACCAGCCAGGCACCGTCCGGTAGGTCGTCGAGCAGGGTCCGCGCTGTTTCCATGGCCAGCCGGGTTTTCCCTGAGCCACCTGGCCCGGTCAGCGTGGTGAGCCGATGGTTCGCGATGAGTTCGCGGACCGCGGCGATGTCGGCGTATTTGCCGACGAATCTGGTCAACTCGGCCCGCAGGTTCGTCCTCCGGTCGTTTTCCTCCGCTCTCACTTCGCCGCGCAGCAGCGCGACGTGCAGTGCGGAGAGCTCCGGTGAGGGATCCACACCGAGCGTGTCGGCGAGTGCCTCCCGTGCACGCTGGTACACGATCAGTGCCTCGGCACCACGACCCGCGCCGCCGAGCGCACGCATCAGCGCGGCGACGAGCCGTTCCCGCACCGGATGCCTGGCCACCAGCTCGGTCAGCTCGGCGACCAGCTCGCTACCGCGGCCGAGGCGGATCTCCGCTTCGTACCGGTCCTCCAGAGCGGCGAGGCGCAGCCCCTCGAACCGGGCGACCAGCGCGTCGACAGCTGCGCTGTCCCGTATTTCGAGGTCCTGCATCAGCGCACCGCGCCACAGGTCGAGAGCTTCGCGCAGCAGCCGGGCCCGTTGCGCGTCGTCACTGCTGCGGGCCTGGTCGAGCAGCTGTTCGAACCGCGAGGCGTCGACAGCGCTGGGTTCCACGGTCAACCGGTACCCCCCAGGCTGCGCGTCGAGCGACCCGTCCGGCAGCACCCTGCGCAGTCGGGAGACCAGTGCTTGCAAGGCGTTCGCCGCGTCGGACGGCGGCTGCTCACCCCAAATCCAATCGACCAGTGTCGCTTTCGGGACCACGCGACCGGGTTCCAGCGCGAGGGCGATCAACAGCGCCCGTAACCGGGTACCCGGTACCGCGATCAATCCGCCGTCATCTACTCGGATCTCGAGCGGTCCAAGCATCCCGATCTGCACCCGGACCATTTTGCCGTGGACGATCGGCGGTCAGCGGGCCGCTCGTCCCACGGATGACACTCCGATGGCGGCAACGACTATCCGCAGCGCGGAAGAGTAGCCGCCGCGCCGCGGCCGATGCCGGTGCCTGTTGGTCCCCCTCCCGCTGTGACCAGGCCGAACACCGTGTCAGCTGACGTGTCAGGTCAGTGTCAGGTCGATATCAGCCGGGCTGGCGACTGTATTCACACATCAATCAATTCACACGCTGAAGGAGTGCAGCCATGTTCACATTCGAGACGCCGGAACCGATCGCCGTCACTGTCGACGTGCTGTCCGGCAACGTCACGGTGATCGCCTCGGACCGTACCGACACCGTCGTCGAGGTCCGGCCCGCCGACGCGTCCAAAAAGGGCGACGTGCGCGCTGCCGAGCAGACCCGGATCGATTTCGCCGCTGGCATCCTGACCGTGAAAACGCCGAAAGACTGGCGGACGTACACCCCGTTCGGCGGCAACCCGTCGATCGACATGACCATCCAGGTGCCCACCGGCTCCCGGCTCGAGGGCACCGCTGCTGTGGGCCGATTGCTGGGCACCGGCGAACTCGGCCAGTGCGACCTGGAGATATCCGCCGGTGACATCATCGTCGATCGCCCGCTGGGTTCGGTGACCGCGAAAACCGCCAAGGGCGACATCCGCATCGGCGAAGCCTCGCGCGGCGTGCTCCGGCTGGAGACATCGATGGGCGAGCTGGAGGTCGGTATCCGCCCGGGCAGCGCGGCCCGCCTGGAAGTCAACGCCCAGCACGGCACCGTGCAGAACCTGATGCAACCGGTCGACCGGCCGCAGGACAACGAGGACACCGTGCAGGTGTACGCCCGCAACTCCTTCGGCAACGTCATCCTCCGGCACGCCACCGCTGTCTAGCTCGTCCAGTTCCCATCGCCCCCGAGTTGCTCCCCGAGCGCGAGGCCAGACACAAGAGGAACCATGAAAATCCAATCCACAACGGCGATCACGGCGACCGGGGTGCGCACATGCGGCGTGCACCAACTGCGGAAGACGCACGGGGACAAGACAATCCCGACGGCGTTGATTCGAAGCCGGCCACCCGGTTCCCGGCACCGCGCCTGGCCGTCCCGACCGGGGTCCCGATGCAGACCGACGCGCTCCGCTACGGCGTGCGCTCCCTCCGGTCACCTGCGAGGCGGGGGTAGCTGATGGAACTCAGGGTTGACCGGGAGCGCTGCATCGGCGCCGGCATGTGCGTACTGACCGCCCCCGGAGTGTTCGACCAGGACACCGAGGACGGCCGGGTGGTGCCGCCGGATCTCATGCCCGCGCCCGAGCGGGAGCCGGCCCTCCGCGAGGCCGCCCAGATGTGCCCGTCCGGCGCGATCACCCTCGTCTCCGCCGACTAGACCCCGCGTCTGCGGCGCAACAACCGCCACGAAAGGAAATCTCATGAGTCAAACGGTTCCCATCCCGCAGGGCCTGCCCATGGAGCGCAATGTGGGCCCCTTCGACCCTCCCCGCGAAATCACCCAGCTGCGCAAGGCTCGGCCGGTCAGTCCCATGGTCTTCCCCGATGGTCACCGAGGCTGGCTCGTCACCGGCTACGACGCGGTCCGCCAGCTCATGGCCGACACCCGGTTCAGCTCCCGGCAGGACATCGGCGTTGTCCACGTGCCGTACGAGACCCCCGGCATGCCTGTCGCCACCGAGCCGTCCCCGCAGGTGCCCGGCCTGTTCATCGCCATGGACCCGCCGGAGCACACCCGGCTGCGGCGCAAGCTCATCGGCGCCTTCACCGTCAGACGTATGAAGATGCTCGAAGAGCAGATCATCGACATCACCGAGCGGCAACTTGATGAGATGGCGCGCCTGACCCCGCCGGTCGACCTGGTCAAGGAGTTCGCGCTGCCGGTGCCCTCGCTGGTGATCTGCGAACTGCTCGGTGTTCCCTACGCGGACCGGGCGAACTTCCAGGTCAACTCCGCCAAGTTCTTGGTCAGGGACCAGTCGCTCGACGAGAAGATGGCCGCGTACGGCGCAATGACCACGTACCTGGCCGAACTGGTCATGCGCAAGCGCGCCGAGCCCGGCGAAGACCTCCTGTCCGACCTGGCACGTCATGACGACCTCAGCATCGAGGAGCTGACCGGCATCGCCTTCCTGCTGCTGCTCGCGGGCCACGAGACCACCGCCAACATGCTGGCATTGGGCACCTTCGCACTGTTGGAACACCCCGAGCAGCTGGCCGAGCTGCGCGCCGACCCGGACCTGCTGCCCGACGCCGTCGAGGAACTCATGCGCTACCTGTCCGTCGCCGACATCTTCTATCGCTACGCCACCGACGACATCGAACTCGGCGGTGAAACGATCGGCAAGGGGTCGACCGTCGTCGTCTCGCTGCTGGCCGCCAACCACGACCCCCAGCGCTTCGACAACCCCGACACCCTGGACATCCACCGCAAAGCCCGCGGTCATTTGTCCTTCGGCCACGGCGTCCACCAGTGTCTCGGCCAGCAACTTGCCCGCATAGAGATGCGCGCCGGTTTCGGCGGACTGCTGCGCCGCTTCCCATCCCTCGAGCTCGCCATCCCCGCCGGCGAGGTGAAACTCAGGACCGACATGAATATCTACGGCGTCCACGAACTGCCGATCACCTGGACCGAAACCGCCCGGTAGACCGTCGTAGTTGCCGCCGCGGTCATCTCGCCCCTGGCCTGACGGGCGGTGCCCTGGGCCCGCCCGAAGCCGATTGCGCTATGCGGCGTCTCCCCCACCGGCCAGCGATATTCGTGATATTGAACAGAAGAGTTAGCTATGCCAAACTTTTGTGTGTGATGGGGGTAACGCTGCCATTGCGGCGTGACACGGACGAGTAGGTGGTTGCCGATGACGGTGTCATCGTCACGTCGACGGTTCCTGGCCGGTGGCGCGCTGGCTGGTGGCGCGGGCCTGGCGCTCGGGATCACCCGGTCGGGGTCGGATACGGTCGCCGCCGCGGAAGCGGCCGGGCATCCGGCAGCGCACGGTGGCGGGGTGGAGGGACCGACGTTCCGGTTAGGCGCGGTGGTCGACCACGACGCGAACGGATTCGATCCGACCGAAGTACTGCGGGATTTCGACTACGGCACGGTGTCCCGGTCGCCGGATGGCCGCACGGTGCGGGAGTGGGAGATCGCCAGCGGCGACACGGATCTCGAGGTGGCGCCGGGGGT
Source organism: Nocardia amamiensis NBRC 102102 (assembly GCF_001612745.1). Lineage (GTDB taxonomy): Bacteria > Actinomycetota > Actinomycetes > Mycobacteriales > Mycobacteriaceae > Nocardia > Nocardia amamiensis. The sequence continues at coordinate 60,328 of NZ_BDBA01000004.1, read as the reverse complement.
GCGGTTTCCGGCGTGGACGTTCAACGGCCGCGTCCCCGGGCCGACTTTGCGCTGCACCGAGGGAGATCTGCTGCGCGTGACGTTCAGCAACGGCTCCGTGCATCCGCACACCATCCATTTCCACGGCATCCATCCCAGCGAGATGGACGGCGTCCCCGGCATCGGACGCGGGTTGATCCAGCCCGGGGAGTCGTTCACCTACGAGTTCGATGCCACACCGTTCGGACTGCACCTGTATCACTGCCATGTCGGTCCGCTGGCCGAGCACATCGCCCGCGGCCTGTACGGGACGTTCATCATCGACCCGAAACAGCCCCGCCCGCCCGCGGATGAGCTGGTGATGGTGATGCACGGCTACAACACCACCTTCGACGCCGAGGGCAACCAGCTGTACGCGGTCAACGGGATCCCGTTCCACTACATGCACGAACCGGTGCGGGTGCGCCGCGATCAGCTGGTGCGGATCTATCTGGTGAACGTACTCGAGTACGACCCGATCAACAGCTTCCACATCCACGGCAACTTCTTCGATTACTACCCCACCGGGACCCGGCTCGAACCGTCCGAATTCACCGACACCATCGTCCAGGCGCAGGGCCAGCGCGGCATTTGCGAACTGCGGTTCCTGCACCCGGGCAAGTTCATGTTCCACGCCCACAAATCCGAATTCGCCGAACTCGGCTGGATGGGTTTGTTCGAGGTCGAAGACCGATGAGCCAAGCAGAAGCACAACCGTCTTCGCGGCTTCCCGGGTGGGTGTCCTTGGCGGGAGCGGCGCTGCTCATCGCGGTGGCGCTGGCCGCGCTCGGCCTGCTCGGCAGCCGCGCGCTGCCGGAGCGCACCGGCCCGGCGGTCGAAGAGATCGCTGTCGAGCACACGGTGCTACGGCCGGGAGAGATCGAGCTGAAGGTGCGTAACACCGGGCCGGACCCGGTCACCATCGCGCAAGTGTTCGTCAACGACGCCTACGTCGATCTGCGCGGCGGCGAAGCACCGATTGACCGCCTGGACACCGCGACCCTCACCCTGCGCTATCCCTGGGTCGATGGTCAGCCCTATCTGGTGTCGATGCTGACGTCCACCGGGCTGGTCATCGAACACGAGATCCCCGTCGCCGTCGAAACCCCCCGCCCCGGCACCAGGTTCTTCGCCACGATGGCGCTACTGGGCACCTATGTCGGCGTCATCCCCGTCCTGCTCGGCATGCTGCTGCTACCCGTGATACGGCAGGCCGGAGCCGGCGCGCTGCGCGTATTGCTCGCGGTGACGGTCGGGCTGCTGGTGTTCCTGGCCGTCGACGGCAGCCTCGAAGGACTCGAACTCGCCGGTGGCGCAGGAGCTTTCGGCGGGGCCGAACTCGTCATTCTCGGCGCCGTGACCGCGTTCGGGGTGCTCACCGCCGTCGACCGCTACCTCACCACACGACGCGCCCAGACCTCCGACGAGGGCCGGTCGGGCTTGCGGCTGGCGAGCATGATCGCCGCCGGGATCGGGTTGCACAACCTCGGTGAGGGCCTCGCGATCGGATCCGCCTACGCCGTCGGAGAACTCGCCCTCGGCGCCTTCCTCGTCATCGGCTTCGCCTTGCACAACACCACCGAAGGCATCGCCATCGTCGCTCCCCTGGTCCGCGCGCGACCGCACGTGTCCACTCTGGTGATACTCGGTGTGATCGCCGGAGCCCCCGCCATCCTCGGCGCGGTCATCGGCGCGAGCATCAACAACACCGAACTGTCCGCGCTGCTGCTCGGTGTCGGTGTCGGCGCCATCGCGCAAGTCGTCGTGCAGATCGCACCCGTACTACGCACCGACGGCAACCGCCTGCACCCCGCGACGATCGGCGGCATCCTCGGCGGTATCGCGATCATGTACCTCACCGGCCTGCTCGTCACCGTCTGAGCAACGGGAATGCCTGTGCCCGAACAGCATCCACCGCGTCGGTGAACCCCCACTTTCAGGGGAATCCCTGATGCACCGGATGGGGACCGGCTGGTTGAGTTGGAGCATGTCTGATTTCGGTGCGATCCCAGCTGAGCTCGGGAGGGTGCAGGCGGTGTTCGATCGAGTCGCGGCCGACTACGACCGGCAGATCGGTTGGTCGGAGCGCCTGCTGCTCGGAAATGCGCGGCGGTGGGCGGTCGACCAGGCGCGGGGTGTGGTCGTCGAGATCGGGGTGGGCAGCGGATTGAACCTGCCCCTGTACGGGCCCGCGGTCGATCGAGTGGTCGGTGTCGACCTGTCCGAGCAGATGCTCGAGCTGGCCCGGAGGCGGTCGCCCGCGGCGCCGCCGGTGCAGCTGGTTCACGGTGATGTGCAGCAGCTCGATGTGCCCGATGCCTCGGCGGACACGGTGGTCTCGACCTACACCTTCTGCACGATCCCCGACCCGCTCGCTGCGGCGCGACAGGCATGGCGGGTGCTGCGTCCGGGTGGGCTGTTCGTTGCGGTGGAGCACGGCCCGGCCCGTGCCCGCCCGATCGCGGCAGTGATGAGATGGATCGAGCCGCTGACGGTGCGGATGGCAGCCGACCACCTGACTCGCGAGCCGGTCGGCTACCTCACCGACGCCGGTTTCACGATCGACTACCGCGACCGCACCGGCCGCGGCGGGATCGTGTTCCGTGTGCTGGCCCGCAAACCCGAGTAGATGCGCGGCGCAGGCCACCGCCGGAGACGGATCAGGCCGCGGCGGGTTGGAGCAGCGCGGCGAGGTCCGGCGGGGTCGGCATGGGTTGGCGCAGGCCGACATGGGCGCGGCCGGTGTTGCCTTCTGGGTAGCGGCCCGACAGTGATCCGGGTGCGGCGACGATGATCCGCACGACCTGGCCGAGGGCTTCGCGGCGGTCGCGTTGCCGCACGGCCAGGGTGAGCATCGCGACGTGGTTGCGGGTGTGCAGCCACGGATCGGGCTGGGACAGGATGTGCGCGCGTTCGAGGTGGATCCACCGCTGATCGGCGGTGATCGCGGCCTTCGCGGCGCGCATCTCCTCGTGATAGCGAGCGCGGGCGGGGGCGGGTATGGGGGCCATCAGGAGTCCTTCTTCGGTGCGGGGTTGTCGCAGCAGTCGCAGTCGTGCCCGGCTGTGCTGGGCGCGCCGAGGGCTGCGGTGGGCGTTGGGCAGCAGGTGTCACCGTGCCAGGCGTTGAGGCCTTCCTTGACCGCGATCACCGCAATCACCAGGGCAGCGATCGGGTCGGCCCACGTCCAGCCGAACAGGCTATTGAGCAGCAAGCCGGCCAGCAGCACGGCCGAAAGATATGTGCACAGCAAGGTTTGCTTGGAATCGGCCACCGCCGACGCCGAGCCGAGTTCGCGCCCGGCGCGGCGCTGCGCGGCCGACAGCACCGGCATGATGACCAGACTGGCCGCGGCCAGCGCGATCCCGATCGGCGAGTGCTGGGCTTCGCCAACGCCCAGCAGGGCGCGGAGCGAGTCGACGGTGACATACAGCGCCAAGGCGAAGAACGAGAACGCGATGATCCGCAGTGTGATCTTTTCCCGGGCTTCGGGATCGCGGCCGGCGAACTGCCAGGCCACCGCCGCCGCCGAGGAAACCTCGATCACCGAATCCAGGCCGAACCCGATCAACGCCGCGGAGGACACCCGCGTGCCCTCGGTGAGCGCGATGACCGCCTCGATCACGTTGTAGGAGATCGTCGCCGCGACCAGCCAGCGGATCCGCCGGGCCAGCACCGCCCGCCGGGCCGAACCGGGCCCCGCGATCGATGGCAGCGACGGCATTCCGAGCGAGGCCATCAGCAGCACTCCTGCGTCTCGGCGTCCGGGCAGCACGCCGGATCCACGGCCAGCACGAGCCCGAGCAGATCCTCCAGCGCGCGCCCGATCCGCGCGTCGGCCAGCTCGTAGCGACTACGGCGCCCTTCGGGCACCGCGACGACCAACCCGCATCCGCGCAGGCACGCCAGGTGGTTGGACAGAATCTGGCGCGACACGCCGATCCGGTCGGCCAGATCCGAGGGATATCCCGGCGCCCGGCGCAGGTTCAACAGGATCTGGGTACGGGTCGGGTCCGACAGCGCGTGCCCGAATCGGGCCAGTGCGTCACTGTGCAACAACGTCTCCACATCACAGATAGTACATCGAAATCTGTATCCAGAAAACGCTGGACAGTTCATAGGCACTCCGAACGGAAGGCTACGGCGTCACCAACCCTCCCGAGAGTCGTTGAGCTGCACATACAGTGGACAGCCCAGGAAGGGCGCTGCGCTACGCGATGAAGCCCTCAACCCCGCGTCGGTTGGTGACTCGATTCGGGCACATCCGGCGCGCTACCGCTGCTCGCGCCCCATTCACCTGGCGTGGTTGCTCAAACCACTTGGAGGATGGTGCCGATCTCTACCATCCGCTCGACCGCGTAGGCGGGGTCGAGCAAGGCCTCGGGAGTGTGGATACCCGGCGGCACGGCTTCGCCGCGCAGGCCGAGCAAACGCTCGACCCCGAGGGCAACACCCAGCGCGGTCAACGGACGCTGCCCCGCCGGGTGGATGAGGTAGCGGCTCGTGCGCAGCGGTGCACCCGCCGGACCTACTCCGTCCAAGTCGATCCGGACCTCCATGGAAGCGGGTTCGCCGCGTCGCCTGCCCGGGGATTCACCGACCGCGAAATCGAAGCGGACGTTCTGTGCGCCCGTCGCGAGGGCCAGGCTCGGCACATCGAGGATGGCGATGCTCTGGCCGGGCAGGACGACACCGTCGAGACCGGACACATCACCCTGGGCGTCCGGGCCGGTGACCCAGGTGAAGACGCCGTCACGGCGCACCAATCCCGCCGAGGTGACGGCCGACCAGCGTTGCAGATCCGCTATCCCAGCAGGCCCGCCGGTGTCCGATTCGTCCAGCAGGGCGCCGATTCGAATGGTGTCGATCCGGTCGAATTCCCGGGCCGAGTCCAGCGTGGCCAGGACGACGAGGCCGGCGAGATAGTGACTGGCCACCAGAATGGGCGCGGCATTTGCCCGTTGGGCGCCCGCGACGACCTCCGGCGCGATATCGACCAGACCGCTGGACATGCTGAGGTAGGGCAATCCGCGCTGCTGCGCGAAGCGCAGGCCGTGCCTGCGGTCGTCCCACAGTGCCGCGACGACCGCTGAGTACTCGTCGCGGGGCGGGAGACCTAGATCGCTGCGCTTCAGGTCGATGGTGACGGCCTCCGCGGCGCCGAGTTCGTCGGCGACACGCTGCGCGCGATCGAGATCGCGACCCGCGATGGTCAGCGGCAGCGCCGGATACCACCGCCGCAGCAGGGTGGCGGCGCCCGCGCCTGCCTGACCCGAACCACCCATGATCAGAACCGATTTCGACTGCTCCATTGAACTTCCTCTCACGCCGCAGATAGCTACATTTTGTAACTTACTCTTTGTAGCTAAACTGGGGCGGCAGCGCAAGGGAGGACCATGACCACCACACCGACCCGCCTGTCCAAGCGGGCCAGGCGGGAGCAATTGCTCGACACCGCAATCGCGATCGTCCGCAGCGAGGGCGCCGACGGACTGACCCTGCCCACCCTCGCGGAGGCCGCCAGGGTGAGCAGGCCCATCGTGTACGACCACTTCGGCACCCGCCCCGGCCTACTTCTCGCGCTCTACCGGCGTCTCGACCAACGGCATCGCGCCGCGACCACGCAGGCACTGCAGGGCGCCGCACCCACCCCGGACGAGATCGCCCGCGTCATGAGCACCGCGTACTTCGCCTGCGCCACCGACATGCCGGAGTTCAACGCCGTTTCCGCTGCGCTGAAAGGCAATCCGGACATGGAGGTGATCCAGCACGAGATGCTCGACAGCTACACGGAATTGATGGCCGCCGCCCTACTGCCGCACTCCGGCCTCACCGCCGAGGCGCTTCGACTGCGCTGTGTCGGCGTACTGGGTGCGGCGGAGGCGATCGCCGCGGAGCTGAACTTGGGGCGGGCAACCACCACCGACGCGATCACCGCACTGACCGACCTGATCGTGGGCAGCATCGGCACCACGGCCGACCGCTAGGCCACCGCTCGCGTCACGCGAGTGGCGCTGGCGACCGCCGCGCGAGCCGGCGGCCAGATCCGCCCCAGCTTCAGCAGATGCCGCAGATCGGCGTCGAAATCTCGCCAACGAAGCGCCAGGACCTGGTATGTCCTGGCGCTTCATGAGGGTTGAGCGCGTTTCGGAACGAGCTCGCGACGACGAACCGCCTACCTGGGCGCCGGAGTGAACGGCTGATTGATCGTGGTGAAGTACTGGGCCAGGGCGGCGATGGCGACCGGGGCCGTGACGAAGAGTTGGCCGGCGAGCGTGCCGAGTGCGCCGACGGCGAGGATTCCGCCCAGGCAGCCCACGGCGGCGGCGGGGATGAACGGCCCGAACATGCCGACGATGGTCGCGGCGGCGATGGTGGCGCCGGCGATGCCGCCGAGTACACAGCCGACGATGCCGCCGCCGATACCGCCGACAGTGGTGCCGATCGCGGCCCCGGTCGCGATGGTATCCTTCAATCGCGTGAAGGCGGCGACTTCGCGTTCGTACGGCGTTCGCCACAGCGCCTGGTCTTCGAAAGGCAGCGCAACCGGCTGGTATACCGCGTGCTCGAGGTCGAATTGCGGTGTCAGCGTGGCGGTTCGGCCCTGAATGTCGGCGGCGATGGGGAAGACGAAATCGTCGACCCGAAACTCCAGCGGAGTACCCGCGAGTACGGCGCCGTTGGCTGCTTTGACTTCGAACACTCCGTTTTCCACCTCCATCGAACCCGCGTCGATGTCGACGACCATGCTCTCTTCGGAAGTGGTGGCGGTGTAATTGACGATTCCGCTGTCGAGGGGCTGAGGAGTAGCGCCTGCGGTTCCTGCGGTGATGCCGGTGATCGCCAGCGTCGATATCGCCGCGACCGCCAGCGCGCGACCGAAATTGGCATCCATGGTGAAACCTCCTGCGGGAGTTGTCGTCTCGAAGTCGGTCATCACGGTCGCAGGGTATGGCTGAAGGCAGCCTGAAGTCGCCTGAAGTCCATTTCAGGAACGGCACCAGCCGATTGTGCGGCTCTGCGCTCGCCGCGACTACTCGCCGATCCGGGCTATCGTCTCCGCTACCCGCTCCAGGTGTTCGGCCATCGCTTGCCGCGCGGCCTCCGGCGAGCCCGCCTCGATAGCCCGGACGACGGCCTCGTGTTCCCGATCGGAGTCGGCGCGGCGGTCCTGGGTCAGATTGAGGAATTCCGACTGCGGGTCCAGCGCGCGGCGAGTATCGGCGACCACCGCGGTCAGCATCTTGTTGCCGCTGGCCGCCGCGATCGCGGTGTGCAACTCGCCGTCGTAGCGGACCCACTCGCGGGCGTCGGTGGCTGCCGCCAGTTTGCCCAGTAGTTCGAAAAGCCGCCGCAGCTGCTCTGGCGTGCGGCGTTGCGCCGCGAACCCCGCGGTGGGGATCTCGATGAGCTGGCGAGCCTCGATCAGATCTCCGGCGTCGACACCGGCGAACGTCAGCTGCGGGCTCTCCTTCGTGGAGACGACGAAAGTTCCTCGGCCCGTACGGGTTTCCGTAAGACCGAGAGTCGCGCAGGCATGCAGCGCCTCGCGGACCACCGGACGGCTGACGCCGAACTGCTGGGCCAAGGCGAGCTCGGCGGGCAAGCGGTCGCCCACCGCGTATTCGCCGCTTTGGATCAGGTCCTTCAGCCGACGAAAGACCGCTTCCGTGGCGCCGATGCGATGCACCCGGCCTTCTTCGACTGTCACGTGACCAAGTATGGAGATCTGCCGATAGGGCGTCAAAACGCTCGGTCCTGCGAGTATTCGTGTCGCCCCGGCGTTGACAGCGAATGTGACCTGTATTACGGTCAACCTGTCTTACAGCCTGACCGCATGGCAGCCATGCTCCACCTCGACCTGTTGAGCGCGCTGCCGCGCAGGCTGGATTCGGCCCAAGGAAGGTTTCCATGACGCACCACGACGAACTGTCGGCCCGGCCAGCCACGCAACCATCAGCAGCGAAGCTCGACATCGGCGACGTCGGCTATCAGAAACAGCTGCGCAAGCGCCATATGCAGATGATCGCGATCGGCGGCTCCATCGGCACCGGGCTCTTCCTCGGGGCCAGCGGCCGCATGGCGCTAGCCGGGCCGTCGCTGGCCATCGTCTACATCGTCTGCGGCGTCTTCACGTTCATGGTCGTGCGCGCGCTCGGCGAGCTGGTGATGTATCGGCCGTCCTCCGGCGCGTTCGTCTCCTACGCCCGCGAATTCCTCGGCGAGCGCGGGGCCTATTCCGTCGGCTGGCTGTACTTCCTGAACTGGTCCACCACCCTGGTCGCCGACATCACCGCCGTGGCGCTGTACGCGCACTTCTGGTCGCCGTTCGTACCGATACCGCAGTGGGTCCTCGCGCTGATCGCGCTGGCGGTCGTCGTCGGGCTCAATGTCGTATCGGTGCGCCTGTTCGGCGAGTTCGAGTTCTGGTTCGCGCTGATCAAAGTCGGCACGATCGTCGCATTCATGCTGCTGGCCGTGGTGTTCCTCGTCACCGGCACACCGGTCGACGGCAACGTCCCCGGCTTCTCCACCATCGCCGACAACGGTGGTTTCTTCCCGCACGGTCTCGCTCCGATGCTCACCATCGCGCTCGGCGTGGTGTTCGCGTTCGGTGGGACGGAGATGATCGGTGTGGCCGCGGGCGAATCCGACAACCCCGGCGCGGTGGTTCCGAAGGCCGTCAACTCGATCATGTGGCGGATCATCCTGTTCTACGCAGGCTCGGTGGTCCTGTTCACGCTGTTGCTGCCGTGGACGGCGTACTCCCCCAGCGAGAGCCCGTTCGTCACCGTGATGAGCTCCATCGGGATCCCGCACGCGGGCGATGTCATGAACCTGGTCGTGCTCACCGCCGCGATGTCCAGCCTGAACGCGGGCCTGTACGCGACCGGTCGCACCCTGCGATCGATGGCCGTGGCCGGGACGGCGCCACGCTTCGCCGCACGGATGAATCGCAATGGCGTTCCATACGGCGGAATCCTGATCACCAGTTCGGTGGGCATCGCCGGTGTGGTGCTGAATCTCCTTGTGCCCCAGAAGGCATTCGAGATCGTGCTGAACCTTGCCGGGCTCGGCATCGTCGGAACCTGGGCTTCTATCATGATCTGTCACTGGATCTTCGTGCAGAAGTCCCAGCGGGGCGAGTACCGCCGACCGGCCTTCCGGCTCCCTTTCGCTCCGGTGTTGAACATCCTGACCCTCGTCTTCCTGGCCGGTGTCGTCGCGCTGATGTTCTTCGACGACGAGATCGGGCGGATCACGCTCGCGGTGTTCACCGTTGTCGTCGCGGCCATGGTCGCGGGATGGTTCCGGATCAGGGGCCGTCTCGATCAGGACGTGCTCGCTCCGGTGGATCGGCCGGACGCGACCACCGAGGGAGCGCAGGGCGCATGAGCACTCGCGGAACGGCATACCTCCGCATGGGATTGCGAATCCACGTCCTCTACACCGGCGGCACTTTCGGAATGGCCGACCACGGGGCCGGTATGGGTCCACGTTCGGGAATCGGTGCCGAAATCGCCGACCTCATCGCGCGATACGAGACGGTGACCGGCCGGTCGGTCGAGTTGCGCTACGCCGAATTCGACCGCGTCATCGACAGCGCCGCCGCCGACTCGGGCACTGCCTTCCGGATAGCGGAGTGGGTGCGATACCGCATCGAATCCGAGCGCCCGGATGGTGTCATCGTGATTCACGGAACCGACACCATGGCCTATGTCGGCGCCCGCATAGCCTTCGAAGTGCGTGATCTCGCTGTCCCGGTGGTGCTGACCGGTGCCCAGATACCTCTCGGACATCCCGGCAGCGATGCCGAACGCAACCTGCATCTCGCATTGGATTCGATTGCCACCCAACCCGGGCCGGGAATCTACATCGCGTTCGGCTCCGCTTTGCATCCCGCCGTGCGGGCAAGCAAACGCGCCTGCGATGAATACGACGGCTTCGGCACCGTTCGGGAGTTCACGCCGCCCCCGTCCCCTCCGCCACTGCTACCGCGACGACACAGCACGGCAACCCGCCTTCCGGTGGGGCTGCTCACCGTCTTTCCCGGTCTGCACGCCGACCTGCTCAGCGCCGCGATTCGGCAGTATCCCGGCGGAATAGTCCTCGAATGCTACGGCTCGGGCACGATGCCGCACGGAGCCGACGTAATGGAGACGATCCGGATGGCGACGCGGCGCGGAACCCCGGTCGTCGTGATCACCCAATGTGACAGCGGTTCGGTCGATCTCGAGCGCTACCTCCCCGGACGCGCACTTCTGGACGCGGGGGTGATCAGCGGAGGCGACATGACCAGGGAGGCGGCGCTCGCCAAACTGGCCTACCTCGTCGACCTCGGGTTCTCCGGTGGGCAACTGCGGGACTGGATGACGACCAACATGCTCGGCGAGCTGTCGAATCCTGCCGCGCCGCCCCTGGTACCTGTCCGCGAAGACGCCCTGACCGCCCGGAGCCGATGATGACCGACAGCACCCGAACCGAACGCGACTCGCTCGGCACCCGCACCGTGCCCGGCGACGCCTACTGGGGCATCCACACCGCACGCGCGCTGGACAATTTCGCCATCACCGGCGACAGCATCGGGCGATATCCCGCGCTCGTCGCCGCGCTCGCCACGGTCAAGCAGGCCGCCTGCCGCGCCAATCGCGAACTGGGCATCCTCGACGCTCGCCGGGCCGACGCGATCGAATCGGCCTGCGCCGAGATCAGGGCCGGCGTGCTGCAAGACCAGTTTCCGATCGACCCGATCCAGGGCGGCGCGGGAACCTCGACGAACATGAACGCCAACGAGGTCATCGCCAACCGGGCGCTGGAGTTGCTCGGCCACGACCGCGGGACCTACACCGAACTGGACCCGCTCGACCACGTCAACCTCGGCCAATCCACCAACGACGTGTACCCGACGGCCGTCCGGCTCGCCGTCGTACGACACATCCGGGACCTCGTCGCGGCGTTGCGGCGGCTCGCGGACGCGTTCGGCGTCAAAGCCGACGAATTCGCCGACGTCATCAAAATGGGCCGCACCCAGCTGCAAGACGCCGTACCCATGACGCTCGGACAGGAATTCGGCACCTTCGCGGTCATGGTGCGCGAGGACTGCGAACGGCTCGAGGAGGGCATCGCCCTGCTGTGCGAGAGCAACCTCGGCGGCACCGCGATCGGCACCGGAATCAACGGCCATCCGAGTTATCCCGCGCTGGCCTGCGCCCACCTCGCCGAGCTCACCGGCGAACTGGTCACGCCCGCGGCCAACCTGATCGAGGCCACCCAGGATTGCGGCGCTTTCGTTCAGGTCTCCGGCATCCTCAAGCGGGTCGCGGTCAAACTGTCCAAGACGTGCAACGACCTGCGGTTGATGTCGTCGGGTCCCACTACGGGATTCGGTGAGATCAATCTGCCGCCGGTCCAGGCCGGGTCATCGATCATGCCGGGGAAGGTCAATCCGGTCGTTCCGGAGATCGTCAACCAGGTCGCCTTCGAGGCCATCGGCACCGACCTGACCGTGACCATGGCCGCCGAGGCCGGGCAGCTCCAGCTCAACGCGTTCGGACCGATCATCGCCTACGGCATGCTGCGCACGACCACGCATCTAACCGCCGCGGTCGACACCTTGGCGACCAAGTGCGTCGCGGGCATCACCCCCAATCGTGACCACCTCGAGCAGGGCGTCCGGCGCTCCGTCGGCATCGTTACGGCGCTGACCCCCCACATCGGGTACGCGGCCAGCGCCCGAATCGCCAAACAAGCACTGCAAACCGGGCAATCCGTCGCGGAGATCGCGATCGAACTCGGCTTGCTCACACCAGAGGCGATCGAGGAAATCCTCGGAGCCCGCCGGCTCGCAGGGCTCCCGGGTTCCGCAACCGACACCGCACCGCTTCGCCGCATAGTCCGGACGACCGACGGAGCGGAAATACACCGCTTCGGAAACTTCCGCTGAAGCCGACCGCGCATTCTGCTCTCGAGTTCGGTTCCCACGCTTCGCCGGTCGGCGTGTCCTCCGGCACTGCCGATCACGGTCACGGTCTCCTGCGCCGACGCCGTGACCGCGATCGTCGTGGCGAGCGCCCGCAATGCGGCGTTGTGGCGATCGTGCTGGCATTGGTCACGGCGGACTACTGGCGACGCAAAAGTAGTGAGCGCCGCAGCCGTTTCCGGGATGTCGTGCCCTCAGTCGCAGACCGCTCCGATCGATGCCGAGCCCACCAGCTTGGTGTATTTCGCCAGGACGCCGCGGGTGTAGCGGGGCGGCAAGGGTTTCCAACCCTCGCGGCGGCGGGTGAGTTCTTCGGGGTCGACGAGCAGGTCGAGGGTTCCTTCGGCGACGTCGAGACGGATGGGGTCGCCGTCGCGGACGAATGCGATCGGGCCGCCGTCGACGGCTTCCGGGGCGACGTGGCCGACGCACAGACCGGTGGTGCCGCCGGAGAACCGTCCGTCGGTGAGGAGCAGAACGTCTTTGCCCAGACCCGCGCCCTTGATGGCTGCGGTGATGGCCAGCATCTCCCGCATGCCGGGGCCGCCCTTCGGGCCCTCGTACCGGATGACCACCACGTCTCCCGCCGCGATCGTCCCGTCTTCGAGGGCGTCCATCGCGGCCCGCTCACCGTCGAAAACGCGTGCGGTGCCAGCGAAGACGTCGAATTCGAAGCCCGCCGACTTGACGACGGCGCCATCGGGCGCGAGTGAGCCCCGGAGAATGGTGATGCCGCCGGTCGGGTGCATCGGCGCCGTCATGGCCCGGATCACCTTGCCGTCGGGATCCGGCGGGGTGATGTCGGCCAGGTTCTCCGCGACCGTCCGGCCGGTCACGGTCAGGCAGTCGCCGTGCAGCAATCCGGCGTCGAGCAGCGTCTTCATCAGCACCGGCACGCCGCCGATCCGGTCCACGTCGGTCATCACGTGCCTGCCGAAGGGTTTGACGTCGGCCAGATGCGGCACCTGGCGACCGATGCGGGCGAAATCGTCCAGCGTCAGTTCGACGTTCGCCTCGTGCGCGATCGCCAGCAGGTGCAGAACCGCATTGGTGGAACCGCCGAATGCCATCACGACCGCGATCGCGTTCTCGAAGGCGGGCTTGGTGAGGATGTCGGAAGGGGTGATCCCCTGCCGGATCAACTCCACCACCGCCTCGCCGCTGCGGCGGGCGTAGCCGTCGCGGCGGCGGTCGGTCGCGGGCGGCGCCGCGCTGCCCGGCAGCGACATGCCGAGCGCCTCGGCCGCACTGGCCATGGTGTTGGCGGTGTACATCCCGCCGCAGGCCCCCTCGCCAGGACAGATGGCTCGCTCGATGGCGTCCACATCGTCGCGGCTCATCAGGCCGCGCGCGCAGGCGCCGACCGCCTCGAACGCGTCGATGATCGTCACCTCGCGCTCGCTGCCGTCGGACAGTTTCGCGATACCGGGCAGGATCGAGCCCGCGTACAGGAAGACGCTCGCCAGGTTCAGCCGGGCCGCCGCCATGAGCATCCCGGGCAGCGACTTGTCGCAGCCGGCCAGCAGCACCGCACCGTCCAGGCGCTCGGCCTGCATCACCGTCTCGACGCTGTCGGCGATCACCTCGCGCGAGACCAGGGAGAAGTGCATCCCCTCATGACCCATGGAGATGCCGTCGGACACCGAGATGGTGCCGAACTGCATGGGAAATCCGCCACCAGAGAACACGCCGTCCTTGCAGCCTCTGGCAAGCCGGTCGAGCGACAGATTGCACGGCGTGATCTCGTTCCACGAAGAGGCCACCCCGATCTGCGGCTTCTCCCAATCTTCGTCGCCCATGCCGACCGCGCGCAGCATCCCGCGGGCCGCGGCCCGCTCGAGGCCATCGGTGACGTCGCGGCTGCGCGGCTTGAGGTCGGACACCTTCGCATTCTCCGGCACGGTTCCCATCATGCTCGGCCGGGCGCGCGAACGGCAGCGACCACGCCGAACCGCATCAGCACGATCAGGGAGTCCGTGCGCACTGCCGGTATTCAGCGCAACGCGAACTCGTACGCCCTGAGCGTAATGCTGGGCCGACCGGGCAGCCTGAACCGTACGCTCGCACCATGACCGAGCATCCGAGACTCCACTCGATCCCGGGCGGACGCGACGACCGGATTCGCGACCCGCAACCGCGGACGGCTCCGGAACCGCTCTGGCGCGAGGCGCTCGGCGAACAGTTGCGCACGCTTCGCCAGGATCGGCGCGAGACGCTGGTGGAAACGGCCAAGCGGGCAGGGATTTCCCCGCAATACCTGTCCGAAGTGGAGCGGGGCCGCAAAGAGCCGTCGAGTGAGATGATCGCCGCTCTGGCCGGATCGCTCGGCACCACGCTGGGCGAGCTCATCGGACAGGTGGCCGATGACCTTCGCGCTCAGCGTCGTGTCGCCTTCCTCGGACGGCCCGGGCAGCGTTCCAGCGCCGGGCCGACGCTCATGGCGCTGGCGGCCTGATCAGTCGCGGGCGCCGAGCACCTGGTCGACCAGGCCGTACTCGACCGCCGCCCGCGCGGTGAAGACCCGGTCGCGATCGGTGTCGTGGCGCAGCCGCTCCACCGACTGGCCGGTGTGCCGCGACAGGATCGACTCGATCTCCGCGCGCATCCGCACCAACTCGTCGGCCTGCAGAATCAAGTCGGGTATCGCACCCTGCCCACGGGCCGCGGGCTGGTGCAGCACCACCCTCGCGTGCGGCAGCATGGCGCGGCGGCCGGGCTCCCCGCCCGCCAGCAAGACGGCGCCGACTGCGATGGCCTGGCCCACGCAGGTGGTCTGCACCGGCGACTTGATGTGCTGCACAGTGTCGTACACGGCGAGCATCGAGGATAGATCACCACCCTCGCAGTTGATGTACAGGTTGATCTCCTGCTCCGGGCCTTCCGATTCCAGGTGCAGCAGTTGCGCGATCAGCGCGTTGGCCACCCCCGAGTCGATCGGCGTGCCGAGGTAGACGATGCGCTCTGCGAGCAGGTGGGAGTAGATGTCGGTGATTCGCTCGCCGCCGCGCGGATGCTGCGCGATCACATTGGGAATGGTGTAAGTACTCATGCCGAGATTCCGACCCTCTGCCGCTGGGGAACGATCTGTCCGAACGAGTCGACGATGTGGTCGATGAAGCCGTACTCCTTGGCTTGCGCGGCGGTGAACCAGCGGTCGTGCAGCGAGTCCTCGTAGATCCGGTCGAACGGCTGCCCGGTGTCCTCGGCGATGATGCCGAGCACCGTGTCGACGGTATGCCGCAGATCGTCGGCCTGGACTTCGATGTCGACCGCGGTGCCACCGATGCCCGCCGACCCCTGATGCATCAGCACCCGGGCATGAGGCAACGCGAAACGCCGACCACGGCTACCCGACGACAGAAGAAATTGCCCTGCGCTGCAAGCCAATCCGAGGGCAAGCGTGGATACCTCGCACGGCACCAGCCGCATCACATCACGGATGGCGAGCATCGACGGGACCGATCCGCCCGGGGAATGGATCCACAGCGAGATTCCGGTCTCCGGATCCTCCGCGGCGAGGGTGAGCAACTGCGTCATCAGCAGGGTCCCGTTGTCATCGTCGAGCGGACCATCCAGGACGAGGATGCGGCGGCTGAGCAGTTGCTCCCGGGCCCGCCAGCTGAACAACGGTGTCTTGTCATCGTGAGCCATGCCCCCACCGTGCCCCACTCGCTCCGCGAAACGGGTGCCACGCTGCCCCCAGCAGATCCGCTCTCAGCAGCCGAGCCGCGCATGCCCGTGGGGGTCACTACGTGATAGCCGCCGAACCCTCACCAACACGCCATAGCTCGCGGCCGGTTCGCCACACGGGTGATCAACCCTTGCGTGCCGGCAAAAGGACGATGCCCGTCGGCGCGGGGTGCGCCGACGGGCATCGTTGCCGCGGAAGGTGACTCGTCAGGATTCGCGTCCCGCGGTCGAGGCGGACCGCTGCCTGTCCTTGCGGGCGCGGCGGCGTTCGGCCTGCAGTTCGGCGAGTTCCTGCTCGAGAATGTCGGCGACGCGGAACGAACCGGTGTCATAGATGTCCGGCGTGTGGGCCGTCGGCGGCTGCGCGAGGTCGGACTTGGTGCTGTCCTTGCCGTTCTTGGCCTCGGCCGTGGGGGTGTCGCTCTTGGCATCGGCGAGCGGGCGGCGGGTCGCCGCGATCTCCGGCAATGCGGCGGTCGGGGTTTCGGTGTCGGATGCCGAGGGCCGCGTCTGAGCCTGCCGGACGACCACCTTCGCCGCGGCGGGTTCGTCGGCGCGCACCCGGGTCGCCGGTCGGTCGTCGGACTTGGTCGAGGAAACCGGGGCCGGCGCGACAGTCTCGCTGTCCGCGGCAGGCTTCTTGCCGTTGGTCGCGGCACCGTTCTTGGCGACCGACGCCGCGTCGACGCCCTGCACCGACGTGGCGGGACGCGTCTCGACGGCTTCCATCGCGTCGAGTGCCTCGATGGTCTCGGGCAACAGCGGCTTGCGGGGCACTTCGGCCGGTGCCCGCTTCTGCTCGGCCTGCACCGGAGCAGGAGGTTCCGGTGCGCCAGCGGTTTCCGCGACCTCTTCGGTTATCTCCTCCTCGACCACCTCGATCGGTGGCGCTGGATACTCGGCCAAAGCCAGCTGATCGTGCGGCACGCCGGACGTGGTCACCTCCTGCGGGATCGGCATCCGATACCTGGGGAGCGTGAGCCGGATCTGTTCGGCCGGGTCGGGGAGCTCGCGGACCTGCTCGGTGGCCCTGGCGATGGCGAGGCCGTAGCGTGCGCTGGCAGCGTCGTGGATGAGCAGCGCCACGCCGATCATCACCGGCGCGATGGCGTGCACTGCGGCGTCGTACCACGCGCCCGTGCGCACGTACGGGTAGGTATTGAGACCGACCGTCAGCGCCAGGAGGGCGATTTCGGCGGTGGCGACCTGGCGGCGGTTGTCGATCACGCCCCATTCGGCCACTTTGTTGGTGCCGATCATGATGATGATCAGGCAGACGCTGATCATGCCTTCGAGCAGATAGCTGAACCAGTACAGCGGATCGGTCGGCCCACCGGGCGCTATGTTCTGCTGGACGTTGACCGCCGACCACAGCATGCCCGCCGCGACGACACCGGCCAGCGCGCGCAGCGACCAGGATCTGTGCCGATAGAGCGAGGCCAGCTTGGCGTGCGGGCTGGATTCGCGTCGCTGTGCGGCAATCGCCTTGCGGGCGACCAGGAGATCTCGCATGTCGGCCTTCTCGATCGCTTCGGTGGTCTGCCTGGCCCGGTCGGAGGCCGCGGCGGCCGCCTGCGCCTCTTTCCAGCGCTGTCCGCGCTCCTGCGTGCGAATCCGTTCGGCGAGCTCACGTTCGGCATGCAGTTCGTCCTCCGACAGCGCTTGGGTCAGCGCGGGATCGAACTGGTAGGCGAGCCGTCCACGGGCCTTCTCGACCCGTCTAGCCAGCTGTGTAACCTCGTCCTCGATGGGATGTTCGATGACCATCAGCGCTCCCCGCACGGGAGAATCGATGGCAGACAAGTGATCACGAATGGCAACGGCACCCCACATTCATAGTCGATGCACCGCTACCGGCGAAACCTATTCATTTGCCATCTCGTAAAACTATTCGGCGCGCCGCGAATGACACGCGTCGGCCCTGACGGCATACCCTCCGCATCGAACCGAGCACTGAACCATTGACCGCCCTATGCTGAGGTGGCGCGCTTTCCCTTCGCGGCGGCGCGTGCGCTCCCCCGGGGCGCTCGGATACGCCGATGCCGCCGAGATTCGCCCCTCGGCGGCATCGGGCCGACCGTAGACGCCGATCACCCTGGCGCACCAAGCATTTCGATGATGCCTCTGCGCCGATCAGCGCCCATGCTCGGCGTCCACCGAATCGAGCACCCGAGACAGCGTGTCGAACAGCAACCCGTCCAGCCGGTTCTGGTCGACATCGTCGCGGGCCAGCCACTGCACCGTGAGATCTTCGGCCATCGCCCACCACGACCGGACCACCAGACGCTGAGCGGTCGTCGGCTCGTCCCGTCCGAGCGCGGAGAACACACGATCGGTCAATTCGTCGTGCAACTGCTCCATGATCGACTCGAGCACCGGATCCTGCCCCGCCGCGCGCAGCAACCCCACCAACGGCCCGCTGCGCCTGCGCATGTAGCCGACGAAGTTGGCGATCATCGACGCGAGCGGGTCGGCGGCGTCGGTGTCGGGACCGGTGGCGCGCAGGAATCGCAGGGTGGCGGCGCGGACGAGCTGTGCGTAGTAGTCCTGCTTGGTCGGGAAGTAATGGAAGAGCAGTCCGCGTGAGATACCGGCCTGCTGCGCGACCGCGTCGATGGTGATCTGGTGCCAGGGCCGGTCGATCAGCATGGCCAGCCCGATCCCGATCAGCTGGCTGCGCCGGTCCTGCGCCGAGCGACGGCCGCCGGGCTCCGCGGCAACCTCGGTCATCCAGCCTCCTGCGTCTTGTCGGACACCCGCTCACGGTCGGCGGGACGAGGCGCTGCGCATTCGATCACGCCTCGTCTATTGAGCAATGCTCAACACTATGCTACCAATAACCCGACCGGAAGTTGAGCAATGCTCAGCACAGCCTGAGGATGGGTATGGATTTCACACATTCCGACCGAGCCGTCCGTCTCACCGACCAGGTGCGGCAGTTCGTCCGCGACGAGATCGAGCCGCGCGAGGCCGAGCACGCCGCCTTCCTGCGGGAATCGCCGTGGGCGGTCCCGCCGGTGGTCGAAGAGCTCAAACAGAAGGCGCGGGCCGCGGGGCTGTGGAATCTCTTCCTCCCCGATCCGGAACACGGCGCGGGTCTGAGCAACGTCGACTACGCGCCGATGGCCGAGGCGATGGGCAGCTCCGGCTGGGCGCCGGAGGTGTTCAACTGCAATGCGCCCGACACGGGCAACGCCGAGGTGCTGCTGCATTACGGCAGCCCGGAGCAGCGCCGGGAGTGGCTGCGGCCGCTGCTGGACGGCACGATCCGCTCCGCGTTCTGCATGACCGAGCCCGAGGTCGCCTCCTCCGACGCGACCAACATGGCCGCGACCGCCGTGGTGGACGGCGACGAGATCGTGCTCAACGGCCGCAAGTGGTGGAGCACCGGCATCGGCCATCCGAACTGCGCGTTCGTCATCTTCATGGGCCTCACCGACCCGGCGGCGCATCCCTATCAGCGCCATTCCATGGTGCTGGTCCCGCTGGACACGCCAGGCGTGCGGGTCGAGCGCATGCTCAGCACCTTCGGCTACCTGGACGAACCCTACGGGCACGGCGAGGTCACCTTCACCGACGTGCGGCTCCCCTTGGACGCTGTGATCGCCGGGCCGGGACGGGGATTCGAGATCGCGCAGGGCCGCCTCGGCCCCGGCCGCATCCACCACTGCATGCGCGCCATCGGCCTCGCCGAGCGTGCGCTCGAGCTGGCCTGTCGCCGCAGCCTCTCGCGCACCGCCTTCGGGAAGCCGCTGGCCAATCTCGGCGGTAATCGGGAGCGCATCGCCAATGCCCGCGTCGCGATCAATCAGGCCAGGTTGCTCGTCCTGCACACCGCATGGCTGCTGGATACGAAGGGACTGGCCGGCGCGCGCAGTGAGGTGTCCCAGATCAAGGCGGTCGTACCGAGGATGACCCAGGAGGTCCTCGACATGGCGATCCAATTGCACGGCGGCGCCGGGCTTTCCGATGATTTCCCCCTGGCGCGAGCGTTCGCGGGCATTCGGTCGCTGCGCTTCGCCGACGGCCCCGACGAAGTGCACCTGGGCGTGATCGCCCGCCAGGAACTACGCAAGTACGGGTCCGACCGGTGAGCGCACCAGATGCCGGTGCCGTCCGCGCCGAAGACTCCTTCGACGTCGCGGCCATGCACGCCTGGCTCGCCGAGCAGGTGCCGGACCTCGTCGGTCCGCCCGAGGTACGCCAATTCTCCGGTGGCGCGTCGAATCTCACCTATCTCCTGCGCTATCCGGACCGCGACCTGATCCTGCGGCGGCCGCCGAGCGGCACGAAGGCCGCTTCCGCACACGACATGGGCCGCGAGTTCCTGGTGCAGCAACGGCTGCGTCCGCACTACCCGTACGTGCCACGGATGGTCGCCCGGTGTGTCGACCCGGGTGTGATCGGCAGCGAGTTCTATGTGATGGAGCGGGTGGCGGGCACCATCCTGCGCGGTGATCTGCCGCAGGGGATGAGTTTGTCCATCGATCAGGCGCGGCGACTGTCCACCACGGCTTTCGACTGCTTGGTCGAACTGCACGAGGTGGACCCCGTAGCAGCGGGACTCAGCGAAATCGGCAAAGGATCGGGCTACGTCGGCCGCCAGGTTTCAGGCTGGTCGCGCCGTTTCGTCAATGCGCGCACCGACAATGTCAGCGATTTCGCGGCGGTGATGGCCTGGCTGGATAGCAACCAGCCGCCGGACATCGCGACCACCGTCATCCACAACGACTTCCGCCTGGACAATCTCGTGCTCGACCCATCCGGTTCGGGCGCGATCGTCGGCGTACTCGACTGGGAAATGGCGACCTTGGGCGATCCTCTGATGGACCTCGGTGGCGCGCTGGCCTACTGGGTGCAGGCCGACGACGACGAGGCCATGCTGGCCGTCCGCCGCCAGCCGAGCCACCTGCCCGGCATGCTGACCCGCGCCCAGATCGTCGCCCACTACTGCGAGCGCACCGGCCATTCGGCCGAGAACTGGCCGTTCTACGAGGTTTTCGGCCTGTTCCGCCTGGCCGTCATCGCCCAGCAGATCTACTACCGCTATCACCATGGGCAGACCACCAACCCGGCGTTCAAGGACTTCTGGATGGCGATCAACTACCTGGACTGGCGCTGCCGGAAAATCGCGGGCCTGACCTGAGGTTTTGCCGCGCTGATGGCCGGTGCCGGGATGAGCGAGGCGGAGGTGGTCGAGCGGCTGCACACCATCGCGTAGTCCATCGGTCTGGAGGAGCACGAAATCCTGCCGACGCTCCGATCGGGACTCAACGCCGGGAAACGCCATCCGCGGGCCGAGCCTCCCGAAGACGACGAGCGGTCGATCCGCAGGCTATGCACGGCATTCCGTTCACTATTCAAGCCAGCTCTTGCGCTGGTAATAGCGGTCCATCTCTTCGTCCTCTTCCGGCGTTGGTTCGCGGCGCTGCTGTGAGACAGACTGCTGTGGAGCTGGCCGGGTTGGAGTTTGAGGCTGCGGCCAAGATGGCGTGGTGGGATGTGCTTGGCGAGGCACTGGCTGGTTGAGGGCGTCCACCGCGCGATCGTGCTGTGTGCGCAGGCGGGGATCGTTCTCAATCTTCGCTATCGCTTCCGCGACAGACTTGCGCGCCTCGACAAGCGCGGCGGCGTGCAAGCGAACGATAGCCTCGACAATGGTATCGGGGTCGAGTCGACGGCCGACATCGGTGAGCCGGATCGCGCGTAGGCTTCCGTCCGGATCGACTTCCACGGCTGCGACATCACCGGCCGTTGACGCCGTGGCGGACCGGGTGAGGGAGGTTTCCAGCTGTTCGATGTTGCTGGTGAGCGGGTCGATATCCGACATGAGAAGTCCTCCCCCGTTTCCTGATTCCTGCCGCCGAAGCTTATAGTGACCTGGGACCGGGAGACCAGCGGGCCGGAGGGTGGCCAAGCGAACCGAGGGGGAAACGTGGGCGCACAAGACATCCTGTATCTCGACATCCCCGCCACTCGAACGCTCGCCGATGGGCTCGGAACCGCTGGCGAGCAGATCCGCGTGGTCGGCCGGGGTGGTGCCCTCGCAGACGGGATGGCCGACGGTTTCCCAGGTGCCAACGCGCCGAACGCCTACCACGCTGCGAGCCGTCGAGCGGACCAAGCGATGGGCGCAGTCGCCACCGCGATGATGGAGATGGGCGGCACCGTCGTCGGTGCGATTGTGACTTATCAGCAGCGTGACCAGTCCACGGCCACCGGAATCGGTGCAGCCACCGAGGGCGTGCGATGAGCCAGCATCTGACCGTGCCGCAGGTATTGAGTTGGCGCCCCGAAGCATTCACCGCCCAAGCAGGTGACTGGGATCGGCAGGCGAACGAGCTGCGTACCAATCTCGATGCGCAAAATCGCTCTGTCGACGGCTCTCATGAGACGTTCCAGGGCCAGGCTGGCGACGCAATGCGCGATCGGTTTCGGCAGGTCTATGACAAGGCCCGGAAGGCGTTGGAGGCGTTGGAAAAAGGACGCGACGCCGCCAAGATCGCGAGCTTGAACTTCACCGCAGCCAAGTCCCTGGTGCAGCAGACTAAGGTCGCTGCCGAGGCGAAGGGGCTGGATGTCGCTCCTGATGGCACCTGCACGATCAGGGAGTCGACAAAGCACGCCGTTTACGCATCCGTCACCGGTGATGCGAACAGGTACGTCACCGCCATGGCGGCGCTTCGGACATCCGCCGACCAGCAGACGGCATTCGTCAAGCAGGCGCTGAACCATGCTGCCGACGTGGACAACCGGGCGGAAAAGGCCATCAACACCGCATTCTCCGACCTACCAGCTGCGGATTCCTTCGGCAACGCGACCACGCCGACGTCGCAGCCGAAGCCGGCACCGAAGAACGGCACCCCTGAGGAGAATCGCGCGTGGTGGGATTCGCTGACACCCCAGGAGCAGGCGTCAGTGGTCAACACGCAGCCCGCGTCCGTGGGTAATCTCGATGGCTTGCCCGCCAGCGTGAGAGATCAGGCCAACCGGAATCTGATTCCGATCGAGAAGGCGCGGCTCGATCAGGAAATCGCCGTCAACGAGGCACTCGTGAAGGCGAGCCCCACATCGGCATATGCGCAGCAACAGCTCGAAGACTCCAAGAAGCGCCGAGACGACCTTCTGGCCGTGGAGAAGGCGATCACGAACCAGGATGGAAAACCACCTCGGCAGCTGATGGTGCTCGATACGCAATCCGGGCGGCAGGTGCGGGCCGCCGTCGCGGTCGGTGATCCGGACAGCGCCGACCACGTCTCGGTCACCACTCCGGGTCTCGGCACGAACGTGCGTGAATCGCTGGGCAGCATGGTCAACGAAGCAGAGCAACTCAAGAAGGAATCCGAGTCACAACTGTCACAGGCGGGACGACCGAACGAGACCGTCTCCACAATCGCGTGGATTGGCTACGACCCACCGCAGAAGACATACAACGACCTCGATATCGTCAACGTCGCGTCGCCGGATCGCGCACAGGAAGCAGCGCCGGTGCTGGCCAAGTTCTATGAGGGCCTAGACGTCGCGAGCACCCAAAATGACCCGCACATCACGGCATTGGGCCACTCGTACGGGTCACTGACAACCAGTTTGGCGCTCCAAGAGAACGGCCGGGCGGTCGACGACGTCGTTTTCTACGGGTCACCGGGCCTCGGCGGACATATTCCGGCCGCCCCCATTCCTGCACTTCCCGGGTTGATCGCGATGTCCGGTGTGAACGACGTGGTCGACTCGCCAGCCGACCTAGGGTTGCAGAGCCACCACGTGTACCAGATGACCGAGCACGATGACCCGGTGGCGAACTTCAGCAGCTTCGGCCGCAGCCCAAACCAAATGGATTGGATCACCCCACTCAGCACCGATCCGATCACCGTAGATGGTCGGACTTACACAGGGGCATCGGGACATGCCGAGTACCCGCGTACCGACCCCAGCACCGGTAACCTGCACCGCTCCGGATACAACCTCGCCGCAATCGTGGCAGGACTACCCGAGAATGCGATGCGATGAGAACCCGATTCCAACGGATCAGCCTCACCGTCGTGATCATCCTCGCGAGCATCGTCTTGTCGATTATCGGGGTCGTCGTGCTGACGGTCGTGGTCTACGAGGCAGCCGATGATCCGCACCCACAGACGACAGACGAGGAAACTCGGCAGGCTACGCAGCAGCTGCTCGATCGACCCAGCCTCGAAGAAGCAGAACGCAAGGTGCGGACGATCATGGAACAAATCGGCACCGTGGCTAACGAACTCGTGCCAGGAATCAGCCTCGGCCCGAACCGCGACCGAGAGGTCGCCAGCTGTCCGCGGCCATTCGACCAGACAGAGGGCCGAACGGTGCGACTTCAAAATCTATACTCGAACATACGAATACCCGACGACGTCTGGCCCACGTACGTCGAACGAGTACGTGCGCTGGCCGCCACGCTCGGTGCTATCCGGCAGGGGCAGGCAACTGAGGAACCAAGCACCGACATGGGGCGTGGGGCCAACTTCTACAACCCCGACACTGGCACGACGATCTGGATCGGCAGCGACCGTGTCACCATCATCTCCGGAACCGTCGGATGCCACCTGCCGCAAGACAAGTTCGGCTCGCCTATCCCCTCGACTCGGTGAAATTCGTGGCAGGTGGAACCGTTCGGTCGCCCGGCGCGTCCAAGTAGGTAACCGCACGCTGGAGCAGGAGGGTCAGTGATGGACATCGGACACGCCTCGGCGGCCGAACTGTGGCAGGCAGCGGTAGCCGGGCAGTTCCGCCTAGAACCAGGTACCGCGCGTGAATGTGCGGCCCACTTCGACTGGTTCGCGGAGATGATGCGCCTTCGCCAAGAGGAGATCGGACGACTCCAGAAGCTCGATGGATTTGGCGGATTCGACTCAGCGCAGCAATTGCAGTCCGGGTTCGAGGGCAAGGCTGTTCAGGGGGCAGAAGCCCTGATAGCTGCGGAGCAGGGTGCGCTTCGCATGAAAGCGGCAATCCTCCGCGCAGCTGGACTACTCGACGAGGCGGACGCTGCCAACGCCGCCGCGATCAGCACCGCAACCAGGGAGGTCACGCGATGAAATGGCGCGCCATCGGCAGTAAGACAGCGGTGCTCGCGCTGACTATCGGGGCACTGGGTGCATGTTCGAACGACGGCACCCCGGCATCGGAGACATCGGCATCTGAGCCAGCCACGGCGGCGGCGACAACTGTCAGCAGGCCAACCCTGACGGCCTCCAGGCTCCAGCCACCCTCGCAAGACAACGATTTCACGAAGGCCGGTGGACGCCCCAATGTTGTTGTTGACCCTTGCACGTGGGTCGAAGATGACGTGATTTCTCGACTCGGGTTCGACCCGGCCACACGGAAGCGCGGCAACGACATTGTCGGCGAATACACCTTCCTCACATGCGATTTCAGGACTTCGGACAGAACCCTGCAACTCGATTCTGGGAATGTCGCGCTCGAAGAGGTAAAGAGCAAGTACGCAGGGAAGACGCAGCCGGTGACCATCAATGGTCGTGAAGCCGTTATCACGCAGAAGACGAATCTCGACGAGTGCTCACTCGACATGCGGACGAAGGCAGGGTATCTCGGACTTTCCTTCTTCGTCAGCACCCCAGGCCGCGTTAAGGGCCTCAAGCCCTGCGACGGCATAGTAGAAGCCGCGACAGCCCTTGAACCTTCCATTGGCAAGGACAACTGATCGTGAGCAATGACGAGTCGAACCCGTCTGGGTCCCCGTTCCCCGTCCTGTCGGGTATTCCGGGTCTTGATTCGAAGGTGGCGCCGAAACGCGATGCATCACAAACGATGCAGCGTGGGGCCGAGGGTGCAGACCGTCTGGTTGGTCATGGGGGCCGGGACCCTGCCTACATCCAGCGGATGGAGGAGTTCGCCGGATTGTCGCATCAGGAGATCTACGAGAAGGCGCAGGCCATGCAGCCTGGTGTCATGCATTCGTCGGCGCAGGCGTGGAAGAAGATCGGTGACGCCTTCCTGGCCAACATAATGGGTCTCAACGCGAAGTTGCGCACGAGCATCGCGCAGGGCTGGGAGGGGGCCTCAGCGGACGCAGTGCAGGCCGCGACGCAGCGTTTCCTGAACGAGTTGGGCGATATCCAGGACATCGTCCAAGGGGTGTACCAGAGGATCGAGGCTTCCGCTTTTGGGGCGGAGGTGGTGAAGGCACAAATTCCGCCGGTCCCCCCGTCGGCGCCGATTCCCGCGCTTGCGGGTGCGGAAAGTCCCGCGCAGGCGGTCGCTCAGCAGGCGATCGAGCAGGAAGCGCATCAGACCGCCATCTGGGCGATGCGGAATTACTACGTGCCAACATACGAGCCCGCCGGACAAGGAGTCCCGACCTTCGTCGCCCCGAGTTCACCAGCTGACGGCCCGGGGTTGCCGGTATCCAACGGTCTGGGCTCAGCAGGCTTCGCTAACGGCAACCAGCAGGTCGGCAGTGGCTCCAGTGAACCGACCGCGCCTGGCGGGCCTGACACCCAGGGGCAGCCGGGGACCGAAACGGCTGGCGTCTCACCGGCCGCTACGGCCGCGGATTCGACTGGGAGCCAAGGAAGCAGTCCGCAGACCAGCAGTACGCCAGCATCGACCACGCCCGCCGGTGTCGGTCCTGGCAATACCACACCGACGGGAGCTGCTCCGGGGAGTGCGCCAAGCTCCAGAATCCAGGGTTCGCCCGGCCCGAGCACGTCGGCAAGCCCGGGTGGTCCGGGGCACAGCGTCCGGAGTCCTGCCGGGTCACCTGGAGCTGGCAACCCGTTCGGTGCGCCCGGTGGCGTTGCGGCACGGCCTGCGGCTTCGGTAGGAATGCCGGGTATGCCCGGCATGATGCCGCCCGGTGCGCGGGGCAAGTCCGCGGACGATGACAAAGAGCACCAGGGCCGCCGGGAGCTGTTGGTCCATGAGCAGAACAAGATCGACCTCGTCGGTGAGCGCAGACCGATGGTGCCTCCGGTGCTCGGTGAAAATCCTGCCCCGCCGCGGGACGACTGGGCCGACGCGCGTGACCGGACGCGACCGGACCAGGGTTAGCGTGATCGATGAGGTGGGAGTTCACGCCGGACGAATTCCTCTATGCCTGGCAACAGTTAGGCGCTGATCGCAACCCTATCCCGTTGAGCCTGCGGCCGTCGGTGGTGTGGCGTGACGAATGGGAGGAAATCGAACGCGAACTGCGACGACGGCTTCCGGTGCTCGAGGATCCTGACCTGCTGCCGGTGCTGCGGACTGCTGCGGACCCGGACATGTCGCTCATCCTGATCGGCAGCCGGAGACACCCGCTACGCGCTTGCGGTGCGGTGACCGCGAACATCGGTGTCACGATGGTGCAGCGGCCCGGCCCAGAGCCTGCAGTCGGCGGCAACGTCATTATCGAGGTCGGCTCTCCAGGGTTCGTGCCGAAGGTCTTTGCTGCTGTCTCTGGAAATCAGCCTGCGGGCCGACATCCCAGCATGGTCGAGTCCTGGGGCCGGCTCCAGGAGGACCACCCGGTTGTCGGGCTGGTTCGCGATGAGTCGTCAATTCTCGACCGGATGCGTAGCCTGCTTGCCGCACCTCGCGTCGGCTCTGGGCATATCGAGATTCTGTGTGACCGCCGCGCGGCACGCCCTCTTCCGCCCCGATACCTGAGCTGGTTCGATGTCGAGGGCGACGGCCGCTATGTATACACGCGCCGCCACGGCGACTTCCTCATCGACCCGTGCAGTGCCGATGAGGTCCGCCGATCCCTCGCGCGGCTGATGGAGGCGTAGCCTGCGGATAGCTCGCAGCACCTCAGCCTGGTGCGCTCCTGGCACGAGTGCCTCTACGCGATGGTCGGACCTGATGGCACGGTCAGCGTACGGCTGGGCGGCGCCACTAGTGCTCCGGACTGGAAGCCGTGCGACCAGATTGATGCCGCCGCTCGGGCGATAGAAGCTACCTTGCCGTAGCCAGACGCAAGGTTCGCGCCTGAGTGTGATCATGCTGGCAGATCGGACTCGTATTGCAGCGATCTCCTCTACGCGCGTGGCAGGCTTGGTTCGATGGTCTCGGCCGTGCCTTGGATAAGGTCGCAGGCTCGGTCTGCGGTCCGAGCCTCATTGACGTTGAGTTGCAGTTCGAGCACCCCGTCAAGCGACTTCATAGCCAGGAAACACGTCGTGTTCGCGGAGTCGCCCGGAAGCTGGTACATCACAGCCTCGCGGCCGGCCACCGATGTATTCGTCAGGGAATTCGAGTATCGACTTCGATACTCCTCGAGCGTCAGGTTCGTCGAATCGATGGTTACCGACCTGATCAACAGCCCCTTCTCTTTGTGTTCGAACTCGCATCCGAGAAAGGAATAGCGGTCGGCGATGAAATCCGAGCGCTTGCGGGTCCTCGGGTCGTAGCCAGCTCGCTCGATTGTGGCATCGTCGATCCTGAAACAGGGGTCGAAGACTACGTCTTGACGACCTTGGTTCCGTTGGGCCGGAGCCGGCGGCACGGAAACAGCCAGCTTTGCCTGGCTTGACGCCACAGTAGCGGGGTCTTCGCCTGATGATCCAGCATTACAGCCCGCGACAAGCAGGGCGGCGATGCCGCACCACGCGGCAGCGGCTGTAGGTTTCATGCGTCCAGTCCATTGGACTCAGCGGTGAAACGCAATGCAGCGGCGTTCTTTTGGTCCGCCTCCTCGTACATCTGGCCTGCGCGCAAATACGCCTGTTGCAGCATCATCGCGCCTTCGATGAATTGCGTCAGCACGTCGAACAGCTGATTGGCCTTGTTCGAGAACCCGGCCGCAAGTTGCTGCGTAGAACCGAACCCTCCGAAACCTGCTAGGACGAGGGCATCTTTGATGTATCTCTGTTCAGCCACCAGACCGTCGATGAGAACGTCATACAGCCGAACGACTTCTCGGACCGCATCCTTGTCGAACTCGAGCTGCCCGGCCCCGGCGGCCTGGCTGAACGCCTGGATCTCCGCCCTGCCGTGCTCGACCTGCATCATGAACCCCCAATCGACCGTCTCTGGCGGGCTACCAGCTTCTTCGTCGCCCGACTGCTTGCCAGCTGATAGTGCGAGACGGTGCCGCGCCGAGAAGGAGCGCCGCTGGTAGTTCCTGATTCACGGTTCGAGAAACAAGCGCTCACACGGTAGCCGGGGCAGGTTCGCGGTGTCGCCAGGGAGCACTTCGACAGCGTCCGCGTAGTGGCGCGCCTGGTGGTCTTGAAAGAATAGCAGCGCGGCAGTGAGGCAGGCGGCGAAGTCGAATCGTGCACCGTGCAGAAAGACGCTGAGGCGTACATCCGATTCTTCGGGGAGCGGGGGCACATCGGTCCTCACCGCGTACCGTCCCGTCGCACTGTCTCGTTGTCGATGATTCCCCGTTGACGGGCCGGAACGTCAGCGCGGTCATCGACCACGCGGACGCCGATCCACGGACAACCCCCAGGAACCCAGCCGTCGTGTTTGTCGATCCTGCCGTGTACGAGCGGCACCCATTTCATGCAGGACCGTGCCGGGCAGGCGACTTCGACTAGCGTGTTCGTGCGTGGGTCGAACTTTCCGACTCCGCAGTGCGACAGCTTTATCCACGGGCCACAATCACATTCAGGCATTGCACATCTCCCGGTCTGCCTCGGTCGGCGCGTCCAGGATGGTTTCCATGCTGGGCCGGAACCGGTCGCGCACCGGCACAATCCAGCGGCGGAGCCCGGCAAGCTCGTCCTCGAGCCGCCGCTTGATTTCCTCCACCGACCGTCGTTTCGGTATCCGTTTCGGCCAGAGGATCACCGCGATGAACGCGGCGAGCGGCAAGCCGATAGCGACCGCGATGCATCCGTCGCCCATCTTCACCAGCCGCTCTGGGCAGCCCACACCGACCGCCCGCGTGGGGTGATCGACCACCGTGAAGCGTGCGGAGTCGCCATGATGAGGCCACGTGATTCGAGCTGACCTATCGCCCGGCGGGCCGACCATCCGGTGAGCTGCGCGTCGCGGCTGATCTGGTCGGCGGTGAGCATCCCGCCCGGTGCGAGTACAGCCAATACCGCTGCCTCTGCCGTTCCGGTATCCACTGACAACCCCCTCGCGTCGGCGTCCGCCCACTGCGCAAGCGCGACGGCGGTACGTCTGATCAGATCGACGGACGGACGCTCTACCGTGCCCGCTGGGTACTCATGCTCACCCGGAATCCGTTGCGGTAGTGCGTACATTGAACTGCCTCTCTTCGGATTTCCCCTGGTGCATTCAATGTTCAGCGCTGCCGTCGAAACAGACCACGGCGCGCAAGTTGCACCTACGATGCATGTATGCGCAGGCACCGTCTTATCGAGGCGCGGAAGGCGACCGGGAAGACTCAAGAGCAGATAGCCGAAGCAGTGGGGGTGGATCGAACCACGCTTGGCAGATGGGAGCGTAACGAGGGGACGCCGTATCCGGCGCAGCGGCCGAAATACGCCGAGGCACTTGGAGTTACGACGGATGAACTTTCGGCGATGCTGAGTAGCCTTCCTGCCATCGAGGGCGAGATGCCGGAATGGCTGTCGACGTATCTCGGCATGGAACAGTCGGCTACGTCCATCCGCACGCACGAACCACGAGCCGTCTACGGACTGCTACAGATTCCGGCCTACGTTGAAGCCCTGGTGAGCAGAGTGGGCATCTCGGGAGTCTCGGACACCTACGTTCAGCAGGCTGTCGACCAGCGCTTGCACCGACAGAAGCGTGTCCGGTCGGGGGACTTGGTGCTGGACGTGATTCAGCCGGAATCGTCGTTGAGGCTCTGTGTCGGCACGGCAGATGTGATGTCCGAACAGTTGCGGACATTGGCGGAGCTGTCGGAGTTGCCGAACGTGACGGTACGGGTGACGACCTCTGACGCCGGACAGTACGAGGCGCGACGGCTGCACTCGTTCTCGATCATGTCTCACCCGTGGGGTTCACCGCGGGTTCACATCGAGTCCTACGGCGGCGGGCGGTTCATCACAGATGCCGAGGAAGTGGGATACTTCGCCAGTGCGTTCGACCACGGGGCAAAGATTGCTCTGAGCCCTACCGAGTCGCGCAAGTTCGTCCGCGGACTAGCAGAGAAATGGGAGTACAAGCACGATGGATGACCTCGACTGGCGAGTGTCTAGCTTCACGGATAACGAGACATGCGTCGAGGTAGCTGGAACCCCGAACACCATCTACGTTCGCAACAGCAACGCACGCGAGGCCGGAACCGTGGCTTTCACCCGTGAAGAGTTCTCAGCCTGGCTGAAGGGCTGCAAGGCCGGAGAGTTCGACGACCTGGCCTGACCTCTGCGGTTGCAGCACGGTCCACACAGATCTCAATCCGGGATAAATCACATCCGTCCCCTCCCCGCCGACCAGCGTCTACAGGTCATGCACAATGTCCAAGCGCCGCTGATGATCAACTACCTGGACTGGCGCTGCCGGAGGGTCGCCGGAAACGAGTAGGAGACAACCCACACAACGCGCTCAGCGTCCGAGTGCCATCGAGGCGACATTCGCTGTGGTGCAGCCACTTTCGGCCGCAATCCCGGCGAATCGATCGCGCAACCAGGCGACCACGCTGTGCTCTGCGAGGGTGTTCAGTGTCAGATGTTCGCTTAGGTGGTCGCGGAGGTAGGTGACCCGGGCGGCGGGGTCCTGGCAGTAGGCGGCCGCGAGAGCGTCGGCCGGGCCGATGGGGACGAGCCAGTCGGCGGTCGCGTGGTAGAGGTAGACCGGGGCGTCGGGGACCGACTTGCCCATCCTGGTGCGCGCGAAGACGTCCCGCATGATCGGCGTGTGCAGCAGGCCGCCCCGCACCAGGCTGTCGATGTCGAGAAATGGGTCCGTCATGGCGTGTTGGAGCACGCACATGCGGTCCTTCGCCGCGAGTAGCTCGCGGCCGCGCGGGGTGGCGTTCGCGCGCAGGAAGGCGTCCAGCGCCGGTTCCTCACGGGCGAGTCCGATGATCGCGGCGGCGACCAGACCGGCGCCGGGTCCCTTGTCGGCCTCCCGCGAGATGATCTCGAGATCGACATCGGTGCCGCCGGAGACAACGCCGACGAGATTCAGCTCCGGTGCGTAGGCCGCGCGCAGTTCCGCCCCGTGCAGGGTGGGGATCGAGCCGCCGGAATAGCCCCACATCGCCACCTCGGTGTCCGCGCCCGGCAGTCCAAGCGGGCCGAAACGCTGGGCGGCGCGAATGCCGTCCAAGGCGATCCGCGCGGCCAGCGGACCATGGGCGAAAGCCGCGTTCGGCCCCTGATGGTCGGGCACCACGATGCTCCACCCCTGTGCCAGCAGCGCTGCCGCGCCGCGCAGCGGATCGAGCTGGCCGTCCAGCAGCCCCGCCTGCACCGAGCGGCGCATCGTGTACGACGGCGCGCAGAAGAGCCCGGTGGAGTCCTCGGCGGGATGCAGCGACACCAGCTTTCCAGTTGCCGCGCGCGGTTTCAGCAATGTCGCGACCGCGGCGATCGGCTGGTCGGCGCTGTTGTTCGACCGGTAGGACACCTGCCACACCTCGGCATCCAGCGATGCGCCGAGCTGGTTCGCGATCTCGATCGGCCGCGCGGCGAGGATCTCGCCCGGCCGCTTCGACACGACCGAATCGGCTGGTGGCCGATAGAACGCGTCCTGCTCGGGCGGCACGGGCTCCGCAACCACCGAACCGCCTGGCGACGCAGCCGACGGGACAGGCAGACCCAGAAGAACCGAAAGTGCCACTCCCACAACCGCACCGCATCGTGCGAATCCCACCGACAACCTCCCCTGAACCGACCCGACGTGCCCCGCATTTCGTCGCCGATCGACCGCTCCGGCAATGAAATCGTAGCGAAATCCGCTGCGCTCCAGGGGCGTAATGACGATGACCCGGAGAATCGGAGCGGATCAGTTCGGCGCGGCGATCTTGATAATGGTGGTTTTGCCGCCGGTGGTTGCCACGGTGACGAACTGGCGATAAGTGCGGTTGGCCGAGTCGGGGCGCAGTTCGGTGATGACCACGTCGTAGCGCCCGTCGAGCATGGAGGTGATCATGACGCAGTGCTGGGTCCCGGCCGGCACCGAAGCGATGCCCGCGTCGATCACGGCGACCGGTGGCACAGCGGCGTCCGGGGCCGTCAACGCACGGGCGACCGCGCCCGAGCGGGCTACGTAATAGGCGTGCTGGAAAGCCAGGATCACGTCCGGACCCGAGTCGACCGAACCGGTGCCGTTGCCGCGCACCAGCTGATCGCCACGGATCGGCTCACAGCCTGGGCCGCCGCCGAGCACCGGGTCGGCGACGGTGGCCGATTGCCGTGGCGCGGACGCCGCGTCCGTGTACACCAGCACCAGCGCCGCGGCAGCGAGCGAGGCGGCCATCCCGACGCCGCCGACCAGCCAGGCCCGGTGTGGTCGGCGCCGTGACCGACGCCGGTTGCGGGGCACCCGGCGCTGGTCACGGACGGCGCGGTGCGACGGACCCTGCGGCGCGATCATCCCGGGCCATGTGGGCACGCGCTGAGGCCGCGCCAGGCCCGGGCGGGCGGGCAGACCGCCCGGCTCGGACGTGTTCGACGACATGATCTCGCCGCACCCCCTTTTACCGGCGCCTACTCGGCCACCGTGGGTTCCCTCTGAATGCCGTTGGGCAGTAACAACATTGCATATTCGGGCGGATTCTGTCGGTCGAATGGTCAACAGGCAAGGCCGATGCGTCGCCGAAAGTCGCTCGCGACGATGGTGACGAGTCCGCGAAGTGACCCACCCGCAAAGTTTCGGCAAGCGGATGTATAGTTACCATAAGCAACTAATTGACTTTGCTAACTAACCTGTGTTCTGGAATATCCGAGGTGAGTGCCATGTCCGCTACCGCTCCTGACGGCACCTCGCCGGCGCTCGGCTCAGTCATGCGCGATGCGCGCTGTGTTGATGGTTCGCTCCCTGCGCTCGCTCACGAGCGCACCGTCACGGCGGCCGACCTCGCCGCCGCCGACGAGCTCGGCAAGCAGCTCGTGCGGTTCATGCGAGCGGTCAACCGGACGAAGTCGCAGCTGGCCAAGCCGGGCCCCGACGGGCTGGAACGGCTGGCCTACTCCGTGCTGTTCTGCCTGGTCCACGAGGGACCGCAGCGCGCGGGCAGGATCGCCGAACTGCTGCACGCTGAAGCCTCCACCATCAGCAGACAGACCAGATCGCTGGTGGCACACGGCTTGGTGGAGCGCCGGGCCGATCCGGTCGACGGCCGCGCGTGCATGCTGGCTCCCACCGCGGAGGGCGTGCGCGTCTTCGAGCAGAACCGCGCGCTGCGCAACCGATGGCTGGCCGACATCCTGGCCGACTGGTCCGCGCGGGACCGGGACACCTTGACCGGTCTGCTCGACCGGCTCACCGCAGGGATCGAGAGAACTCCCCGACAGCCAGCCGATTGGAAATAGCACATCCATGACGAATTCCACCACTCAGGCTCCGCCGCCGGCCACGGGCACGGCACTGTCGCACCGGCAGATCCTGACCATCCTGTCCGGCCTGATGCTCGGCATGTTCCTGGCCGCGCTCGACCAGAACATCGTCAGCGTCGCGATCGTGAAGATCGCCAACAGCCTGCACGGTTTCGACGAACAGGCCTGGGCGACCACGGCCTACCTGATCACCGCGACGATCACCACGCCGCTGTACGGCAAACTGGCCGACATCTACGGCCGCAAGCCGTTCTATCTGGTGGCGATCGGATTGTTCGTCATCGGTTCGGTGGCGTGCACCTTCGCCACCTCGATGTACCAGCTCGCCGGGTTCCGCGCCTTCCAGGGCCTCGGTGCGGGAGGGCTGATGGCGCTGGCGTTCACCATCATCGGCGACATCGTCCCCGTGCGGGAACGAGTGCGCTACCAGGGTTATTTCATGATGGTCTTCGCTAGCGCCACCGTGCTCGGCCCGGTGCTCGGCGGCTTCTTCTCCGAGTACCAAGAGCTCGGTGGCATCGAAGGCTGGCGCTGGGTGTTCCTGGTGAACGTCCCGGTCGGCGTGCTCGCCATGCTCGTGGTGGCCAAGGTGCTCAACGCGCCGCACCAGCGCCAGAACCACCGCATCGACTGGTCCGGCGCGCTGGCGCTGGCGATCTTCGTCGTACCGCTGCTGATCGTCGCCGAGCAGGGCCGCCATTGGGGCTGGTCGTCGGAGCGCGCGCTGATCTGCTACGGCGTCGGGGCGGTCGGCTTCCTGCTGTTCGTCCTGGTCGAGTACCTGATGAAGGACGCGGCGCTGATCCCGTTGCGGCTGTTCAAGAATTCCACCTTCAGCGTGACCATCCTGGGCGGGTTCATCGTCGGCGTAGCGATGTTCGGCGCGATCACCATGGTCCCGCAGTACTTCCAGGTGGTGCGCGGCTACTCGCCGACGAAGGCCGGGTTGCTGATGCTGCCGCTCGTGCTCGGCATCACGATCGGCTCGCAGGTGGCCGGGCGGATCACCAAGTGGACGGGTCGCTACAAGATCCTGCCGGTGACCGGCACCTTCATCGTCGCGATCGGCGCGACGCTGTACGCGCAGGTGCACTACGACAGCGCGCTGTGGCAGCCGCTGGTGTACGGCGGCGTGATCGGCCTCGGGCTCGGCTGCTGCATGCAGACGTTGATCATCGCCGCGCAGAATGCCGGACCACGCTCGGACATGGGCGTTTCCACCGCGTCGGCCACCTTCTTCCGGCAGATGGGCGGCACCCTCGGCGTCGCGGTGTTCCTGACCATCCTGTTCAACCTGTTGCCGCACCGGATCACCGACGCGTTCGGCGGCGTGCTGCCGCCCGGGTTCGGCCCCGAGCAGCTCAGCGGCATGCAGTCCAACACCAGCGGTATCGCGGCTCTGCCCGACGAGCTGAAGATACCGATCCTCACGGGGTTCACCGACTCCATGCACGGCGTGTTCTACGCGGCGGCCGGTGTGGCGCTGCTGGCCTGCGTGGTGCTGATGTTCATGAAAGAGATTCCGCTGCAAGACAATCCGGTCCCGGCGGCGGCGCAG
Organism: Nocardia amamiensis NBRC 102102; assembly: GCF_001612745.1. Taxonomy (GTDB): domain Bacteria; phylum Actinomycetota; class Actinomycetes; order Mycobacteriales; family Mycobacteriaceae; genus Nocardia; species Nocardia amamiensis. The sequence continues at coordinate 24,666 of NZ_BDBA01000004.1, read as the reverse complement.
GGCGGCGAGCGGGAGGACGCCGAGCCGCGGTGGGACGCGGATCAGGTCTGGGAGGGCGCCGCGCAAGCGCTGTCCGAGCCGGCACCGGTACTCGCCGCGTCGGGCAAGCATGCGTCGGGCGATCCCGCGGGCAACGGCGCGCGCCATCTGGAGCCGCGCGCGAGCTTCGACGCGGGCAACGGCACGGAATACGAGGGGCGCTCCCTCGGCGGTTACGTTCACCGTGCCGACGGCCACCCCGTGGACGCTGCCGCGCTGACCCTCATCGACCAGCGCGGACGTCAGGCCGCACGGGCGACCGGCGGCTCCGACGGCCGTTATGTCGTCGGCTCGCCCGAGGCGGGCGATTACGTGCTGATCGTCTCGGCTGCCGGGCATCAACCAGCGGCGCTCAATGTCACCCTCGGAGACCGGCCACAGCAGGTCGACATCACGCTGCTCGGCTCAGGAGAGGTGTCCGGCGTCGTCCGGCGCACCCGCGGCGAGCCCCTGCCCGGCGCAACCGTCACGCTGACCGATCCGGACGGCGAGGTCGTCTGCTCCGTCACCGCCGCCTCCGACGGCGCCTATCTCTGCCATGGCGTGGTCCCCGGCACCTACACTCTGGTGGCGATCGCCGAGCGCATGCGTCCGAGCGCGATCACGCTGACGGTGCCGGACAACGGTCCTTTGCACTATGACATCGATCTCGCCCCGATGACTGCGCTGGCCGGGACAGCGTGGTCGGACGACGGCAGGGCGGTCTCGGATGTCCAGATCAGCGTGCTCGACACCGCGGGCGTGCTCATCGCGACGACGCGCACCGACGAGCACGGCCGCTACGTGGTCACCGATCTGGCCGAGGGCGACTACACGATCGTCGCGCGCGGCTATCCGCCGGTGACCAGCCAGATCGCGGTGTGCGGCGGCGAGGCGGCGCACGATGTCCGGCTCAGCTATGACGTCGAGGACCGAGCGGCCGGGAAGGTTTCGCCCGAGCACTGACTCGAGGTCGCCGCGCGGAGACGCGGAGATACCGTGGCGACCAAGCCCCCTCGGCACTCCGAGACGTACACCGGTGGGCAGCCATGATCACGAGCAGCGCGGAATGTGGACCCTGACGTGGACGCCGACGAGAACTACGTGCAGGTCTCGGTTGCGCGTCGGCCCGCCCGGGCGATCTAGCGGTCGGACCGCTCGCGTTTGTGATCGCCGAACGGCTCGTCGCGCTCACGGACTGCCTCGCGGAAACCCACTGAGACAGCACGGTTCTGGAAGGCATAACCCTCCCTGGTGTGCCGGGCGATGCCGTCGAAGACGGTGCTGACCATGCCGGAGTTGGCGACGCCCTGCGCATACAGCGCCGAGTTGAGCGCCAGCTTGGCCATCATGAGCTGGTTGACCGGCATGCGCGCGATCCGGGCGACGAATTCTTCGGTGCGCGCATCGAGTTCGTCGGCGGGCCAGGATTCGACCGCGAGGCCCCATTCGACGGCCTGTTTGCCGGTGAGGCAGTCACCGGTGAACAGCAGGCGCTTGGCGCGCTGGTCACCGAGACGATGCGCCCACATACCCGCGGCCGGGACGCCCCACACGCGGGTGGGCGGATAACCGATCTTGGTGTCGTCGGCGCAGATGATCTGGTCGGCGAACAGGGCGATGTCGCTGCCGCCCGCCACGGCGAAACCGTGCAACTTGGCCACGGTCGGCTTGTTCGCCTGCATCAGGCTGGCGAACCCACGGTTGAACCGGCTCATCATCGCGTAGTCGATCATCGGGTCCCAGTTCTGCGCCGGGTCGTGATTGCGGCCCTGCACCACCGGATCGACGACCGTTCCCGCCACGTCGTCTGGTCCGCCGGTCACCGCGAAACTCTGCTCGGCGAACATGCTCAGGTCGTACCCGCCGCAGAACCCCTTGCCGCGCCCGGACAGCAGGATCACATGCACCCGTGGGTCCAGATCGGCGCGCTCGACCGCACGCGCCAAGTCGTGCGGGGTGTCCGGCGTGATCGCGTTGCCTTTTTCCGGCCGGTTGAAGGTGATACGCGCTATCCGGCCGTCTCGTTCGTAGGTCAGCGTGCGGTACTCGGCCGCGTCGTCCGGTTCGGGGCGGCCCGCCCACGGCGAGTCCGGGGTCTCGGCCCAGTTGCGGTACCACGCGGCCGCGTCGTCCTGAAGTCCACTGTCGGTCATCGTTTTCCTTTCGGCGTCGGCCGGAAGCGGGTATCCGCAGTCTGGCGCACGGAGCATTTGACAGTCAATACTGACTGTGAAATCGTCCTCGGCGAGGAAGGGAGCCCGATGGCCGGACGGCGTGAGGAGCAGAAGCGGGCGACTCGCGTCCGCATTCTCGACGCCGCCGCGGATCTCCTGGCAGAGCGGGGATACTCGGCGCTGTCCACCCTGTCGGTGCAGCGAGCGGCGGGTGTCAGCCGCGGGGCGCTACTTCACCACTTCCCCACCATCGACGCCTTGATTTCGGGGCTGGTCGGTCATTTGGTCGCACGCAACGAAGCGGCCGTCCGGGAGGTCGCCGATCGGCTCGGCGAGGGCTCCGACCCGGTACTGCGCGCCCTGACCGCGTTGTACGAGTCGATGGCCCGGCCCGCGGCACAAGCGGAGTTCGAATTATGGGCGGCCGCGCGCACCGATCCGTCGCTTGCCGAGGCGTTGCGCGCGGCCGAACGGCAGGCCGGGCGGGATCTCCATCGCGTGGTCGACGCGCTGTTCGGTCCCGACTGCGTCGCGCATCCGCGCTATCCGGCCGTCCGGGATCTCACGGTCGCGATATTGCGCGGCACCGCGATGTCCCGGCCACTGCGCTCGACGGAGCGCGCCGCCGCGGCAACTATCGACCGATGGGCGGAGGCCATTGCCATCCTGCTCGGTCACAGCCCATAGCAATCATCCGACGCAAACGGAGGCAAATGGACTGTGACACGCGTCACTTAGTTGGTCGATTGTGCTGTCTGACACAGTCTCGCTATCCTGGCTGCACTTTGAGACCATCGAGTCTCATTGCTGCCTTCGACGGGGCCGGGTCCGACCACCGCGCGGCACCGGCGGAGGCCGATTCCTGCCGGGGAGCGCCTGCGGCGCGTGGACTACCAGGAGCGAGCGCATGCGATCGAAGTTGATCTCTGCGGCCATCGGTATCGCGGCGATGACGCTGATGTACGCCGGCCCCGGCAGCGGGCCGGCCGTCGCCGAACCGGAGTGCCCGAGCTTGTACGTAGTGGCGATCCCGGGAACATGGGAGACCAGCGATCGGCCGGACGGCGACCCGCCCGGACCTGGAATGCTCGCGGGGGTCACTGCCGGACTGCCCAGCTCGGCGCGGGTGGACTACGTCAGCTACTCCGCTACGGCGTTCCCGTGGGAGAGCGAGGTCTACGGCGCCTCCAAGCGTGAGGCCGTGGACAACGCGCGCGGCATGATCGCGGCGATGGCCAGGGAGTGCGGTGCGACGAAGATCGCGCTTCTCGGCTACAGCCAAGGAGCCGACGCCGCGGGGGATCTCGCCGCGGAGATCGGCACCGGCCTGGGCGTCGTGCCGCCGCACCGGATCGCGGCGGTCGGACTCATCTCCGATCCGCGCCGCTCCCCCACCGACGCGCTGGTCGGGCCTGCGGTCGGCGGTGCGGGCGCGGGGGGTCCGCGGATCGGCGGGTTCGGTTTCGTCACCCCGCAGACCCGCACCATCTGCGCGGTCGGCGACCTCTACTGCGCCACGGCCGCGGACGACTTCGTGACCCGCTTCGCGGGCTTCCTGGCCCAGACCTCGCATCCGGACCCCGCCTACCTCTGGCGCTACCAACTCGAGATGAACGCCATCATCGGCGATCTCATGTCCAGCGGCGGGATCACGCTGCTGCAGAGCCAGCTGTCGGAATCGGCCAACCAGGAACGCGCGCGACTGCTCGAGGAGTTCTACCGCTCCGAGGCCCACACCGCCTACGGCAGCTACCCAGTCGGCGGGGGCGCGACCGCGCTGTCTTGGATGCGCGACTGGCTGAGCTCGCAGGCCTGAAGCAGCGGGCAGTCGACGACGCCTGTCACACACTGAGACCACGGTGTGTAGGCCGCCGCGTGGGCATGTGACAGGTGCGCCACCGTGGGCCGATACCGCGACGCTCCGGCGCTCGGTTCCACAGGCGGGTCACTGCTCCGCCATCACACCGGGCGAAGTACGGACCTAGGTAGCGGGCTACTTGACCTTGAAGGTAGGGCAGATCGACGGGTTCTATCCACCACCGGCGCTCCGGCGCGTCACCGAGCCGGTGGCGGCCTGCTGGTCGCCGAGGATGCCCGCGACCGGCACCCCGGCCAGCGGCCCAGAACTGATCGTCCAGCAGCTCGACCTGCGCGTGACGGCGCTGACCGGGCACCGCCACATGCGCGCCGTCTGTCACCGGATGCGCAAGGCGGTCAGCCGCCAGCCAGCCGACCGGGTGCGTACGATGCGCGCCGCCAGCGCGAAATGCCTGGCACCGCGGGCGTAAGCGGCGTAGACCTCGCCGGTCTTGGCATCGACGAGCGCCACGCTCACGCGCATCGGCACCGCGACACCGAGGGCACGGCCCGGCACCAGGTCCGCCGCGATCAGGGTGCGCGTCGCGGCGATGACCGTGGCGTCGGCGACCACGGCGAGCTGCGCGACCGGTCTCCTGCGGTCCAGCACCTCCAGCACGATCCGCACCGCTGAATCGGCGAAACGCCGCGCCGCGGCGAGTGTTGCGTCGTCGCGCTGAGTTCCCTGCGGATGACTCCGGTGCAGCGCGCCGCGCACGCCCGCGCCCGGCCGCCCGGAGGCGGCGAGGTGCGTCCGAGGTCGGCACGGTAGTGCGCGCGCTGCCGCTGGATCGCTCGCCGTCCGGTCGCGCTCGGCCCGGCGGCGACTGTCCAACGGCGGCTCCGGATTCGGAGCGGGTGTCAACCAATCACTATATCCAGCCATCCAAACACCTTCCAAAACCACTGTGTCCGAAGTCACTTTTGGCGACCGATTCTGCGGACCCGCTGCCGAAAGTCGTGCGTAGTCGGCTACCCGAGTACTTACGCACGCGTCGCCAGCGGGAAGGGGCTCGCATAGCGGTCGACCTATGTTGGAGTCGCACGAACCGACGCCGAAGCGGAGAGCCCGAATGACCGACGAGCGAGGAGCGGACATGACCGCACCCGGAACGCCGAAGCCGCCGCGGCGCCTGGCCCGGCTCGGTTTGCTGACGCTCGCGGCGGCGCTGACCGGGTACGTCGCACTCAGCCAGCTGATCGCCGTCGTGCCGGTCTCGTGGGTCATGCCGTTGCTGCGCAACGCGATCAGCCAATCCGCCCTGCTCTTGCTCGGCGCGGTGCGCGACGCGATGGGCTCATGGAACGTGGTGCTGGCGGTGGTGACGGCCGGACTCGCGCTGGTAGTGCTGCGCCGGAGTGCGGCGGGCCGGCGGCGCGTCGCGGGGACGGTGACCGGGGTGGCCGCCGTGGGTCTGGCACTTTCCGTCACGACGAGCGCGGCGCTGGTGTTCGCGGCGCGAGACGCCGCGGGCGAGTGGATACCGTTCGCCCCGGCCGTTCCGTTCAGCACCGTCGGCGACGCGCCCGACGAAACCGTCACGTACGCGACCGTCGACGGGCAGCCGATCCAGGCGGATCTGTACCTGCCCGCAGCCGGATCCGCACCAGCGCCGCTGGTGCTCAGCATTCACGGCGGCGCGTTCGTCAGCGGCGGCCGCGGCACCAACGCCTACACCACATGGCTGGCCGACAACGGCTACGCCGTCCTCGATGTGGACTACCGCCTCTCCGACGACGCCGCGCACCGCTGGGACACCGCGGACGCCGACGTCGCCTGCGCACTGACCTGGGCCGCGGCACACGCGCGGCAGTACAACTGGGACATGGGCCGTGTCGCCGCGTTCGGCGGCTCGGCGGGCGGCAATCTCGCGATCAACGTTGCGAACAAGATCAACGCCGGTGTCCTGCGGCCCAGCTGCGGCAACGCCGCCGACCTGCCCCGGGTGGGCGCGGTGATCGCGCTGTATCCCGTGGTCGACCTCACCGCCTCCGGCACCGAGACCGCGGTCGGGTCCGGCGCGGCCCGGAAGTATCTCGGCGGAACGCCCGAGCAGTATCCCGATCGCTACACCGCGACCGACTCCGCGCCGCACATCACCGGCAAGTCCCCGCCGACACTGTTGGTCCAGGGCGCGAACGACCACCTCGTGCTCGCCGCGCACACCGCGGCCTACGCCGCCGCGCTCGACGCCGCGGCCATCCCCCACCGCTACGTCGAACTCCCCTTCCTCGACCACGCCTTCGGCAGCACCGAACTCGACACCGGCGCCCAGGTGACCCGCCTTCTCACCCGCACCTGGCTGGAGGAAAATCTGGCCTGACCGACGCCACACCGCCGCCTGGGAGCGTCACCGAGCCGGTATCGCTCGCCGTCGAGTTCCTCGGCGTGCATCCCGGCGCGGGCCAGGGCCGGTCGCCGGCTTCGAAGCCAAGACCGTGATCCATCGCCGCGATTTCGGCATCACCATCGACATGCCGCTGCCCGGCGGCGGCGCGGTGATCGGCGACAAGATCACGCTCACGATCGAAGTCGGCCTGCGGTCCCGAACGGCAAAGACGTTCCGTGCGGGAGCGTCCTTCTCGGTCAGAACAGCGTCATCGGCTCGGCGGGCACGGGCTCGGGCAGCGGGTCCAGCTCCGGCAGGCGCGCACGGACCTCGTCATGGAAACGGCGAGCCAGCTCCAGCGCGCCCGCGTTGTCCGGGGTGTGCAGGAACACCGTCGGCGACCTGCCTTCGCGCAGCCATGCGGCGACCGTGGCCACCCACGGTTGCCAGCCCGCGACCGTCCGCTCGACGTCGTCGCGGCCGTGATAACGCACGATCGGGTTTGCCGTCAACGCGCGCATCCGACGTCGCACCCGCGGCTTCTTCGCCGCCGCCTCCTGCTCGGCCGCGCTGGCGGCCGGACCGTCGAAAAGCACTGTGGTGTCGAACGGTATCCATTCGGCGTCGACGCGCGACAGCACATACTCGAGTCTGCGCGCGGCCTGCTCGTCGCCGAAGAACGCGGGATGACGGACTTCGACGGCGGGGCGGTAGGCGCGCGGCAGCAGGCGCAGGAATCCGGCGAGCGCGCCGAGATCGGTCGGACCGAACGAGCCGGGCAGCTGCACCCATAGCGCGTGCACGCGTTCCCCGAGCGGCGCCATCGCGGCGAGGAACGACCGCAGCTCCTCCTCGACGCCGGACAGCCTGCGCTCGTGCGTGATCGGTCGGGGCAGCTTGAGCACGAACCGGAACTCCGAATCGCACTGGCTCGCCCACGATTCCACGGTGCGCCGCGACGGGGTGGCGTAGAACGTCGTGTTGCCCTCCACCGCGTTGCACCACGTGGCGTACCAGCGCAGCCGCTCCCCCGGAGGGAGCTGCCGTTCCTGCCATGCCGCGTGCGTCCACATCGCACACCCCACGTGAAGCCGCATGCCTTCGACGTTATCCCAGGCGCTGTCCCGCCTCTCCGTGTCTTCAGGCCGTACCAGCCGGGTGAGGCGAGATTTGCGTTCAGGTCCTGCGTTGGATGCCGCTCAGGTTCTGGGCGTACCCGATGAGTTACCAGTGTGCGCTCTGAGACTAGACGCATCGTCGCTGGTCATGGTACCGACAGTACCGTGTGATCTGTGGCCGATGGAACCGCGGCCGGGTGCGCTGAAACCAGCCTCACCACCTGCGCGATGGGCACAATGGCAGTCCTGAGCAAGGGCACTGCAAAGTACCAATTCGAACTCGCACGGAAACCATGCCGTTGGCCTATGGGCGCAGGACCCTAGCCTGGGATCGACTCAGCTGTGGCCGCGTTGCTCTGCCATGAGAGCAAGGTCTGTTCCCACGTGCGGTGTATTTGATCGAGGCCGGAGTATCCGGCGTTCGTTCTGAAGCATGCGGTGGCGCTGTCTCCATTGACAAGGAGGAGCACGCTCAGCGGAATGCCTCCGAGGGTGGTCGTAATCGGATCGATCGCGGTGACGGGATCGCCGTGCAGCGCGAGGGGATGACGCAAAACGACATTCGACACCGCGGCCGGAGTACGTCGCGGAGTCGAAATAGCGGAAAACGTTGTGCGCATGAGCCATGCGGGCGTGCTGTCGAAGTTGCGGCGCAACGCTGCCCGGACAGTTGGTGACTTCAATGGTGCAGTGGCGCGGATGGTGCTGGTCAGCCGTTGGTCGAAGGGCAGCGGCGCTCCCGGCAGTCTGAGGTAGGGGATGGCTGTCCTGTTGCCCGCCAGGGCGACCTCGTCCGGGCGACGGACATTGGCCGCCACCAGTAACGGTATGTCGGGCAAGTCGGCACTCCCACGTATCTCGCTCTGCCAGCGGGTGAGCGCGTGGGCGAGTGCTGCGACATATACGTCATTGCGGGTGCAGCCGAAAGCGCGGGCGACGGAGGTGAGCGTGCTGGTGGGCACGCGGCTCCACGCGAATCCGACCTCATGTGCGGGCCGACATTCGGGCAGGTCCCAGGCACCCAGGCTCCGAAGGCTCTGCAGATCCGTTGCGGCGCACTGCACTCGCGTGCGGGCCGACGTGCGAGGGTATTGGGCGAAACCGTGATATGCCGCCGACGATTCACTCTCGGGGACACCAGGTGCGAACAGCGACTCCAGTGTTCGAAGCATTCCCGCGCCGTCTTGTACGCAGTGGTGCACCAGATACAACAGGGCGTATCGATCCGGCGCGTAACCGCGCAGCAACCACATCCGCCAGTGCGGAGCGCTCTCCGGCAGCGGAGTTTTCGCCAGCTCGACAACGACCTGCTCCAGATTATCCTGGGCGGGCACAACGTGCTCGACAACATGGCTGGTCAGGTCCACCTCGTCGGCCACCGTCCAATGCCGGGCTCCCCGGGTCATCCATACAGCCAACGCCGGCAGAGCAGCCAGCCGGGTAGCGATGTAGTCCTGGATGTCACCGAGGTGGGGCGGTTGTCCGTCGAAATGCAGAACTGCGCCGATATTCAGCGGAATTTCGGGAGAGCCTAAACCGCGTAGCGTCCGATCCATTGCCGTAGTGGGCAGGTCGAGGGTGCTCCGGAGTGCGCTCATCGTGCAGTTTCCTTCAATTGTGCGGCTTCGGTGGCATCGCCGGCCGATAGTCGCTTCCGACGCGGGCGGGAGATTGCGAGATTCTCAGTGCTCGTTCAACGGAGCAGAAGGGGGAAAGGTGACCGGCAGAGCCACTAAGGCCCGGTGGAAGGGACCAGGCCGCCAGGTCGGTGCGTCGGCAGGTACGGCCAGCCGGATCTCGGGCAGCGCATCGAGAAGCTGATCGATCGCGTCCTGAGCGATCATGTAGGCCAGCGACGGCGCGGGGCAGGCGTGTGGGCCGATGCCCCATGCCAGATGCGAGCGATTGCCTGTGCGATTCTCGGTCCGGATCGCGGGGTCGTTGTTGCAGCCGGCCATGCTGATGAGGATCGGCTGGTGCGCGGGCAGCCAGACGTCGTCGATGAGGATCGGCTGACGGGGGTAGGTGGTGAGGAGGTTTGCCAGCGGCGGGTTGTTGAACAAGACTTCGTCCAGAGCGTCGCGGGTGGACAGGTTCCCGGCGACGACGCTTCCGCCGAAGCGTTCGTCGGTGAGGATCAGCAGCAGGGTATTGCCGATCAGGTTCTGTTGCAGTTCGATCCCGGCGCCGTAGAAGCTCGTCAGCTGGTGGATCATCTCCAGTTCATCGAGTTCGGCCGGATGCCGCAGCAGTAGCGAGGTGATGTCGTTGCCAGGATGGGTTCGTTTGAGGGCCACCAGTTCCAGCAGCGCCTCGGCGATCATCTGGTTGCCGTCCTCGGCATCGATCCCCTCGAGCATCGCGGCCATGCCTGCGGCGACCCGCCGTCCGATCTCCGGCGGGCAGCCGAGCAGGGAATCGGTGACCGCGAAGGAAAGTGGGAGCGCGTACTGGCTGATCAGATCGGCTGCACCGGCCTGGCAAAAGGTGTTGACCAGCGGGATGGCGATCTTCTCCACGGTGGCATGGAGAGCGTACAGATCTACCGCGTCGATACTCGTGGTGATTGCCTGCCGGTAGCGCTGGAGGACCGCTCCGTCGTTTCGAGTCCCGTTGGGACGCCACTCCATAAGCGGCAGGACCGGGCAGTCGGCCGGGATGTTCTGCTGCCAGGTGCGCGGATCGACAGGGAAGTGCTCGGGATCGTTGAGAATCCGCAGCGCGGTGTCATACCCGACCACCAACGTGGCCGGCACGCCCGGCGCCAGCTCAACCGGAGCCAAAGAGCCGTACTGCCTTCGCATTTCGTCGTAAACACGGTGCGGATCCGAGGCGAATTCCGACGAGTACAGCGGCACCCTCGGACCTTCGGAAGCCATCGGCGAGCCGTGGACGACCGGACAGGTCGGGGTGTCCGGTCGGGACTGTGTCGTACTCAAGAATGGAACTCCAGATATTCGTGTGTTGTGGGGACGCGGTCATCCGCGCCTCCCGGCTTTCGGCCGCCGAACAACTAGTGCTACTTCGAGGAGCGTACTGTCCAGGGGTGTTTCGTGCGAACTATGCCGCGCCGCATCGGCCACAGCCGATTCGAAGTTTCGGCCGTCGAACCCGGTTGGTGAAGGCCGACCACCGCTCGGCCACGCCGTAGACCAGGTGCGCGGAAAACTCGACTCCTAACTCCTGTCGGTCAGACGGGTATGACGCCGACTCGTTGCGCGAGGCGGCCGAGTTCGCCCGTTGTGAGGTCACGTCGCGCCGAGCGCATCATGTGCCCGACTAGTTCTTGGACATGCACAAGGCCCCGGGCATACTGCGGTGCGGCGGTCTCTGCGCGCAGGAGGCAGCCGACCACCCGCTGAGCTTGCCTGAAGCGCACGCCACCATGCAGCGCCATCGCGGATGCCACGCCGACACGTGCCCGCGCAATGCAGCAGCACGGCAAACGTTGATCGCCGCCGGGCGTATGGTGCCCGACACCTCGCGGGAGATGCCGGTGGTGTTCGGGCGCTTTCGCACGCGCGAAAGTCGGCTACCGGGCCCGCGGTTTCGATTGCACCCAGCCGAAAGTCAGCTCGACCGCGCGCCGCCAATTCTCGTACTCGTTCTCGCGATGCGCCGGGTCCATCCGCGGAATCCATTGGGCGGCAAGGCGCCAATTATTGCGCAGCCCTTCCAGATCCGGCCAGTAGCCGACGGCGAGGCCGGCGGCATACGCCGCGCCGAGCGAGACGGTTTCGGCGACGAACGGACGCAGGACGGGAACGTCGAGCACGTCGGCCACGATCTGCATGAGCAGGTTGTTCGACGTCATGCCGCCGTCCACGCGCAGGGCGGCGGCCTGCAGGCCGGAGTCGGTGTTCATCGCCTCGACCACGTCGCGGGTCTGCCACGCGGTGGCCTCCAGCACGGCGCGGGCGATATGCCCCTTGGTGATGTAAGAGGTCAGTCCGGCGATGAGGCCGCGGGCGTCGCTGCGCCAGTGTGGCGCGTACAGCCCGGAGAAGGCGGGCACCACATAGCAGCCGCCGTTGTCTTCGACGCTGCGCGCGAGGGTTTCGATCTCCGGTGCGCTGGTGACCAGGCCGATGTTGTCCCGCACCCACTGCACGAGCGAGCCGGTGACCGCGATCGGTCCCTCCAACGCGTACACCGGCTCGGGACCGATCTGGTAGCCGATCGTGGTGAGCAGACCGTGCTCGGACCGCACCAGCTCGCGTCCGGTGTTCATCATGAGGAATCCGCCGGTGCCGTAGGTGCACTTGGTTTCCCCGCGCGCGAAACAGGTTTGGCCGAACAGGGCGGCGTGCTGGTCGCCCAGCGCGGCGGCGATCGGGATGCTGGGCACCACCCGGCGGGTCACACCATAGGACGCGGTGGAGCGCTGGATGTGCGGCAGCATCGCGGCGGGAATGCCGAAGAACGCCAGCAGTTCGTCGTCCCAGGTGAGGGTGCTGAGGTTCATCAGCAAAGTGCGGCTGGCATTGGTGACATCGGTGAGGTGCAGCCCGCCGTCGACACCGCCGGTGAGATTCCAGATCAGCCAGGTCTCCATGGTGCCGAACAGCACCTCGCCGCGCTCGGCGCGCTCGCGCAGACCCGGGACGGCGTCCAGCATCCACCGCAGCCGCGGCGCCGCGAAGTACGTGGCCAGCGGCAGGCCGCACAGCTCGCGGATCCGGTCCGCACCCGGACGTTCGCGCATTTCGCCGACCAAATCCTCGGTGCGCACGTCCTGCCAGACGATGGCGCGCCCGATCGGCATCCCGGTGCGGCGGTCCCACACCACGGTGGTCTCACGCTGATTAGCGATGCCGAGCGCGACGATCTGGTTGGCGGCGACGCCGGAATCCCGCATCGCCTGCGGCACGATCCGTTCGACGTTGCGCCAGATCTCCAGCGCGTCCTGCTCGGCCCATCCCGGGCGCGGATGGTACTGCTGATGCGGGCGCTGCCCGACGCCGACCAAGCGGGCGCGCTGGTCGAACAGGATGCAGCGGGTGGAGGTGGTGCCCTGGTCGATGGACAGCACGTAGCGTTGCGTCATCGGCGGCCGCCTTCGGCCGAAGTCGGCCGGTCACCGGCCTGCCGGAACTCAGTGCGGGGCACCGAGATCCCTCGAGACCGCCCGTGCGGCGTCGAGGACGAAACCGACCAGCGCCCGCCGGTGCCGCAACTGTGCGTCGCACAACCGATCCACCCGGCCGGTGATGCCGATCGCGCCGACCACGAGACCGCCGGGCGCCCGGATCGGCGCGGCGATACCCGCCTCGCCCGACCGGAACTCCTCGGTTTCACCTGCCCAACCGGCCTGCCGTACCCCGGCCAGCGCCCTGGCCAGCGCGGCTCGGTCGACGAGAGTGCGGTGGGTGAGCGGAGCCAGTTCGCTTCCGCGTACCGTGGCGGCCAGGTCGGTGTCGTAGGCCAGCAGGACCTTGCCCAGAGCGGTGGCGTGCGGGGGCAGGAGTTCGCCGAGCTCGAGCGCCTGCTCGGTGTTGTCCGGCCGGAACACGTGGTGGACCACCACCACCGCGCCGTCGACCGGGGCGCCGATCCGCACCGACTCTCCGGTACGCGCCGCCAGCGCGTCGGCCCAGTTGATCGCCCGTGAGCGCAGCTCGTTGGCGTCGAGATAGCTGGTGCCCAGGTGCAGCAGCGCCGCACCGAGCTGATACCTGCCGGTCGCCGGGTCCTGCTCGACGAAACCGACGCCCTGCAACGTGCGCAGAATGCCGTGCGCGGTCGGCTTGGCCAGATCCAGCGCACCCGCGATGTCGCCGATGCCGAGACGGCCGGATCCACGGGCCAGCAACCGCAAGACAGCCGCCGCCCGCTCGATTGATTGGATCGGACCTGGCATATCGGGAAACCTATCCGGCAAGTCGCGATTCGACAATGTCGAATCTTCGGTGATACCTGGGTTACATCATTGAAACCCAGTGTGAGCTGCGCCATACATCCTCCTCGCGGGTCGGACGGTAGTGGCGCCGCGTTCCGGCAACCAGCCGAGCCATTCGACATTGTCGAACACGAGCTATGTCGGACTGTGAAATCCCCCCGTAATTTTCCGTTTCACGCACGGTCGCGCCCGCGACCTGCGGGGCGAAACGGAGGCTCAACGATGAACTTCGGCTCAATCTTCCTCAGCGAAGCACTCGGTACAGGGGTACTGCTGCTGCTCGGGGTCGGTGTGGTCGCGAACGTACTGCTGGCCAAGTCCAAGGGACAGGACGGCGGCTGGCTACTGATCAACATTGGATGGGGGTTCGCGGTGCTGGCCGGCGTTTATGTCGCCTATAAGACCGGCGGCCACCTCAATCCCGCGGTCACCATCGGCATCCTGTTCAGCGGCGCCGACGAGTACTCCTCCGGAATCGCCATCTCGGGCGCCACCACGCTCGCCTATCTGAGCGGTCAGCTGGTCGGCGCCTTCCTCGGCGCGACCGCTGCCTACCTGGCCTACAAGCGCCACTTCGACGAGGAGACCGACGAGGAGAAGAAGCTCGCGGTGTTCGCCACCGGCCCCGCGATCCGCGCCTTCCGCTGGAACTTCGCCACCGAGGTGATCGGCACGTTCACCCTGGTCCTGGTGATCCTCGCGTTCGGGCACACCCCCACCGGGCTCGGCCCGGTCGCGGCGGCGTTCCTTGTCGTCGGCATCGGCGCGTCGCTCGGCGGCCCGACCGGATACGCCATCAACCCGGCTCGCGACCTCGGTCCGCGCATCGCGCACGCACTGCTGCCGGTCAGCAAGCCCGTGCCTGCCGAGGCGAACCGGGTGCCGGTCACCGTTGGCGCCGGTGCGGCGCTGGAATCTCCGGAAGCCGGCACCGAACCGCGCGGCAAGAACTCCGACTGGGGTTATGCCTGGGTGCCGGTGCTCGGCCCGCTGGTCGGCGGCGCGCTCGCCGGTCTCGCAGCCCAGTTCCTGTTCTGATCCGTTTCCGACAGCAGTTTCTCGAAAGGACCGCGATGACCAAGTTCGTCGGCGCCATCGACCAAGGCACCACGAGCACCCGTTTCATGGTGTTCGACCACAGCGGCAACGAGGTTGCCCGCCACCAGCTCGAGCATGAGCAGATCCTGCCGCGCCCCGGGTGGGTGGAGCACAACCCGACCGAGATCTGGGAGCGCACCCGCGCGGTCATCCAGAGCACCCTCACCAAGGCCGACCTGGTCGCGAGCGACTTGGCCGCGGTCGGCGTCACCAACCAGCGCGAAACCACGGTGGTGTGGAACCGCAAGACCGGGCGGCCGTACTGCAACGCCATCGTGTGGCAGGACACCCGCACCGATCGCATCGCCGCCGATCTGGAGAAGGCCGGGCACGGCGAAACGATCCGGCGCAAGGCGGGCCTGCCGCCCGCCACCTACTTCTCCGGCGGGAAGCTGCGCTGGATCCTGGACAACGTCCCGGGTGTGGCCGAGGATGCCGAGCGCGGCGACGCGCTCTTCGGCACCACCGACACCTGGTTGCTGTGGCAGCTCACCGGCGGCGTGGACGGCGGGGTACACGTCACCGATCCGACCAATGCCAGCCGCACCATGCTGATGAGCCTGGAGACGCTGGACTGGGACGACGAGCTGCTGTCGATCTTCGGCATCCCGCGCGCGATGCTGCCCGCCATCGCCCCCTCGTCCAACCCGGAGCTGTTCGGCACCACCCGCCCCGACGGCCCGTTCGGCGGTGCGGTGCCGCTGTCGGGTGTGCTCGGCGACCAGCAGGCGGCCACGGTGGGGCAGGTCTGCTTCCGTCCCGGCGAAGCCAAGAACACCTACGGCACCGGCAACTTCCTGCTGCTGAACACCGGAACCGAGATCGTGCGGTCGCAGCACGGCCTGCTCACCACGGTCGCCTACCAGCTCGGCTCGGACAAGCCGGTGTACGCGCTGGAGGGTTCGATCGCGGTGACCGGCTCGGCGGTGCAGTGGCTGCGCGATCAGCTGGGCATCATCTCCGGTGCGTCGCAGAGCGAATCGCTGGCCCGGCAGGCCGAGGACAACGGCGGGGTGTACTTCGTCCCGGCGTTCTCCGGATTGTTCGCGCCGTACTGGCGCTCGGATGCGCGCGGCGCCATCGTCGGCCTGTCGCGCTACAGCACCAACGCCCATCTCGCGCGGGCGACGCTGGAATCGATCTGCTACCAGACCCGGGACGTGGTCGAAGCCATGCAGGCCGACTCCGGTGTGAAGCTGGACGTCCTGCGCGTGGACGGCGGCGTCACCGCCAATGAGCTGTGCATGCAGTTGCAGGCCGACTTCCTCGGTGTGCCGGTGTCGCGTCCGGTAGTCGCCGAGACCACCGCGCTCGGCGCCGCCTACGCGGCGGGGCTGGCCGTCGGATTCTGGAACGACACCGACGAGCTCGAACAGAACTGGAACGAGGCCAAGCGCTGGAGCCCCACCTGGTCGGAGGAGCAGCGCGAGCGCGGTTACGCGCGCTGGAAGAAGGCCGTCGCCCGCACCCTCGATTGGATCGACGTCGACGAATGAGGGGCGACGTCGGCCTATCCGAATAACACCGAAACAAGGAGAGATACCGCTGTGTCCGCACGATTGGACTCCCAGTACCGCGCCCGCGCGGTGAACTCACTCGGCGACACCGAGATCGATGTGCTCGTCATCGGCGGTGGCGTGGTCGGCGCGGGCGCCGCCCTCGACGCCGCCTCCCGCGGCCTGACCGTGACCCTGGTGGAGGCCAGGGACTTCGCGGCAGGCACCTCGAGCCGCTCCAGCAAGCTCATCCACGGTGGCTTGCGTTATCTGGAGCAGCTCGACTTCTGGCTGGTGCGCGAGGCGTTGAAAGAGCGCAGCCTGCTGCTGCACCGCCTCGCGCCCCACCTGGTGCGGCCCGTCCCGTTCCTGCTGCCGTTGCGGCATCGGGTGTGGGAGCGCGCCTACATCGGAGCCGGTGTCGCGCTGTACGACACCATCGGCGGTGCCCGCGCACTGCCGATGCACCGGCACCTGTCCCGCACGCGCGCGCTGGAACTGGCGCCCGCCTTGCGGGCGGACGCGCTGACCGGCGCCATCCGGTACTTCGACGCCCAGGTCGACGACGCCCGCCACACCATGATGATCGCCCGCACCGCGGCCCAGCACGGCGCGACCGTGCTCACCCGCACCAAGGTGACCGCGCTGCTGCGCGACGGCGAACGCGTGGTCGGCGCGGAGGTCACCGATCTGGAGACCGGCCGGGTGCACACCGTGCGCGCGCGCCGGGTGATCAGCGCGACCGGCGTGTGGACCGACGAGATGAACCGGATGACCGGGGTCGATTTCCCGTTCCACGTCCGCATGTCCAAGGGCGTGCACATCCTGGTGCCACGCCACCGCCTGAACCTGGACACGGGCTTGATCATGCGCACCGAGAAGAGCGTGCTGTTCGTCATCCCGTGGCACGCGCACTGGATCATCGGCACCACGGACACGGATTGGTCGCTGGACAAGGACCACCCGGCCGCCAGCAACGCCGACGTGCGGTACCTGCTCGACCAGGTCAACCGGGTGCTGCGCGATCCGCTCACGCACGAGGACGTCGTCGGCACCTACGCGGGGCTGCGTCCGCTGCTGTCCGGCGCGTCGGCCGACACCGCGACGCTCTCCCGGGAGCACGCGGTCGCCGAACCGGCCCCAGGGTTGTTCGTGATCGCGGGCGGCAAGTACACCACCTACCGCGTGATGGCCGCCGACGTCGTCGACGCGGCCGTGGCGGGGCTCGGCCGGGCGGCGGCCCCGTCGGTGACCGAGCATCTGCCGATCATCGGCGCGGTCGGCTACCAGGAACTCGCCGCCGACCTGGACAGCCTCGCGCAGCGTGCGGGCCTGCCGAGGGCGACGGTGGAGCGGCTGCTCGGGCGCTACGGTTCGGCGATCACCGACCTGTTCGACCTGATCGCACGCGAACCCGACCTCGGCAAGCCGCTGACCGGGGCGCCGGACTACCTCGGCGCCGAGGCGGTGTACGCGGTGACCCACGAGGGCGCGCTGCACCTGGACGACGTGCTCACCCGCCGGACCCGGATCTCCATCGAGGCGTCCGACCGCGGACTGGCCGCCGGTCCGGAGGTGGCCTGGCTGATCGGCGCCCACCTGGGCTGGGACGCCGCCGCCACCGAGCGCGAGATCGCCCGCTACCGCGAGCGGGTGCATGCGGAGCTGGCCGCCAACCAGGCGGCCGACGACGAATCCGCCAACGCGGCCCGGCTGGTCGCCATCGCCTGAGCCCGTGCGTGGCACGGTTCCCGGCGAACCGTGCCACGCCGTACTCATCCGGTCCATGCCGCAAGCCGCGCGAAGCCGACTGATTGCCTCATCCGGAAAGGTGTAGGAGGCGATAGGCCATGAGCGCCGAGGGATCGTTCCCACCCATAGGTGATGTGCACCTACGGATCTGGCTGGCTGACGTGGCGTTCGACTACGCGGCGGCTGCGGCAGCGGTGTCCAATCTGCTCCATGATTGGATGCGCAATCAGTGGTGCACGATCGAATTGCTCCGCAGCACCATCGAGGACTGTCGGCTACTGCCGCGCCTGCCGTGCGAACGATTGTTCCTCGGACCGTGTCCGGCAGCGCGTGCCTGGGCTGCGACGCCCCCACCCGCCGAGCGCGCGATCGCCTGGACCCATGCCGTGCCGGCGGCCCGTGACCAATCCGCCGACACGGCCGGGCTGACCGCCATCGGCTGACCGCGTGGCACGGTTCCGCTCACCCGTGCCGTGTCGTGGTCACCGGTCCATGCCACCGTGCCCGCGCGGAGTCGACTCGTCGGTCTCCAGCTCTTCGCCGGTGGGATGCTCGTCGGCGTGCGTCGGCTTGGTGTGCTCGTCGGCGAAATCCGCGTCCTGCCGCATCGACTGCGCCGTGGTGGGATCGATATCGGGTGTGCTCATACCCGGCGCGTACCCGGTCGTGGGCCCTCGACGCAGGGTGCCGGTAGACGGTCTGTCCGATCTTGACCTCGAGCGCGGTTGAGGATGGACCATGGAGCCATGACTCGTCCAGCTGATTTCTGGAATTCCGTCTACGACAATGACACCGCTCCCTGGGTGATCGGCGAGCCACAGCCCGCCATCGTCGAACTGGAACGCGAGGGGTGGATCACCGGACGTGTGCTCGATCCCGGCTCCGGTGCAGGCGAGCACACGATCCTGCTGACCAGACTCGGATACGACGCGCGCGGGATCGACATGTCACCCAGCGCGGTGGAGTATGCCCGCGCCAATGCCGCCGCACAGGGCGTGCCGACTGCCGCGTTCGAGGTGGCCGATGCGCTCGCATTGGGCGAACGAGCGGATTTCGCCGGTGACCCGCCCGGATCTGCGCCCGCGTTCGACACCATCGTCGACAGCGCGTTGTTCCATGTTTTCGGGACCGAGGACGCCGAGCGCGCCGCGTATGTCCGCAGCCTGCATGCGGTCTGCAAGCCCGGCGGCATTCTCCATGTCCTCGCGCTCTCCGACACCGAGCCCGGGTTCGGTCCTCGGATCAGCGACACCCTGATCCGGGAATCCTTCCGCGACGGCTGGACGCTGGAGGACCTGCGTCCTACTCGCTACCGGGGACGGATCACCGACACGGTGGCCCAGAACGCGGAAGGCCTGGAGGTCTCCGAATCCGGCAAAGTCGATCTCGCCGCGTGGCTGGCCAGGATCCGCCGCGAGTAACGCAGGCACGCTGCTGTCCGGCGACACGCTGATCGGTCTTGCCGACGATGCGACGCTGCACTAGCGTCCCGCTCTCGTGAGACCACTCGGTCTCCAATCCCGGTGCGACGTGCCGCACGACGTGGGACCTGCGTTCATGATCGGAGCCGATTCGATGGCGATGCTGCTGTATTACGTCCTGCTGCCGTTCTATCTAGCCGAAGCCTTCTTCCGCCTGCTGGACTGAACGGCGCCAGTTCCAGCGCACCGCGGGCGGATCCGCTCCGGCGGTCTCGGCGACCGGACCAACACTGTCCTCGATGTCCGCCCGCTGCCGTGCCGACAGCGGCTCGAAAGGGCCTACGAACCTGGCTATCCGGTTTGTTCGGCGCCTGGCGGCTGGTGGAAGCCCGGCCCCGCCTTGGGTTCGACCTCGCGCGGGTCGAGCGGCTCGCGGCAGTGGTCGCAAACCAGCACCGGCGCGGTCTGGTGTCCGCAGCGGCGATGTTCGAGCACGATCGGCGGGCCTTCCGCCCCGACCAGGTGCTTGTCACCCCAGACCATCATGGAGATGACGATCGGATACAGCTCGCGGCCCGCGGCGGTGAGGTGATAGTCGACGCGTCCACCGCCGTGGTCGGTGCGGGTGAGGATGCCCGCGTCGATCAGCATGCGCAGGCGGCTGGTGAGCAGATTGCGGTTGGTGATGCCGATATTGCGGGCGAAATCGCTGAAGCGGTGCACCCCGAAGAACGCCTCGGCGATCAGCAGGATGGTCCACCGGTCGCCGAGCAGTTCGACGACGCGGGTGACCGAATCGTCGACCGGGCGCCGGAGTGTCATGGCGACATTTTCGCATCCCCTAGCGGTATTGCCTTCCTACCATCGGTATCGGAATAATACCGATAAGCTCGGCGCCGACTCCGGGCCGGACCGCTGGGAGTGTCGATGACGACCACGAACCACCCGACCGACGACTACGTGCGGCTGCTCGACCCGGCGGTGCGGCCGGACCCGTACCCCCTTTTCGCCCGGCTGCGCGAGTCCGGCCCGTTCCGGATCGGCACCGCACCCGTGGTCGTACTGACCCGTTACGACGACTGCGCCGCGATGCTGCGCGATCCGCGGGCCAGCGTCGACCGGTCGCTCGCGCGGTTGCAGCTCGGTTCCATGCCCATCTACGACGGAACACGCGAAGACGGTGCGGCACAGGCGAAGCCGTCGTTCCTCTTCCTCGACCCGCCGGACCACACCCGCCTGCGCCGCCTGGTGTCGAAGGCGTTCACTCCGCGCGTCGCCCGGCAGTTGGAGCCGCGAATCACCGAGATCGTCGACGATCTGCTCGACCAGCGCGCCCATGCCGGGACCTTCGACGCGGTCGAGCACTTGGCCTATCCGCTCCCCGTGACCGTGATCTGTGAACTGCTCGGTGTGCCGTTGGAAGACGAAGCGCGGCTGAGCAATTGGTCCGCGCTGCTGTCGCGCACCCTCGATCCGACCTCGCGCGCGGCTCCTCAGTTCCGCGCCGACAAGGCCGAAATCCAGCGCGCCGGCACCGAATTGCACGCATACTTCGAAGAACTCACCGAACGCCGCCGCTGCACGCCGGGCCCGGATCTGCTCTCCGAACTCATCGCGGCCGAGGACGCCGGTGACGTGCTCACCCACGCGGAGCTCATCGCGACCTGCGCGCTGCTACTGGTCGCGGGACATGAGACAACGGTCAACCTCATCGCCAACGCGACCCTCGCCTTGCTGCGCCGGCCCCATGAACTCGCCGCACTCCGCGCGGACCCGGACCGAGGACCCGGTGTGGTCGAGGAGACGTTGCGGTTCGACCCTCCGGTTCAGCTGATTCCACGCATCGCCGCCGACGATCTGACCATCGGCGGCATGGACATTCAGGGCGGCGACCTGGTAGTGCTGCTGATCGCCGCCGCACATCGCGATCCCGCGGTGTTCGCCGACCCCGACCGATTCGATCCGGCCCGCGACAATCGCCACTTGGCCTTCGGCCTCGGAGCCCACTTCTGCGTCGGCGCACCGCTGGCCCGCTTGGAAGCACGGGTAGCACTGACCCGGTTCGCCCAGCGCGTCGAATCCCCATCGCTACCGGTGGACCCCCCGCGCTACCGGGAACACGTCAATCTGCGTGGACCTGCTCAGTTGCCCATCGAGTTCGCGGCCATTCGACCCCGGTAGCAGTGATGTCCCATGACATTGGTGTCTCGGGCGTGATCTCGAAGGCGAGCGAAAGCAGCTGTCGCCGAAGTCGGCTCAAACCTCAACGTGCACGTGGCCGCATTCTCGCGCTGCCTGGCACATGACACGGTTCTCGCTCGATGACCACACGGCCATCTGCGCGGACTTGGCGGGACGTGCCGGAGTGTCACGGGCTGTGGCAGACGGTGTACGGGCTGTTCCGGCGGTGTAACGGCTGTTCCGGCGGTGGCAGCGCGCGGGAGTGTAGGCACTGATCTGGAAGATGCCGCAGGCCATCGCCGATGCCGCTGACCGCATCCTCTGGCGGGTGAGTGCGGATTCCACCGTCGCGGCGCGCACAAGCACGCCGCAGGTGCCCGCCGCGACGGCCACGCGCAGGTCGAGCCACCCGGGGGTCGAGGTCGAGCCCGCTCCGACACAGACAGGCGGGCACGCGCCCACCTTCACCCACTTTCAGAACACTGGATGGTGGACGATCACGCGAGCCATTCGGTGACCTGCGTCACAGAGTGTCAGGATTCTCGTCGCCGCGGTGTCTTGTTCACGAGCCTCTCGAAGCGAAGGAGACACCATGAGCAAGAACACCGATGTGGTCGTGATCGGCGGCGGATACGCCGGTGTGATGGCGGCCAATCGTTTGACGCAGCGCGAGGACGTGACGGTGACCGTGATCAACCCGCGCCCGGTCTTCGTTCCGCGACTGCGCCTGCACCAGTTGGTGGGCGGGACGCACGATGCGGTCGTCGAATACCAGGACGTCCTGGCCGATGGTGTGCGGCTGGTCGTCGACAACGTGACGCGGATCGATGCGGCCGGGCGCAGTGTGGCCCTGGCCGAGGGCGGCACGATCGGCTACGACTATCTGATCTACGCGGTGGGCAGCGTCAGCGGCGGCCCGCGGGTGCCGGGCGCGGCCGAGTTCGCCTACCCGGTCGCGACCTTGGAGGCGGCGCAGCGGCTGCGGTCGGTGCTCTTCGACACGTCGATGACGGCCCCGGTGACGGTCGTCGGGGGCGGTCCGGCTGGCATCGAGACCGCCGCGGAGCTGGCGGAGCAGGGGCGCGCCGTGACGCTGGTCTCTGGCGGTGAGCTCGGTCCGTATCTGCACCCGAGGGCCCGGCGCACCGCCCGCAAATACCTCGCCGAGCTGGGAGTCAGCGTGCTGGAAGGCCCCGATGCGTCGGTTACCGCGGTCACACGGGAGGCCGTGGAACTCGCCGACGGCCGCACGTTGGCAAGTCAGGTCACCGTGTGGACCGTGGGTTTCGGTGTCCCCGACCTGGCGGCCACTAGCGGGCTGCGTACCGATGCCGCCGGGCGTCTGCTTACCGACGAGACACTGACCAGTGTCGACGACGAGCGCATCGTCGCGGCGGGTGACTCGTCGGCACCATCCGACCTGCCGTTCAGGATGAGCGCCTACGCCGCGGGGTGCCTGGGTGCGCATGCCGCCGACACCGTGCTGAACCGGATCGCGGGCAAGCAGCCGACGCCGATCGACCTGTCGTTTCCCGCGATGTGCATCAGCTTCGGCCGCCGCACCGGGATCTTCCAGCTCGCTCACAAGGACGACACCGCGGTGCCGCTGTACTTCACCGGGTTCGCGGGCAAGACGATCAAGGAGTTCAGCTGTGCCGCCAGCGTGAAACATCTGGTGACCGAGGCGCGTAAGCCCGGTTCGCACCACTGGCCGAAGGACGGCCAGCATCGGCCGGCGCAGCTGGCGGCCCAGCACAGCGACGCGGCGGAGACGGTCGCGTAGAACACAGAACCCAGTGTCGGCTGCCGGTGATCTCGGCCGCACGATGTCCGTCATCGCCCGGATCTCCTCGGACGCTGCCGCACATCGTGCGTGATCGGCGACCCGAACTCGGACCTCACGACGCACGGGAGAGGACCCCATGAACACCCCACAGGAATTCGCCAGTCGCGACCGCGCCACCGTCGAGGCGACCGAAACGTTCGTCGCGCATCGCAATCTGCTGTTCACCGTCGCCTACGAAATGCTCGGATCGGGGGCCGACGCCGACGACGTCTTGCAGGAGACCTGGCTGCGCTGGGTCGGAGTCGACGCGGCGCAGGTCGACGAACCTCGTGCCTACCTGGTTCGGGTCACCACCCGCCAAGCGCTCAACCGGCTGCGGTCGATGAAACGCCGCAGGGAGTCATACGTGGGCTCCTGGCTGCCGGAGCCACTGCTCACCACTGCGGATGTGGCCGCCGATGTCGAACTCGCCGAAAGCGTCTCGATGGCGCTGATGCTCGTACTCGAGACATTGACCCCGACCGAGCGGGCGGTGTTCGTCTTGCGCGAAGCATTCGGGATCGGCTACGACGAGATCGCGGCCGCGGTGGACAAGACCCCCGCCGCCGTGCATCAGATCGCCCATCGCGCCCGCCGCCACGTCGAAGCCCGCCGTCCGCGCCGCTCGGTCACCGCGCGCCAGGCCCAGGCAGTTCTCGAAGCGTTCCAGCGTGCGCTCGAGACACGAGACCTACAGGGCCTGCTCGACGTGCTCGCCCCGGACGTTGTGGCGATCAGCGACGGAGGCGGCATCAAGAAGGCGACACCACGGCCGGTCATCGGTGCCGACAAGGTAGCCCGCTTCATCGTCGGCGGCCTCACCAAGAACGACGTCGTGCTCACCGTCGAGCCGACGACGGTCAACGGTAGCCCCGCACTGGCTCTGCACGTGAATGGGGAACTCGACGGCGTCATCGCGCTGCGCGTCGAGGACACCCACATCAGCGGCGTCTACTACGTCCGCAACCCGCACAAACTGACCCACATCGAATCCGAGACCCCACTCACCCTGCGTTGAACACCGGTCACGGCCCAGCTGTCCGAGGAGTAGACATGACCACGCGGGCACCGCTCGCCACCGATACACTTCCGTCGCGATGGCCGAAGGTCGCCGCAGCGGTCGTCCTGCTCACGGCGATCACCAGCGTGCTGCTGGTCGCCTTCGCCTGGCCGTCGGTACGGTCGTCGGTCCACGATGTCCCGATCGCCGTCGCCGGGCCGGCCACCGCGGTCGCGCAGACCCGGACCGCACTCGACCGACGCCTGCCAGGCGGCTTCGACATCACCGAAGTCACCGACACCACGGCCGCGGAACAACTCATCCGCGACCGGCAGGTATACGGGGCGATCGACCTCGGCTCCGGCACCCCGCAAGTCATCGTCGCCTCCGCCGCCAGCCCAGCCATCGCTCAAACCCTGCAGGCCATGGCGACCGGCCTCGGCCAGGCAGGCAGCACCAGCACGCCGACCGGGGTCCGCGACCTCGCCGCCCTA